>JBAPZR010000043.1:0-4631 GCA_049285335.1 Xanthobacteraceae bacterium | reverse complement strand
CGGTGGCGTCCTGTCCTTCTAGACTGCACCGTGCAGGGGTAAAGTCATGATTTCGAATGCGGAAGTCCTGGACACGAGCTTTCGTGCTGCGCTCGATCGTATGATCAATCGGAGCCGCGTCGAAGCTTTCACATCACCGATCGATACCAATCTCGCTGTGGCCGGTGTGATGAAACAGCGCGATGGCGGACCAGCGTTGCTCTTTACCGAAGTTGATGGTTACGACATTCCAATTATCGGCAATCTTTTGTGCTGCCAACCTAACTGCGAGGCCGCTTTTGGTGTCGATTTTCATGGGATTCGTACCGCAATTGGTCGAGCGCTGAACGCGCCGATCCCACCGATTTTGGTTGGGAAATCTTCGGCACAGCAACACGTTCACACCGACAAGATTGATCTTTCGCGCATGCTGCCGGTGCTGTTTCACACTGCGAAAGATGCTGGCCGCTTCATCACCGCCGGTGTTGTCATCGTCTGCGATCCCGAGACCAAAATTTACAATGCTTCTTATCATCGATTGCAACTCATCGGGCCCAGTCGGACAGCTATCAAGCTAGATTACGGCCGACATCTGCGGCTTGCATTCGAGCGCGCCAAGCGGTCGGGCGTGGCCTTACCTGTCGTTGTGTGTATCGGCGTCGATATCGCGCTGCAGTACACCGCCGCGACAATGGGCTCGCAGATGCCCGAACGCGCTGATGAGCTTGCTGCCGCCGGCGGCTTCTGCGGTCGACCGTTACCGGTAGTAAAAGGCGTCACGCAAGACCTTCTCGTTCCCGCCGATGCCGAGATTGTACTTGAAGGCCGCATTCTACCCGACCAGATGATTGCGGAGGGGCCTTTCGGTGAATTTGTTGGCTACCTATCGCCGCCCGGCGATGCCCCAATCTTCGAGGTCACGGCCGTGACGCACCGCGAACGGCCTGTCTACCAAGCTATCAATGGCTATGGGCATGAAACGACGATGCTGCGGAAATACGTACTGGAGGCAAGTTTGCTTAAGGTGCTGCATGCTGCGGTGCCGATCGTCGTCGACGCGGAGATGACTTTGGGTGGCCTGCATCGCTTCCATGCAGTACTGCAAGTCCGCAAATCGAGTCCGCAACACGAAGGCATGCAGCGTAATGCCATTCTCGCCGCTTTCGGTGCCCTCAAGGACCTGGATTTGGTCATTGTCGTCGACGATGACATCAATATCCGCAATCCGCATGACGTTGAATATGCTCTGGCAACTCGGATGGAGGCATCCCGCGATCTTTTTGTAATCCCCGAAGCACGCGGCCACGAATACATTCGTGTTGGCAAGAACGGAGTCCGCGCCAAACTAGGCATAGACGCGACCATACCTGTTGATGAGAAGGATCGCTTCGCGCGCTGCGAGTTCCTCGACATAGACCCTGGCACTATGAGCGTATCGTCGGACCCCGCTTTGCTCAGGACCTATCTCGGCAGATGACGCGTTGTTAGTGCTTGCTCACTGGAGCAACCTGCATTGGGCGGCGCCAGATGCTCAAAGAGTGTCGTTTGTATTGTCCATGGCCATGCCGTTTGTAGCCGTGTCTTCCACTCTCCGGAGCGGATGGGTTTCAAGCCAGAGTGCACCGGCAACTGTGAGCGGATCTATTCCGGTGTTCTGCCACCATGATCCTTCATCGCCCGGTGGAGCTCGCGGTGGTGCGTGCGACATAGCGGCACCGTAAATTCATCGCTCTCCTTGCGACTGAGCGCGCGACATTGAGCAAAGCGTAAATGATGAGGATCCGACGGCCGCCGACCGCAAATCAGACAGGGCTGTTTCATGACGTGTCGGATATGGTGGCGGTCACGAAGACGGCGTGGTTCTGGGAAGCCGAGAACGCTTTTGTCGATCGGTGGTCCAGCGGTCTTCTCGGCTACGCTTTGATCGCCGCGTTTCGCCGCAGCTTCGCCTGTTTTTCCGCTTTTGTGCCGGGATCGCTGCCAACTTGGCGGCGAAGGCTTCCTCCACCTGTTGCGCGTCGGCCGCGGATAATTGGTCCTTTGCTGCCAACCGTCGATGCGCCCAGAGTGCCGCATCGTCAGCCGAGGTGAGCGCTTCGATTTCGCGGCGCAACTCGGCTCTTAAGCTTGCCGATAGGGTCACCGAAAGCTCAGTCCGGTGCGAAGCAGAAGCAGACCTATCTGTGCTTCTGCGACTTGCGCGGCGATCCGAATTGCTTCGCGCCAGTCTTGATCTTCGGCTTTTGAGCTTCCGGAGTGGGCTCCGTGAGATCCGGTGCATCGACATCGTCCTCGCCGGCAATACCGACCAGCGTGAACAAGGCATAGCGGCGGGCATAGGTCAGCGCCGCGCCCATGCGGTGCGGGGTCAAAGCTGCCCGCTCACTTCTGGCTTGGTCACAAGAGGAATTGGCGGCCGCTGCCGGCGTGTCGATCCCAACCATCAAGCGTTTGGAGGCGCAAGATGGTCCATTGGGCGGACGGGACCAAACAGGGTCAAAGATTCGGTTGGCACTAGAATCGGCCGGCGTCGAATTCATCGACGAGAATGGCGGAGGCGCGGGGGTGCGGCTGAAAAAGCGACAGCAGAAGAAAAAGATCTAGGATGACGGCGGCGCCATATTGCGAAACGAAGCCAATGTGATCGCGACGCCCGATCAGCAAAAACGCCGGTCGGCGATCGTGGGTGCGGCTTGGACTACTTCGACAACCAAGTGGCAACATTCACGCTGCTGTTGTACAGCACCGATCTTCAATTGATTCATTTTTTGTGGACTTACCGAGCCATTGTGGAAGACAGGGAATGCCATCATTGTTTTGCAGCAGCTCGGGCAACACATTGAGGGACTGTTCCGGTGCAGCGTGAACCAGCCGCAACTCGGGAGATCTATTGAGGGCCTGTGGCAGTTCCGGTGATCGCAACGCCTCGATCCGCCGGTCCAAGTTGCCCAAAAAACCGTCGATTGATTTGCCGACCTCACTGGCAATTACGTCAAGTAACTCATTAAGTTCGCGAGTCGCAGGAACGATTGTCTCCGCCAGTTCGGTCGCGTTGCGGATTGCGGCTATAGCAGGCGCAAACGCCAAGTGACCCTCTCGCACTCGCTTTTTAATCGCTTCGATCTCGCTAGCGGCGCGTTCGCGCTCCCGTCGATCGTTTTCTGCGGACAGGCGCGCTTCTAACTCAGCGATTTGTGCGGTGAGCGCAGTGACACCGGAAGCAAGGGCATCACGCTTATTGCGGGCCTGAGTGAGATCGCGGTTGAGACTGTCTACTAAATCGCTTTTTCCGAACATCTGCTCGCTCCGCATTTGACCGGGGGGACTCCCTCGATTAGGCGGTCGCATGGTTAAAAATTGGTTACAAGCCAGTCATCTTTAAAATTAAGTGACCGGCACAATGGTCGGTCCCCCAAAGCAGAGCCCCATTGCGATCTCGAAGCGCAGCCCTGGAAGGTCCTAGGCACGTCCGGTATTCCCACGAAAGAGCCGCAATAAAGCCGTGATAAATCCGCTGAAGTCGTAGCTGCCATCGGAGCTACAATGCTCCCAATGTGGGAAACGCGCCGATGAACCTTGCTGATGAAATGGCTGCGAAAATAGCAACTATCAAGCGCCAGTCAGCCGGCCCTGGGTCGGATCCTGATGATATGCTTCGTGAGCTTGACCAACGGTTACGTGCCTCTCTCAAAGATCTTCAACGTACAGGCAATCGGTCGAAGCCTGTGGAGGATTTGCGTTCCAATAATAAATTAAACGAACAACCCGAAGACTTCCCACATACAAACCATCAGGCAAAGCCTGCGGAGGATTTGCATCCTGGTGATAAATTAAACGAACAACCCGAACACTTCCCACATACACACCATCAAGCAAAGCCCTTAGAGGATTTGCATTCTCATGATGAATTAAATGAACAAACTGAAGACTTCCCGCGCAGAAACCATCAGGCAAGGCCTGTGGAGGATTTGCCTAGTCTTGTTCCCCGGATCAGTGATCATCTTGATGACGAGACTTCCGATCGCATCCGAGCAGTTAGAAGCCAGCCGAAAAGGCGAGCTTCACGACGGTTCTCCCGCTACCTGTTTGCAATTTGTATGGGTGTCGCTGGCACGCTGGCTTGGCAATCTTACGGCGAGGCAACCAAGCAGATAGTAGCCGCAAACGCCCCCTCGCTTGGCTGGTCACCGGAGGCCAAACAAATGATTGCAGACTGGGTTCAACAGCTTGGCTGGACCAAGCCGTCCACCGGTCCTGAAAACACTGCTGTTCAACTGCCAGCGCCGAAGATGCCGCAAGCGGCGCCACTCACGCAGGCCGGTTCGGAGACCGCCCGGAGCGGTTCGACAACGCTCGTCGTCCCTTCACTCGACCAGCAGCAGGTCCAACAGATGGAGTCAGATATCGCAGCGGTGCAACAGAGCGTTGAGCAGCGTCTTGCTGCCGTGCGAGCCACTGTCGAGCAGCTCGCAGTCGGTCAGGATCAGGTTTTACGTGAGATCGCTAAGCTGCATCAGGAAATCGCTAACAAGATCGCGGCGTCTCCTCCCCGACGACCCGTTGCTGTTCCCGCGCACCAGCCGACGGCGCAAGCGCCGCCGTCATCGCCGACGCCAGCGCCGCCGTCATCGCAGACGCCAGCACCACTACAA
>JBAPZR010000042.1:0-9183 GCA_049285335.1 Xanthobacteraceae bacterium | reverse complement strand
GGGCAACAAATTGTTCGCGACTGCTCCCAAATAAAATGTAGTAAAGTCCCGCCGGCTTACTGGCATTCGTTTCAAATTTCTTGAAATAAATCACCTTGGTGATTTTGACGGGCACAGACTCGGCGATGACCGTACCGCCGCGCTCAAAGTGTCCGCGGTAGATTTTCGCGCCGAAAGTCGTTGGATTCTGAATCATTGCCGGGAGAACAAATTTTTCCTGCGGTTGCAGGGTGTAGACGTTCTCCAGCGGATGACTTTTCCGGTCTTCCAGATAGACGCTGTCGCCCGCTTCTCCAAGATCGACCTCGACGATCGCCTGATACTCATGCGGGCTGTGGAACATCGGCAAGTGAGAAAGATAAATGTTGCTCCTGCCGACCATCAGCATTCCATGGATGGCAGGCTGGTCGGCCTCTTGTGCCGAGGCATTTGCAATGGGGAGCACGCTTGACAAAAGTATTGCTGAAATCAGGAGCCTATTCATGTCTTTCGAGGCGTTTCGAACCTCGCCTTTTAAGCTTACGTTTTTGTTTCGTTCCAGTGGTTGACGCTCGCGTCCTAAAGCTGGTCCCTGCCAACGACATTAAAGAAACCCGGCGCAGCGTCTCCGGCGGATTGGCCGAAGTTGGTGACCAAAATGTCTTTCAATCCGAGTCGTGCGCGTCCGTTGACGTCCACTTTCAAAGTCAGGAGTTTGGCGGGCGACGGGTAAGTGTGCCCAGGGATCACATAAGACACATCGCGGGCGCCCGTGACTTTGATTTCGATGTCTGAAGTCGGCACCGTTATCGTCGGCAGCTCGCCATTGGGACCCAACGTGACCGTTCCGCACACGAGAACCATGTTAAGATCGGTTGCGCCCCGAGAGACTTCCGCTGGAAGCACCAGGGAATTTGCCGTCATATTGTTCGGAATCGGAGAAGCATCGTCGATGGGCGTGGCGTAATACGCATTCCATAGTTCCTCGTACAACAGCTGGATCGGTTCGACCCGAGGCGGCTTCAAGTCGGCAACGCAGGCTTGGGGATTTTCGGGAGCGTTCGCCCGAATTGCCCATGCAAAAAGGCCAATCTGAAAAGTCTCCGCGATTTGCGCTGCATAACGGATGGGCGTTGCAACGCCATTTTGTCTGATCGTTATATCCCCCACCGTGAAGGAAACGCCGGCCTCGATCCACGACTGTGGGATCTGAAAGGCCGCATGCAAAATGAAATCGCCCGGAAATTGTTGCCCACTGACGGGGTCGTTCAACGTTTCCGTGCCGCGCACGACGTGCCAGCAATCAGCCACAGCAGCGCCTTTCGGTAGCTTTGGATCATCAGGCAGGTCGTACGCGCTGAAGTCCGGCTTCTGAATATAAAGGCCCACCGGGTCAGCCACCGTCACTCTATGCCCTTCACCGGAGCCGACGATCTGATTTACGATCTGACCAATGTGAAAGTCGCTGTTCCTGTAGGGCTGAGTATTCTGGCTGCAGCACCCCAAACGCTGCGCGTCCTCATTGCCCACGTCTCTTAAAATCGTGGCGACCGCACCCGCGCTTACCAGTTCGGTCTGCAAAGTGTTTGGTGTGCTGTGAGGTGAATCGCCCCACCCGTCGCATTTGCTTTACCGCGGATCGAAAGCGTACCTCGATTCCACTTGTTCAGCGGATTGTAAACGGACGCGCCTGTCGAAGGATCGATAACCGGCTTTCCCGTCACGGGATCCGATAATTCAAGATCTGCTTTCGCAACCCGCACGGCATCGGTGCTCCCTGACGGAAGTCCAAAGTTCAAAATATCCTGATAAAGTTGAGCGACGCGCTCCGGATTCACTCTCCACAGGACGTGCCAATATTCGGGATTCTCACAGACGAAATCCACCCGCGCGATCTTGCCCTGTGCGTTTCTGGTTACGCTCCATTCGCAATATTCGTCTTGCCAGCCACGCGGGCCATACGGCCCGAAACGACGCCGCGGACCTTGCCAGTCGGCTTGGGGGCAAGTGTTTTGTGGGACCTCCGGGAAAGCATGTCGCCGGCCAGCTTCGTCGCTATAAAAACCATGATCTGCCAGCTCCCACACGGAGTTCTGAGGCAGCTTGTAAGGATTGAAAGGCAATGCCGTCGCTGTCCCGAAATACTGATTCAGCCGATTCGGGAAAGCAATCCACGAGATCATCGCGAGTTGGACCGCGCCGGCGATCAACGTAGAGGTTGGATTGTAGTAGTAAAGTTCGTGCGACATCCCAGCCTTGCTCCAGGGATCGCCGCAAATGGCCTGTTGTGTGAAAGCCTCCAGGTGCATATGCCACAAGTCATCAAATTGTGATTGCCCGGTTCCAGGCAAATCCCGAATTTTCGCCGGCGTGGAAAATCGTTTGACGATTCTATTTGGAGCCGTTTGCTGCGCGAAAGCATGGCTGTATATCAAGCCAGCTGGGAGGACTCTCGAAAGGCCGCCGCTGCCAACACTCTTGAGGAATGTCCTTCGGTTCATTTCAGACCGGCCGTGCTTGCGAAAAATTGAGAGAATTTGAAGGCTACCATGCAGAGATGGCAGTCGCGTAAAATACGGGAATCAGAATTATATTTTCATCTTTAAAATCTCTTTTTGAAAGGTGAGAAATATCTTCGACCCCTTCCGAAAGGTGATAAATCTTCATCTTACGTTGATTTCAATGCATCGGATGCAAGTGGGGAAATTTGCAGAACGCAGATGAACGAGATCGCGATCGACATGCGCCTGCTTTGTCATACCTTCGTCAATTGAAGCAATCCGGCTATTTTTCGAAGCCGCACACATGTTGCGACGGAGGATGGTTCCTTGAACACCCGGCCTGCAAAGACAATGACACTTGGCGAAGTGTTGGGCGTTATTCGGTCGAGCACGGTTATGTCGGGATTGAGCGCACGGTACATGCGCGCTCTATCTCGACCTTACCCGGTCTGTGCTGCCGCCTGTCCCGGATGTGGCAGCGTCTCGGCACCGTAGTTGAAATCAACGCCAGTTTCACCATCGGTAGCGTCGCGGGAGTTCGTGCCGGAGTTAAAGGTATAAATCTCGTAATGTCGGTAATCGGTCGGTTCCGGATCATCTGAAATGTAGGGAGGACCAGCAAATACCGGCTCTATTAGCGCAAGTGACAGACACCAGACGAGCCCGAGACGTACCATGAATTAAGGGTAGCCCCCACTCTGGACGAGTCAACGGCGCTCGCTGTGTGTCCTGTGGGGTCGCCATTGGAATATTTCGCAATTGGCTGGCCGTGGTCTGTCAGGCAACGGGTTCGGCAAGGAAGCAGGAGGCCGCGCGCGCGCAGAAGGGTACTGCGGCACCGCGCGGCGCGAAGAGCAGCGCGCCGCCGCGTGGGCAGCGCGCGTTCTCGCAACGCGAATTGCTAAGCCTGCGAAATGAATTTCGTGTTCAGATAAGCGGCGAGCCCTTCGATGCCGCCTTCACTGCCGTAACCGGATTCCTTGATGCCGCCGAACGGCGTCTCCGGCGTCGAGATGGCGATCGAGTTGACGCCGACCATGCCGGATTGCAACGCGTCGGCGATATTGGTCGCGGTCTGCGCCGAACTCGTGAACGCGTACGAAGCAAGCCCGTAGGGCAGCGAATTCGCGCGTTCGACGACTTCGTCGAAGGTCTTGAACGTCACGACCGGCGCCACCGGGCCGAACGGCTCCTGCGTCATGATTTTGCAGTCGTCGGGAACGTCGGTGATGACCGTCGGCTCGAAGAAATAGCCCTGGTTGCCGCGGCGATTGCCTCCGGTGACGATCTTGCCGCCGTGATCTTTGGCGTCGTTGACGAAGGCTTCCATGGTGTCGATGCGCCGCGCGTTCGCCATCGGTCCCATGGTGTTGCCCTTTTCGAGACCGTCGCCGAGCTTGATCGACCTGGCATATTCGGTGAACCGCGAAAGGAAACGGTCATAGACCGGCTCCTGGACATAGAACCGCGTCGGCGAAATGCAAACTTGGCCGGCGTTGCGGTATTTGAACGCCGCGATCGCCTCGGCGGATTTTTCCGGATCAGCGTCGGCGAACACGACCACCGGCGAATGGCCACCGAGTTCCATGGTCGCGCGCTTCATGCCCTTGGCGGCGAGCGTGGCGAGATGCTTGCCCACCGGGATCGAGCCGGTGAAGGAAATCTTGCGCACGTCGTCCTTGGCGATGAGGTGCTCGGAGATTTCCGCCGGGACGCCGAACACCAGATTGAGCACGCCGGCGGGCAGGCCCGCATCGGCAAAGCAGCGCACCATCTCGACGCATGCGCCGGGCGTTTCCTCCGATGCTTTGAGAATAAGAGAACAGCCGGCGGCGAGCGCGCCGCCGATCTTTCGCGCCGGCGTCAGCGTCGGGAAGTTCCAGGGCGTGAAGGCGGCGACAATGCCGACCGGTTCCTGCATCACCATCTGCCGGACGCCTTTGCCGCGGCCCGGCACGATGCGGCCATAGGCGCGGCGGCCTTCCTCGGCATACCAGTCGATGATGTCGGCGGAAGTGATCACCTCGGCACGCGCCTCGGGATAGACCTTGCCCTGCTCCTGGACCAGAACCTTCGAAATCGCGTCCTGACGTTCGCGCATCAGGTCGGCGGCCTTGCGCATGATCTTGGCGCGATCATAGGCGGACGTCGCGCGCCAAACCGCGAAGCCTTTCTTGGCGGCTTTAAGTGCGGCATCGAGATCGGCTTGGCTGGCATGCGGCAAATGCGCGAGCGGCTTTTCGGTCGCCGGATTGATCACTTCCTCGCCACGGCGGCCGTTGCCGCCGAGCCATTGACCGTCGATGAAAAGTTCAAGATTGGCGTACATGACATCCTCATTGTGCTCGCAGGAACTGCATGGGGGCCTTATTCCGGCCATTGCTCGGCTCGACGACTTAGCAGGTTTTAGTCGTCCGTTCACCTCGCTTGCCGCGCGAACGCGATCATGCGCGCCGCTGGCGCAATAGTCCCTCCTGAGCGACCGAAGCGACCAATCGACCGTCGCTCGAGAAGATGAGCCCACGGGCGAAGCCCCGCGATCCGGTGAGGTTGGGGCTGTCCTGCGCATAGAGCAGCCATTCGTCGGCGCGGAAAGGGCGATGAAACCACAAAGCGTGATCGAGGCTCGCCGCCATGATGTCGTCACTGAAAACCGTACGGCCGTGCGCGATGAGCGCGGCATCGAGGAGCGTCATGTCGGACGCATAGGCAAGGACGCATTGATGGATCGCCGGCTCGTCAGGCAGCCGGCCGGTGGCGCGAACCCAGACGTGAAAGCGGCCGTCTTGCGGCGCCTCGCCGATATAGCGTTTGTATTCGACCGGCCGCAGTTCGATCGGCCGTTCGCGCTCGTAATAGCGCCGCACCGCTTCGGGCATCAGCGGCCACACCTTCTCCTTGAATTCCGCTTCGCTTGGCAAATCCTCCGGTTTTGGCACATCGGGCATTTCGAATTGATGCGACAGACCGGGCTCATCGATGTGAAATGAAACCGACATGGAGAAGATCGCGTGGCCGTGCTGGATCGCCACCACGCGCCGGGTGGTGAAGCTCCGGCCGTCGCGGATTCGATCCACTTCGTAGATGATCGGCACTTTTGGATCGCCGCCGATGAGGAAATAAGCGTGCAGCGAATGCGGCGGGCGGGCGCGCACATCGTTCAGGGTGCGGCAGGCCGCTACGAGCGCCTGACCGATGACTTGCCCGCCGAACACCCGTTGCCAGCGCGACTGCGGCGAGCGACCGCGAAACAAATTGAGCTCAATCGGCTCGAGATTAAGAATATCGACCAGCTCCTGAACGGCGGAAACCATGGCGTAATCCTCCGGATCGTCCGACGGCCGGGAAACCGGCCGTGGTTATGGTGAGGAGCAAATCTGCTAGAGTAGAATTGATAATGGCAGCCGCGTAGGGTTGTCATACGGATTCTGTAGTATGCCGTGTCACAATGCCCATTACGATGCCGATGTCCTGATCGCCGGAGGCGGTTTCGCCGGGCTGACGCTTGCCGTCGCGCTGCGCCAGGCGCTCGGGCAGGCGTTCTCGGTGACCGTCGCGGACCCGACGCTCGGAACAAGCCACGCCGATGACGAGCGCGCCTCGGCGATCGTCGCGGCGGCGCGCCGGCTCTTCGAGACGATCGGCGTATGGGACCGCGTCGCCGACGAAGCGCAGCCCATTCTCGATATGGTCGTCACCGATAGCCGTCTCAACGACGCAATGCGGCCGACCTTTCTCACCTTCGCAGGCGAAGTCGAACCCGGCGAGCCGTTCGCTCACATGGTCGACAATCGCCGCCTCGTTGCTGCGCTTGCCGAGAAGGCGCGCGACGCCGGCGTCGATCTGCGGACCGGCGCCGTGACGAATTTCGCCGTTGCGTCCGCCGGCATTCGCGTTGAATTCGGCGATGGCAGCGCGTTGGGCGCGCGCCTTCTCGTCGCCGCCGACGGCGCGCGCTCGACGATCCGCGGCCGCGCCGGTATCGCGACCCACGGCTGGACCTACGGCCAGTCGGCGATCGTGATCAATGTCGAACACGAGCGCGATCATCACGGGCGCGCCGAAGAGCATTTTCTTCCCGCTGGGCCATTTGCGATTCTACCGCTCAAGGGCCGTCGGGCCTCGATCGTATGGACCGAAACGACGCCGGAGGCCGAGCGCATCATGGCGTTGCCCGACGATGCGTTCCACGCCGAGCTCGAACAGCGTTTCAAACTGCATCTCGGCGACATCAAAGCAGTCGGCAAAAGGCGCGCTCACCCGCTCGGTTTTTTCGTCGCCCGCGCGTTCGTCGCCGAGCGGATCGCGCTCATTGGCGATGCCGCGCATCTTATTCATCCGATCGCGGGGCAGGGGCTCAATATGGGATTGAAGGACGTCGCCGCGCTCGCCGAAGTGATTGTCGACGCCGCGCGGCTGGGGCTCGATCCGGGCTCGCCGGATATTCTCGAGCGGTATCAGCGGTGGCGCCGTTTCGACACGATGGCCATGGGTGTTGCCACCGACAGTCTCAATCGGCTGTTCTCCAATCGCTCCGATGTGTTGCGGCTTGTCCGCGACGTGGGCTTGGGCTTGGTGGATCGGCTTCCCGGTCTCAAGCGGCTATTCATTCGCGAGGCGGCGGGTCTCGTCGGCGAGGTGCCGAAACTCCTGCGCGGCCAGGCTCTTTGATTTTGGTAGCACAATCGCTCCGGCAGAACATGGCGTTCAATCACATCGCGGTCATCGGTGCGGGCGCTTGGGGCACGGCGCTCGCTTCGACCTGCTTGCGGGCCGGGCGAAACGTCACGCTCTGGGAGCACGATCCAAAGAACGCGCAGCAGCTTAAGAAAAACCGCGAGAGCCTATTCCTGCCCGGCGCCCGCATCGATGAGCGCATCACCATCGCGAGCGAGCTTGCCGAAGCCGCGCGCGCTTCGGCGATCCTGCTTGTGGTGCCTGCGCAAGCGGTGCGCGCGGTTGCACAATCGCTTTCGCCTTTGCTGGCAAAGCGGACCCCCGTGATCGTCTGCGCCAAAGGGATCGAGCGGCGCAGCAAAAAATTCATGACCGAAGTGATCGCAGAATGCGCCGGCAACTCCGTACCGGCGATTTTGTCCGGACCAAGCTTTGCCGCCGATGTGGCGCGCGGCATGCCGACCGCGGTCACGCTTGCCGCGGCTGATGACGCACTTGCTGGCGCGCTTGCACGAGCAGTCGGCTCGGCGACGTTCCGGCCCTATCATTCGAACGACGTGCGCGGCGTCGAGATCGGCGGCGCGGCGAAGAATGTGCTCGCCATCGCCGCCGGCATCGTCACCGGCCGCGGGCTCGGGGCGAGCGCGCTCGCAGCGCTGACCACGCGCGGCTTTGCCGAACTCGTTCGCTTCGGCAGAGCCTATGGCGCCAAGCCCGAGACCATGATGGGTCTGTCCGGTCTCGGCGACGTTCTTCTCACCTGTTCGAGCCCGCAATCCCGCAATTTCACCTTTGGCGTCAAGCTTGGACGCGGCGAAAAGCCCGACGCCATCCACGCCGGCCTTGCCGAGGGCGTGTTCACGGCGCCCGTGCTTCTCGAAATGGCGCGCGATCGCTCGGTCGACATGCCGATCGCCGCGGCTGTAGCCGCGCTCCTTGCCGAGCAGACGAGCGTGGATGCAGTCATCGAGTCGCTGATGACCCGCCCGTTCAAAGCGGAAGCTTAACGGCATTCAAAGAATAGGCGCGAACAAGGACACGACGGAGAAAACCACAATGGCATATTGGCTCTTGAAGACCGAGCCGGAAGAATTTTCCTGGACCGACCAGGTGAAACGCGGCGGCAAAGGCGAAACGTGGAGCGGGGTGCGAAACTTCACCGCTCGGCGGTATCTTAAGGAAATGAAGAAGGGCGAGAAATTTTTCTTCTATCACACCGGCGATGAGAAACAGGTCGTCGGCATCGGCGAAGTCCTTCGCGAAGCCTATCCCGATCCGACAGCCAAAGCGGGCGAGCCGTGGGTTGCAGTGACAACGGGCGCGCTTGAGGCTTTGTCCAAGCCCGTCACTCTCGCGACGATCAAGGCGGAGCCGAAACTCAAAGCAATGGCGCTTGTGAAATATGCGCGCCTTTCCGTCCAACCCGTGACCGACAACGAATGGAAGCTCGTCTGCAAAATGGGCGGACTATAGGTCGGCGTCTGGGTGGACCAATCGCGTCTCGCTGAGAACGGCCATCATTGGCGGGTCTGTTCGCTGAGGCGCTGTACTTCTTGCACGATCTCTTGTCCGAACTGCTGACCGGCCGCCACGCTTTGTTTGGTCAGGGTCGGCACGAGTTGCAGATATTTTTGGCCGGTCGGCGAGCGGAAGAACGCGGTTATGTCACGCAATTCGTCGACGCTGAAATTGCGAGCATAGATGGTTGCCATGGTGTCGCTGAGTTCGTTGAGTCTTTGGGTTGCGGCCTGATTGAAGCGCGGCATCAGCGCCTCGTATTGCTTTTCCACCTCGGGTCGGTTTTGCACGACGGTCTGCTTAAGGTTCTGCAACAGTACCGGCAGCACCTGCTTGAAGTTGTCCGTCATTTTTGCTGCCTCAACGAGTTCGCGCGCCGCGGCAAGGTTTTCGGCCGACGGCGCCGCCGGAGCTGTTTGGGCGCGCGCGGAATCAGGGGCAAAACCCGCGACAACAATTGCGGCAAGGATGGCGGCAAAAATCGCCGAACACATGATGATCTCCTACC
>JBAPZR010000041.1:0-3841 GCA_049285335.1 Xanthobacteraceae bacterium | reverse complement strand
GTTTGAACACGTAGGCGTCGGTTTTTACGACGTGTTCTTCCGCAAATGCGCAGCGCTTCTGGAGGACGACGGGATTATGGTCCTTTCTGCAATCGGTCGTTCCGAAGGCCCGAATATTACCAATCCTTGGATTGCAAAATACATTTTTCCCGGGGGTCACATTCCAGCGCTGTCGGAAGTGCTCCCGGCGATAGAACGCACAGGGCTGCTGCTCGATGACATCGAAATTCTGCGCTTGCACTACGCCGAGACGCTCCAAGCGTGGCGAGACCTCTTCCTCGCCCATCGCGACGCGGTAGCGCAACTTTACGACACGCGATTTGTGCGCATGTGGGAATTCTACCTCGCCGCTTCGGAAATGGCGTTCCGGCAACAGGCGATGATGGTCTTTCAATTGCAACTTACGAAGCGGCAGGGCGTCGTGCCGACGACGCGTGATTACATTGCCCGAGAAGCGGCGCGATTACGCGCGCTCGAAGGTAAGGAATCCTCGCCGTTGGCCGCCGAATAATAGCCTGATGGCAAACGGCTGCGTCAAATAGACCTGATACCGCTCCGGTTGTGGCTTTGCCGTTTCTCAGCACCACTGCAGCAAACGCAGCCCATTCGATCACCTCGCCGGCATGGTCGCGAGTAACAACATCGGCGCGTGTCACCTTAGGCTCCAAAAATTGCCGAATTTGCGTCTGCGTCAGATCAAAGAGAAGTGTAGCAAGCACCCCGTCACGGTGCTAAACAATAAGCGCATTCCGGGTGCCTGCCAGCCATTGTTCGCGCCAAGGTGACAAATTTCCGCGCTCCTGGCTGTTCGCGCTGCGGCTAATTTCATGAGCTGGGGACTCCGCACCGTTGGTCGCGCCATTGTCCGGTACCTTGAACAGCCGGCGAGAGGTTATGAGCCTTTTCTCTCAAGCGATCTGGAAATGCTGCGGCGCCTGTTGCGGCCCGGCGATGTCTTGTTGGTCGAGAGTAATACCCACATCGCTGGAGTTATTAAATATCTAACCCACTCGACTTGGTCGCACGGAGTGCTCTATGTCGGTCCGATTAGAGGTAGAAAGACTTCGAATGGTGAGCCTCACGTATTGATAGATGCAAACATCGGCGAGGGAGTTGTTTCATCCCCACTTTCAAGATATTCTCACTTCCATACCCGCATCTGTCGTCCAATTGGCCTCACTCCGGAGGATCTGGAGAAGGTTTGCGCTTACGCGATTAAATGCATCGACCTCAACTATGACGTTAGGAATATCTTCGATCTCGGCCGGTATTTGATACCGTTGCCGGTTCCACAGCGCTGGGGGCGACGGATGGTGGCGCTCGGATCGGGTAGTCCCACCAAGTTCATTTGTTCTGCGTTGATCGCATCGGCCTTTCAATCGGTGCGCTATCCGATTCTGCCCAAGGTTACACAACTGGAGAGCAAAGCAGCACGGCGCGAAGTCCTGGCAATCCGCCAGTCGGGACTGTACATGCCGCGCGATTTCGATATCTCACCCTATTTTGCAATCATTAAACCGACGTTGGAAATGGGCTTCGATTACAAAAAGCTGCATTGGGCTGACCTGCCAAAGTTGCCAGCGCCCAACCTCGTTGGACCTGAGCCTAAATAGAGGATTTTCGAAGTGGGAGAAGCGGACGTGATTCAGCAGGACCGATATGTCTAAGTGCCACAAGCGGACTCATGCACTGCCGCAATTGAGATTAGGGTCAGGATTAGTCCCTCACTTCACCTCGACGATCTCGATCCAGTTCGCGCCCTTGCCTACCGGATAGCGCGTCGAATTGGCGAGCTGGTGGCGTCGTCGGCATCGGAAACATAGACGAAGGTCGCGGCCGCGGACAACGAGTGGACTCCGATCGTTAACACGGTCGCTAACGCGGCACTTGCAGCCGACCACGCTTCTGCGATTCGCCGGGCAGCGCGGTTGCTTCGCCGAGGCTATCGCGTACATAGAGTTTCTTGATGGCAATAAAGATAATCACTGCAAGGGGGCCGGCAAAGATGACAGATACGCCCCCAAACACGAACAGAATGATCACGATCGCCAAAAGCATGACCGCGGGCGGAATAAAGACAAGCCGCCGCTGGATCAAAGGCGCAATTAGGTTTCCTTCTAGTTGGTGGATCAAGAGATAGGCGATCACTGTCCAGAATATGAAGGCGCCCCCTTTGGTTGTGGCTACCAGAACGGCAGGCACCGCGGCAACGATCGGACCGAGATATGGAACAAATTCGGCGAGTCCGGCGATCGCACCCAAGGCGAGCGGCGACGGCAGCCCAATGAGCAAAACGGCGATTGTGGTGAGGCCGCCGATCAGCACCATCTGGATGAGTTCCCCGATCAGCCACAGCCGTAGTCCCCGGCCGATATCCTCGATTGTCCCGTCAGCCTCTGCACGCAGTGGCTGGGGAAAGAGCTTGCCGAGCCCCTTGCGATAGAGCTCCGGTTGCGCGGCGAGATAGAAACCGCCGATAACGTCACCACGAGTGCTTCGAGAAACCTGACGCTGACTGAGAAAATTCCGCTTAGGAAACCTGGAATGGAAAAGCCATTCCCGCCTTGGATGTGACTCAATATGAGTTTTCCGGCTGTCGATTGCTGCAGTTGCGTGGTGATCTGGGTCGCAGCCGTGCTAGCGCGGCCAACAACGTCTGCCAACTCGGCTTCGATTTGCGTGCCGAACAAGTATGCGGCGCCACTGACAACGCCGATAACCAGAATGCCGGACACCACGAGCGCAAGGCTTTGCGGCAACTTGCACCAGCGGATCAGCGGCTCGGCAACCAGATGCAAGAGAACGCCGATTAGTATCGCGCCGACCGCGATCAGTATGACATCAAACAAAAACCAGATCAGCACCGGAACGAGGGCGACACAAAGAACAATCACCGTTCTTTTGAAGAATTCAGCCGTGGTCACCCATGGCTGCGTTGACCGTTCTCCGTGCAATTAAAAGACCTCTCATAGGCTCCCGTGCGGGAAAGGAGTAGTGGTTACCGTGAATCGTCCACGCCGGGGCCGGGTGTAAATGGAACGGGCGAGCCAATACGATGTTCCTTAGGCCCTCGCTGCGCTTGCAACGGCGGCGCTACTGAAGTGGCGAGGAACCCGAGAGAACCGCACGGAATTGAAACCGCAGGGCTTTTGCGGCCTTCTCGACGGTGCGACCGTGGAACTCGTTTTATCGTTCATTTGGCTTGCTGTTGTAACTTGGCTGATTGCCCGGGCCTTCAATCAGCGCGGTCTTCTTCAAACGCTCGAACCGGCTGGCGCGCCGCCGGCGGACCGCGCGCCGGAAGTGGCCGTGATCGTTCCAGCGCGCGACGAAGCGGCCAATATCGGCCGCTGTCTGCAGAGTCTGGTGGATCAATCCTACCCACCTCTGCGCATTGTGGTGGTGGACGATCATTCCACCGATGCCACGCTTGCAATCGCGACATTCTTTGCCGAGCGACATCCCCAACTTGGCGTGCTGCGCAGTCCGCCATTGCCGCCACGCTGGGTCGGAAAGGCACATGCTTGCTGGATCGGCGCGCAGGCGGTTGGCCCCAACGCGCCATGGCTGTGCTTTATCGATGCCGACGTCTGGGGTGAGCCCGATCTTATGGCGAGCGCTGTCGCGGCCGTCACCGCGGAGCGGCTCGATCTTTTGTCGCTCGCGCCACGGCAGCAATTGCAGAGCTTCGCCGAACGGCTGACGATGCCCTGCGGGCTTTATCTGCTCGCCTTCTATCAGGATCTTCACGTCGTGCAGGCGCGCGACGGTCCTGAGGCAACCGCGACCGGTCAATTCATTCTGGTGCGCCGCTCGTTCTACGACGCCATCGGCGGCCACG
>JBAPZR010000040.1:0-2568 GCA_049285335.1 Xanthobacteraceae bacterium | reverse complement strand
CCATGTAGCCAGCCACGTTCGTTCGGCGCTTGATGTGGTACTCAGCGAGGCCGGTCCACTGCCCGCTGAATTTGCCAGCGATGGCGATGCGCTTAAGAAAGCTCGAATCTATATTGCGCCGCCCAACCGGCATCTGATCGTGGATGGGCTCGGGCTGGCATTGGGCGAAGGCGCGCGCGAGAACCATGCCCGTCCCGCCATCGATCCCATGCTGCGCTCCGCGGCGGTGTGTTGCGGCGCACGAACGGTCGGGGTGGTGCTCACCGGGACGCTGGGAGACGGCGCTTCGGGCCTGTGGGCCGTCAAGCGCGCCGGTGGCATTTCAGTGGTGCAGGACCCGACAGACGCAGCCTTCTCGGAAATGCCGCTCACTGCGTTGAACCGCGTTCAGCCCGATCACGTTGTCCCGTTGGCGGATATGCCGGCATTGCTCGATGGTCTGGTTCATCAGCCGGCCGGGGAAGCGAAACCGGTCCCACCAAGCCTCAAATTCGAGCTCGATATCGCAAGAGGTGGACACGCCAGGATGGACGAGATGGATGGTATCGGCCGGCGTTCGGTTCTAGCGTGTCCGGATTGCCACGGTGTGATGTGGGAAATCGACGAGGGCGAGCTGTCGCGTTATCGTTGCCACGTCGGTCACGCCTATACGGCGGAAATGATGAGCCTTGCGCTCGACGAAAACCTGCGCCGGGCTCTGGCAAGCGCGCAACGCGCGCTCGAGGAGCGTGTGGCGCTGGCGCGCAAGCTTAACAAGCAATCGTTGGACGCGGGTCATCGGCTGCTCGCCGAGGCATGGGCCGATAAGGCGCGTGAATTTGAACATGAGATGGACATTATCCGCAGTTCGATCCGGCGCATGGACCAGCTGGCCACCGATATCAATACGGGCGGACGAGCGGCAGCGGAATAGCTGCGAGCTGGTGATCGATCTCACGCGCCAACCCCTTCGGTCTGGCAATGCGTTTAGCCGATGTCTGCTATTGGGGGGTAAAGCGGACGCGATATCTGCTTATCTATTGCTGACACCGGCTAGATTGGCGACTACGGTATGCATTGCGTAGAAGGTGCGGGTTACCCGATCCTGCTTCGTGAATTGTTCCCGAAGCGGGGCTTGCTTACCCAAAGGCATTGGAGGAACTTACCTTTAATCGCGCTTGATCAGGTTTTGACATGGCAATCGAAAAAACTCCGGAACAGGCGGCCAATGGAAGTAACGACAAGGCTCCGGTGATTGTCGCAATCGGCGCTTCTGCGGGCGGCGTTCAGGCACTGCAAAGCCTATTCGGCAGTATCCCTCAAGACACTGGCGCGGCCTTCATCGTCGTTGTGCATCTTGATCCCCAGCACCGCAGCGAACTGTCGACCATCGTGGCGACGCGAACAAAAATGCCGGTTGTTTCGGTTGAGACAAGCGCTCGCCTGGAGCCCAACCACGTCTACGTGATCCCTCCCGACCGGCGCTTGCAGGTCGTCGATCACCGGCTGCAGGCAACCGAGTTCGATGAGCCGCGAGGGCAACGGCTGCCAATCGATTTTCTATTCCGCTCCGTGGCGGAGCGCCTTGGCGATGGGTTTGCCGTCATTCTCAGCGGCGCCGGCTCGGACGGGGCGATAGGAGTCCGCGCAGTCAAGGAATCTGGCGGCATTATTCTTGTGCAAGACCCGAACGAAGCCGACTACGCCTCGATGCCGCGCAGCGCGATCGAAACCGGCGCAGTCGATTTCATCCTTCCGATGCGCGACCTCGCAAAACGATTAACTGATCTCATTCGCATAAAGGAAGTGGTCTGGCCTCCCGAGATGGGTGATCTCGACGAGGACATGTTACGTCGCATTCTAGCTCATCTGCGCGTGCGTACCGGCCATGATTTTTCCAAATACAAGCGCTCGACCGTGGTTCGTCGGCTTGCGCGCCGCATGCAGGTCAACCGCATCGAGACCTTAAAGGGCTACTACGACATCGTTCGTGACAAGCCCGATGAAGTCGAGGCATTGCTCAGCGATCTTTTGATCTCCGTCACCACCTTTTTCCGCGACAAGGAAGCGTTTGAAGCGCTTGCGAAACTGTTGTCCAATATTTTTAAGGGTAAACAACAAGACCAGCCGATGCGCGTCTGGGTGGCAGGCTGCGCCACCGGCGAAGAGGCGTATTCCATCGGGATGCTTTTGCTTGAAGAGTCTGCGCGCCACGAGTTACGTCTGCGCGTTCAGGTGTTTGGTAGTGATCTCGACGTGCGTGCCCTGGCGGCGGCGCGCGAAGGACGCTATCCGGTCGCCATCGAAGCGGACGTCAGCGAGCCGCGGTTGCGCCGCTTCTTTACGCGCGAAGGCGATTATTATCGGGTTCGGCAGGAGCTACGGGACGTCGTTCTATTTGCATTGCACGACTTGCTCAAAGACCCACCATTTGCGCACGTCGACATTGTGTCCTGCCGCAATGTATTGATTTATTTGGACCGCGAATTGCAAGAGCAGCTCTGCAGCACATTTCATTATGCCCTCGAGCCGAATGGATATCTGTTTCTCGGCCCGGCCGAGACAGCCGAGAATCCAGCAGGTCTGTTC
>JBAPZR010000039.1:0-2061 GCA_049285335.1 Xanthobacteraceae bacterium | reverse complement strand
CGCTCACGCGCTTGATGCCGTCGTAACCGACAATCGTAACCTTGCTGCGCTCGAGTGCCGCGATCACGGCGGACGCATAACCAACCACGCCGGTCGCGCCAAAAATGGCGATCCTCAAGCCGTCGAGATGACGGTGGTGTTTTTCCCGGAGGATCTTTTCGACGCAGGCGACCATCGCCGCGGCGGTGGTGAAGGAGCCTGCGGGATCGGCAAAGAACGACATTCCAAAGGGCGGCACCAAGGCTTTCTTGGCCTTCGCCAGCATGTCGAGCGCAAGCGTTGCGTTCTTGCCGCCGAAGAACATTGCCGTGCGCACACCCATTTTCGGCGGCCGTGAGAAGATGGAGTCCTGCACGAGCGGCGTAATCTCGTCGAGGGTCACGTTGCTGTATGGAATAACGGAGTCGTAGCCGGCATCGAGCGCCATATTCACGTCAAACGGGCTGACGTGCTTCGTCGGGGAGACCATATGAAGAATGTTTTTGTCCGCCATATCATTTTCCCATTTGCCATTGAGCGACGAGCTCATCGTTACCACTCTGCTAGCCTTGCATTTGCGCAACGATTGCCGCGCCGCGATTGAGGCCGCTGCAAATCCGAATGTCCAGCCCCTCGGCGGCGGGATGTTCGCGGACGAACTTCGCCAGACGCTCGGCGTCTTCGGCAGACGGAGCGAATGCAAACCCGGTCGGTCCCCAAGAGCTCTGTCCGATTCCGTGAGCACCGGCGGTATCGAGTCCTGCAAGGACGCTGGCAACGGCCGGGCTTGTAAAAGCGCTTCCGCCCTGCGCGCGCGCGAAATACTCGCCCAGCCGGGCCTGCAATTCCTTGATGGCAGCGCCGAAGCTGGCAATATCGTGTTCGGCGAGCGCAGGTAGCGCCTTCATCAAAACCAGCCGACAAATCCGCGCGGCATCGGCCTCCGGCATCGGCGCGAGATCGGCGAAAGCCGAGACCTCATCGACACCGTGCACGCCGCGACGTTGCCGATCGAAGATCACAAGAACGCGCCAATGTTCCGGAAACGGCAGATGACTGATGATCGGAGCCACTCCCAATTGGCTGCCGTGACCGCCATCGACGACCACGCCGCCGCGATGAAAGAGTCCGATGCCGATGCCGGAGCGCGCGCCGCGCCCGAGCCTCAACGCGTCTTCCTCGATTTGGAGCGGCAGGTTGTGCAATCGGCGAATGCCGCTTGCTACTGCAAGCGCAAGCTGGGTACCTGATCCCAGACCGGAATGTGTGGGGGCGTTTTGCAACACGTTGACAGCGTGTGCACTATCGAGCGCGAGCGCTCGTTCCATCTTCCCCAGGCATTCCTGAACACGATCGCTTTCCGGACCGCAGATGCGGGTATGCTTTGCGCGCCTGATGCTAAGGCTGGTCCCAAAGTCGCTGATCGCGAGGCCGATGCCGCCGAACTTGCGGCCTAGTCCGCCGTTGAGATCTAGGAAACCGAGATGCAGCCGGGCGGGAACGGTTACGGTGATCTCGGCCGGTCGTGAAACATCATCGCGCAAGCCTAATCTCCCGAAAGTCGACCGTCCCGGTTTTTTCAGTGGGAATTCGGGTCTAAAATGCGGTGTTCCATGCCGGTTGGCAACCCGAACCAAGAAACAGGATTCCCCCATGTCCGAAGCCAAAAAAGAGCGAACCTACACGGATGAGGAAATCGAGCAGCGGCTCAAGCGCGATTTGCCCCATTGGTACCTTGAGAACGGCTGGATCCGCCGCAAATATCGCACCAACAGTTGGAAAGGCACGTTGATGGTCATCAATACGGTCGGTCACCTCGCGGAGGCGGCCTGGCATCATCCTGACATCACCGCGTCCTATGCCTGGGTCGAGGTCCGATTGCAGAACCACGCCGCGAAGGGAATTACCGACAAGGATTTTGAGCTTGCGAAGAAGATCGAAGATGTTGTGCATTGGCAGCCCGCGAAATCGGGCGGTGCGTTGGAGGGGACTCCGGACAAAGATCAGCGGTTCGCCTATCTTAAATACGACGATTAGAACGGCATTTTTTACCCGAAAACTGACGGGAAGTTCGCAATGGAG
>JBAPZR010000038.1:0-4510 GCA_049285335.1 Xanthobacteraceae bacterium | reverse complement strand
CGCCACCAGGGCAGCGGTGACCGTTATGCAGCAACTTTATTTTTAATTGCGCCAACGATCGCCGTGAGTATGGCCCCGCCAGCGCCACCGGCGATTATTTGTGAGACAATGCCGCCAACGCTCAGATGACCCGTCTCCGCTGCCACCACGACCGACGGCAGCGCTAACGTAACGATTTGGCCGAGTACCCCGCCTCCAACCAAACCGGAAATAATGTTGCCAATCGTACCGAGATCGAAGGTGGGCGAGGCCTTACCTGCGCCAACCCCACCCAGCGCCCCCGTAATGAGGTTGATCAGTATCTGTTCCATGTTCATCTCCCCATGAACCTGCGCGTCTTATTTCGAAGTCGACACTAGCGCCGCGCATAAATCGCGGCGTTCACTCTACTCCAACCTCAGTGATTCCGTTTGGTGACAAGGGCAAATGGCGTGCGATTTATGCTCCAATCTGTTGATAACCCATAGAGTGGCTTGCCGCGACTCGGGGCGGGCTGTCTTTTAATCTTGCATCAATGCGTTTGCGTAGTGCCAACCAGACAGGGGGTCGATAATGGCTAAGCGCAAGAAGCAATCATCAAAGGTCCAAAAGAAAAAGCGAGCGACAGCACGCCCCAAGGCCAAGAAGGCCGCCAGAAAAGCGACAAAGCGAGTGGTCGCTAAGGCCAAGCCCAAACGCGCTGCGGCAAAGAACGCCGCGCCACCGGTCGCCGTGGCAGTAGAAACTGTCACTGTTGAGGTGATTGAGCAACCCGCTCCGGCGTAAATACGGCAGTAGGTAAATCAGTCATCGCCTCATTTATTTCTATTACGAGGAACAAACGCGACGGTTAGCTGGCGTTTCTCGGATCGAGGCCGTATTTCGCGTACATGTTGGTGATGCGAAGTCATTGCCGCCAGCGATTAGACCAATGACGGCTGACGACACTCTGTTGCCGCTCATCTGTGTTTCGACAATGTAGGCTTGTCGGCCGTTATACGCGGCGGAGGGACTCCGAGCATCTACGGTCGCGCAGTAATTGACCGAGCCCTCGGTAACCAGTGCTGGAAACTTTGCCCAATGGTATTTTGCCGACCCGGGATTGCGTAGCGATGGCCCAACCGCATCGTAGAAACACGCGGGCTGACCTTGCGTGTTTGAAAATGCGGGACCGGCCCATGTGCACAGACCGGCCCCGCAATTCAGATTGAGATTACGCGTGGCCCAAACGAGGGTGAGGGGCGGGGGGCTTGTCTAGGCCACTTGCGCTAACTCGGCTAACCAAACATCGTTCCAAAGGAACCCGGGCCGGAGGTTGACTCGGCCGAGGCATAGGCAAGCCAGGCCGCGGGCCCAAAGATTCCGGAGCCCGGCCGCCCACAGCTCAAGTCGACGATTTGCAATGCTGTTCCTAAGACGCAGAACACCATAGCGCGAGGCCGCGGCCGTCGCTTGCCTCGGACGCTAATGCTAGGATTGCGCATGAGCGGGTTTACCGGGCAGCTGAAGGACATTCTCGTAGCGAACAAGTGTTGGCTTGTGCGGGGGTACCGCCTTCGCGAGACTTGGAAAAGCCCCATTTCCAAGAAGCGGTTCATTGTCGACAACAACATTAAGTCGCGTCACATCGCGAATGCAGTTTTGAGGCAAGCAGGCCTTCCCAAAGCCTTTTAGAGCAACCGTCCAACTACAAGACCATCTACAGCGGCACCGCGACGTTGCTGGGAACGCGGCCGTTGCCGCTTGCAGCGCGTTCCAACATTGAATTGCGGCGGCCACATTCATGCGGTGTACATTTGTAATGCACGATTATATTGCATGGGTGAGGGCAGCTCAAAGGAGTAGGTTATGGGAACGAAGAAGAAGAAGCAGAAGTCAAAATCGAAGACGTGAGCCTCGTTTAATGACACGCCAAGCGGCCGAACCAACGTTCGGCCGTTTGTCGTTTCTGCTAGCGTCGTCACTGGCTCTCGCGAAACATCGGCAAACTACTCCTTCCGCGACGGCTCAGTCAGCTTCGCCACGTTGGCCGCGATATCCGCCTCGTCCTTGGCGTTTGTTTGACGCAGATCAATGCGCATCAACTGGCCAAGTTTTCATTTAAGAAAACACCGGAAAACAAGGAGGGATCGTCGTGGCGAAAACCCTTGCGAAATTGACAGTTGGTGTCGCTGCCCTTGTGACAGCGATGTGGTTGGGAACGGCATCAAGCCGAGCTTATGGAAATGCTCCTTGGTGCGCAGTAATACCCCTCAGCGGAGATGTGTACTGGGACTGCCAATACCCCACATTCGAGGCGTGCTACCATTTGGGTAACACACTCGCCGGTAATCGCGGCTTTTGCACTTTGAATTCGTTGGCCGGACCATCTCAGGTGGTTCCTTACAGATATCCAAGGAGGCGGTACTCGCCGTACTGACACACCGTTCAACCAGCTTACGCACTAGCCGTAAGTGCTCCGGTTCAGTTTGCTAGTTTAGGATTTTTTCAGCAAATCCCAGAGCCTCGCCACGTTGGCCGCGATCCGCCGCCTCCTCCTTATCCTTCGATAAATCCATCGTGGCCGCTGGCGGCCGACAATAACCTGACTGCGAGCACCGTTTATTAGTAAGGCGGTTCGTAAGGCGGCCCGTACGGTGGCATTGGTCCCCGCGACCACGGAGGTGCCACGGGCTTAGGCTTGGGCTTGGGCTTGGGCTTGGGCGCGGGAACGGCAGCAGCAACGGGCGGCGGCGGAGGCGGCTCAGGCAACTTAACAATGATTTCCGCAACTGCGCCCTGTAGCCTATCGACCACGTGCGCCATTTGGTCTTGACTGGCGGCGATCTGCTCGATGGTTTGACGCTGCGCGGCTACATCCGACGCTATTTGATGCACCTGCTCCGGGTCGATGGAAGGGGAGACGGGCGCTTTCGGCGCTGCGTTCTGTGGCACACTCTGCACAGCGCTTGCCACTTGCTGCGTCTCGGGCGCGGATGACTGAGCAGCAGTGCTTTCGGCAATGGCTGGTGTCTTGTTCCAGCCAAGGTGCTGAACCCAACCCGCGATCATCTGCTTAGCGTCCGGCGACCACCCAAGTTCTGGGGCCTTAGTTGTGATCATTTGTTTAGCTGCCTCGCCGTAAGACAGCCAAGCCAAAGTGGCTGCAACACCGATACACATGGCGAGCAGGTAGCGGGCAAAGCCTCCCGAGCTTCGCCTTTTCGTCTGCTGTTCTATTGCTTCAAGGCGACTATAAATTGTCTCTAACGCCGCAGTCGCGCTATTGAGGTGACGACCGATCCCCAAAAGTACTTCATGCATACCCTCCGCAGGCTTCGGCTGAGGGTTTGGGCGTTGGAAATCTCCTAGAGAGGTACGTAATTGTTCGCCTAGCTTATGAGCAGAACCGGCCATTTCGTCACCAGGGCTCATCGGTGCGCTTCCTATTCAGGGTGTCGTTGCTACGATCTCACAACGTATATCGTGGCTTTATGGCTCTTTCGGGGGACTACCGGCAGCACCCGTGTCCTCGACTTATTACGGCGGCGGGAAGCGGCGATTAGTGAGTATAGCCTCACAATTTCCCAGAAACGTCCGCTAGCAAGTCAAAGTGAAGTCGCGCTATGCGTTCGTCAGAATGGGCATCTTCCTCCCCGCACGGAGGACTGCCAGTTTCGACATCCCGCACGATGCCGGTTGCTCACGACGGCAAGTGTGGGGGGACGAAGGCAAAGCCGCTGCGGTTGACCCCCCGGCGGCTTTGCTGTCTGTGTCCTCGACTGATCAGGGCGGCGGGAAGCGGCGAGGGGAGGGCATGTCTGTCAGCGCGGCGCGAAGACATCCCGGCAGGGGTCGTCTTTATTCTTTCGTCAACCAAGGCCTGAAGACTTCCGCACTAGCTCCGGCAGCTTTGCAAAGTTCGCCGCGATCCTCCGCGACTCTTCACCAGGAACAGGGCGACGTTCGATACCAATATCCGTCCCATGCCCGCTGCCAAACGCAACCATAGCCGCCGAATGGTAAGGGATAGTAGGACGAAGATACCGGGCGTGTCGGACGGCCCCGGTAGTGATGGACCGAGCGCCTTTTTGCGACCGATGCCCCTCGCTCAGTCTGATCGGTTGTACTCTCTTCATTCACCTTCTGACCGCTAGCGTCGCTGACGACGAAGCAGGCGTCGGTGACGTCTTCAATCGACGGATCGTTGCAACTCTTCGTTCTTAGGCAAACGTGCGGGAGAATAATGCGTTCAGCTTGGCTTTTTCTTCAGTAATCAAGTGCGCGAGGATCTGCCGCTTTGTTTCGTCGGCCTCCTTAGAATACATCTTGCTAAAACGCTCGACATTGAGACGAGCAACGATCGTGTCGAGTGCAATTCTGTCCTCTGGGACTACGTAGGCGTCAGTCATCCCCGCCTCCCGAGACTGCTTTCCTGATCGAATGTCCTAGTATCCCAACTACCCGATTCGCGATAGACGCATTTGATCTGCGTCAAAGATGCGCTGGAGTGTGCTGAATTGTGTGGCCCCGGCCGACCGAAGTTTTCAAA
>JBAPZR010000037.1:0-5887 GCA_049285335.1 Xanthobacteraceae bacterium | reverse complement strand
GACGTAGGCTCAGCGCCTGCCAGTAGGCATCGCGGATTATAAGGCAGTCGGCTGTCTCCCTCGACTGACCTGGGGCGGGAAGCGGCGCTCTGGCGTCGAAGGAAACCAAATTAGCGGTCGTTGAGTTTAGAAGAAGCCTAGCCTCAAAAGGAGGACAGAATGATCAAGTTGATTGCTGTTGCTAGCTTTGCCCTCGTCGTCGCTGCCTCGGCGGAAGCAATCGCGCCAATTCCGCAGCCGGATAACGCGATCACCCAGGTGGCCTTCGGTTGTGGTCCAGGCAGGACCAGAGTTGGCGGAGTCTGCGTGGCTAGATCGACCATTCGCCGCGCCCGCCGAGCGGCGCGCAGATGTGCATTTTGGCGCGGAGGCGTTTGCCGTCGCTGGGTTGTAGTTCGATAACGAAGCGGGCCGCCCGGAAACCCTGCCTTAAGCTAGGAATTGGGCTTCAGCTTGGAGCCAGTTGCCGGTGATGCGAGTACGCTATGGCCGATGATCGCTGTTACTGGCGGCACGCGCCATTGAAGGTGTGGCAATACCATCCAGACCGACAAAGCTGATGAGGAGGTCCGAGGGGATTTCCGAGGCTGCGGCATACGCACATTTGTTTGACTGAACCGTCAGTGCAGGTGGGGAAGTGTGTGAAGGTGCGGGAGGAGCTCATCCTTGCCTGAGCCGATCCGGCGGACACGAAAATCACGGTTAGCAAGACGGAAAATTTCTTCATACTTCTTCTCCCCGGCGTTCTTTATTAAGCCAATTGACACTGGCTTATTTGATGCAGTGTAGACCGTAGATCTCCGTCATTTC
Source organism: Xanthobacteraceae bacterium (assembly GCA_049285335.1). Classification (GTDB taxonomy): domain Bacteria; phylum Pseudomonadota; class Alphaproteobacteria; order Rhizobiales; family Xanthobacteraceae; genus BOG-931. The sequence goes on along the minus strand of JBAPZR010000037.1, from coordinate 5,077 downwards.
AATCAACGATGTTCGCCGTTGAACGCCGCCCAGGCTCTTCTTCATAGTAAACGTAGACGAGTTTTGTTCGCCGCTGTCCTTCGCGACAAAGCACGAGCCTAAATCTTCGACGACAGCTGACCCAGTCTCGTGCGCAGATCGTAAAGGTGTTTTTCGAGTGAACCAATGCTCTTGAGCAATTCCCAACGTTCGGGATCAGTCATCGGCTCGGAACCAATATTTAACAACGCCAAGCGAATGCTTTCCTTTAGACCGTTAATATCCCGGATCAGGTTTTCTCGCTCAGGTAGCTTTGCCATGGCTTGTACTCTGCACAGCAAGATAATGAATGTCTAAGGGTACCAGATAACAAGGCACAGACACACTGGCTGAGTTTGGCCACTTGTAGGAAGGCCAGGGCTTATCAGATAATGGCGGGCGAGAGGGTTTTGCCATGAGCACGGCATTCAAGGACCCAGTGGAGCAGTCGGCAAATGTTAGTAGCTACAAGTGGACCCTTTACCTCGCATCGGCAGTAGCGTTGTCCGCTATTTGGGTTGAGCGTACTTTGTTTTGGTTGCAGGATCGGTGATCTGGCCGTCGCTAACTGCAAAGGCGGTTTGGAGTGTTGGACTTATTTGGTTCTTTGCGATTGGAGTACTCAGTTTGCCGTTAATCTGGTTTCTATTAATCTCAAAGAGGTTTTCCAGAGAGTTTACTGCCCTTCGAAATACCGAGCCCAAATACATGGAGACGCTACGAACGGTAATGCTGATCGCTCTCGTTGTGGCAGCGGTCATTGCGACATTCTTCGATATCATCAAGTTAGCGACGAGTTAGTAGATGACGAATGAAGAACTCTTGGCCGAGCTAGACAAGCTTGATATCGGCGTGATCAAGGAGCGGATTGCCTCGGGGAGCATATTTGCAACCTTGGAAGCGTCTTGCGCAGGGTTACGTCGACCGCAGGGAGGCGGAGATAAGTAAGGAGCAAATGGCCCTTGCGCGTCAGACGCGTTGGATTGCCGTTGTGGCTGTCATTATTGCGGCGATCTCGTTGTGGTCGTATCGGTGTTCAAGTAGAGCGCTTGCGCCCGTGCGCGGCCAAGTGAGGGAAGGCCAACCCACCCACAGGCTATCTCTCCCCTCAATCAGGCTACCCTCACTTCCACACGGCCCCTATGACCCCTATTCCCGAATTAGCGCAATGCCTGCTGTCAATGAGAGACACACAGGTGAAGGAGCTAAACATGACCGCGTTACAAGGCTGGATCTTGATCGGGCTGCTGGTGTTAATCATGCTTGGAATAGTCGGCATAGGTGTAGAGATAAAAGACCTGCCGTACCTATGGCGTACGCATGACGTGGGATCGCTTAACCCAGGCAACCGTTCTCTTTGCTAAGGTACCTCTCAACTGAGTTCTGCGCTCCTACATTGGTACCCGAGCAAGTGCGCAGCTCATTCACGACTGGCCAGCACTGGCACACGGTGCTGGCCATTTTTCGATCATCAAGAGCCAGTCTTACTCAATAGCTCCGGAAGCTTCGCGAAGTAGACGGCGATTCGCGCACCGGGCAAACTTTCGGCCTGGAAAAACTGTGACCTGGGGCACAGAGCAATATCGAGCACTTTGTTTAAATACCTGCACCCATGGAACCTTAAGGGAGGAGGAAATGTCTAAATTGTTTGCGGCAATAGCATTGCTCTGTCTCGCAACCTTCTCAAGCTCTACATTCGCGGCCTCGTGCCAGGAGAAGTGCGCTGCTGGCTGCGGGGGGAAGGGCGCCCTCTGCTTCAACAAATGCAGCACGAGCTGTGCACAAACCGGCAAGGGCTCCGGTAAAGGCGCATACCAACGACAAATAAAAGACCGCCTCAGTTATCGATCTCGTGGCTTTATTTGTGTAACAGGAGCCCCGGCAGCTTCAACATGTTTGCCGCGATCCGCGCCCCTGCCGTCAAATATATGCTGATCGTCGCGGACCAGGGAGGCGGGAAGCGACGAGCGTCGGGTATGGGTCGAAATCGGCTCGCGCCCCATTAGAACAAGAATCGAATGAAAAAGACCCCGGATGACATGATGATCGAAAGTCCGGGGTCCAAAAACTAAAAACCTCGCGCCTGGTCAGCCTTGGGTCTTCATGTGTTTGTGTGTATGCGGCGTTGTCCGCATGTGCATTTTGTAGTGCTTATGCTTGTGGGGAGACGGAGTTTTTCCTACCGGTGCTTGTGCTACTGCCACTGAACTGGCAGTCACGATCATTGCGGCGACAATTGCTAGTCTTTTAAGGATTGCCATCAAGCTCCTCCCAATATTATTAAACCCGCACTCGCGCGGGCGAACGCAAGAATACCACCCTTTGGCTCTTGGCTCACACCAGGGTCCTTTCCTTTGCGTAGAAATGCTTAATCGACAGGCACGCGTACCGGTCATTCAAACCGGCAGGGGAGGGTAAATGGTTGGCGGACGATAGTCATTGTGCGGATGATGCTGACCACAGTGCTGACCGCATCCCTCTTTGTAATGAAAGATTATCCGTAAGTATTTGATATTATTGGTGCCGGGTGAGAGGATTGAACTCCCGACCAACGGTTTACAAATCAGCACTTAACCGTTTTGCCACGCCGTTGATGTTGACGCGCTTTCCTCGGCGGCCTCAATTTGTCCCCATAAACTAGCGGTTTTTGGTTGCCTCCAACGGTATCTTCGAGGCATTATGCGGCACGTCGAGACACGTAGCGACGTTGACGCATGGTTGACGCGGGGGGACCGACATGGGGGACAAGCCAAAGCATCCTGTGCGGCTGACGAACAAGTTCGTGGCCAAGCTTACCGGTGAGGAAATGTGGTGGGACGACGATCCCAAGGCCACAGGGTTCGGCGTTAGATCGTACCTGGGCGGCGGCAAATCATTCTTTATCGACTACCGCCTCAATGGCCGGCAGCGTCGCTATACCATCGGACCGTTTCCACGCTGGTCTGCTGAGGCTGCGCGCGAGGAAGCGAAGAAGCTACGCAAGTCTATAGATCGCGGTGTTGATCCCGCCGGGGACAAGCGGGCACGTCGTATAGCACCCACCGTTCAAGACCTGATCGACCGCTACGTCGAAGACCACCTGCCTAACAAGGCCCTCGCTGGGCCACGCCTTAGAGACGAAATGAAAATGCTCGCCGAGATCGGCGAGAAGTTGGGCAAGCATACCAAGGTCGCCGACATACACGGTGGCGATATTGCCGACATGCAGCGCCGGATCACCGAGTCCGGCAGGCCGGTGCGGGCCAATAGGATTCTCGCTATAGCCTCGAAGGCGTTCTCGCTGGCGCTGGTGCCGTTGGCTGGCGAGACGCTGGCGTGGCGTAACGCCTCTCTTGGCAATCCGTGCAAGGGTGTTTCAAAGAACCGCGAAGAGGCCAAGGAGCGGTTCTTCTCTCAGTCCGAGCTGACGGCGATTAGCGACGCCTTGGCGCGATACCGCGGCGGCGCTGCGGACTGTGTTCGTCTCATCATGCTCACCGGTTGCAGGCCGATAGAGGCGATGAAAAGCGCCTGGGAAGAGTGGGACAAAGAACCCGGCTACTGGATCAAGCCGAGTGCACATACCAAACAGCGCAAGGTCCATAAGCTGCCGTTGAGCCCCGCCGCGATCGAGCTCGTCGATCGGCTTCGCAAGGCGCGCGAGGGCAAGTGGGTTTTTCCCGGCGACGTGCCGGGGGCGCATCTGACGGTGCTGTCGCGCGTCTGGACTTTTGTCCGCAAGGAGACCGGCCTCGGCAGTGACGCGCGCCTCTATGACCTGAGACATAGGTTTGCGTCTATCGGCGCCGGCGGCGGTCTTAGCCTGCCGATCATTGGCCGCCTCCTAGGCCATACGCAGTCACGGACAACGGAGCGTTACGCGCATTTGAGCGACGATCCGTTACGTGAGGCGGCCGAGAAGATCACGACCGTTATCACCGGGAAAGGGAAGGGCGCCGACGTCGTGACGCTGCGCGGTCAGCGGTCATGAAGAAGCGCGAAGTAGGGCCGCCGCTGCGCGACATTAAAGACGAGCAGGCGCTCCACGCCATATGGGAAGCGTTAGAAGCGGACCCCATGTGGCTTGCAAACCGACTGCGCGCCGGCATTGCCTCCAATGCCGAACAGGTGGTGGCCGCAGGCCTGATCGAAGGCAAAATCAAACCCCGTCGCCCGCGACGCGACGCAGAGCGGCAGCAGAGACGTCTTGAGGTCGCGGAAACGTTTAGCGTCCTTGAGAAGGTTTATCCGGATTGGCGGAAGAAGGCCGTCCGCCGCACGGTAATCGAGGCTTTCGAAAAATCCATATCAGATCGACACGTTGGTGATGTGAGAGCCGAATTTGACCTCGCGCAGATCAAGAGGATCCGCGAGGCGCGACCGAAGAAGGTTCTCTCTACGCGTCAGAAGACGCGGGTTTTTGACGGCAAGCCGATGGAGATCACACAAGAGGAAGCAGTAACCAACTTTGGCGCGCAGGATGTCGATCACGACACGCTCGTAGAGATCGTCAACAAACTACTCGCACAAAATGACCGTGACACTATCCAAGCGATCTTCACGAAAATGCTTCCGCGTATTGCAAAAACCCTCGGACTTGAACAGGTCAAGGAAATCCTTGCACGAAAGTGACAGTCTCTCGTGCATACGTTTCAAGTGAAGTAGCAAGTGTTTTAGATTGTGCGGCCAATCGCGTCTCTTAAGTTGCCGGTAGCGGCAGCAAGGGAGACGACGAAATGTCAGAACGACACCGCAAGCAACGCGCACCGCGCCTGAAGCGGAAGCGCACTGCACACATCCCGGGCTATACCAACGAAGCTGACACCGCCGAGCAACTCGGCGTAGCCATCCGCACCTTGCGGAAGTGGCGTCAGCTGGGTCTGGGACCAGCCTTCACCAAGTTCGGGAAGCAGATCTTCTACCGCGACGAATCGCGTGTGTCGTGGCTGCGCAGCCAAGAAGCGCAGCCGGTACGCGCCGCCTGAAATGAAACGCCGCGGGTGGTTGGCCCGCGGCGTCTAACTTTTGAACGCACCCCAGACGCCAATCCGAAGGAGCATTCACGGTGACACAGCTATCT
>JBAPZR010000036.1:0-7102 GCA_049285335.1 Xanthobacteraceae bacterium | reverse complement strand
GAACTGAAGGGCACGTTCCCACGTGTTACTCTCCCGTCTGCCGCTCCGTATTGCTACGGCGCTCGACTTGCATGTGTTAGGCCTGCCGCCAGCGTTCGCTCTGAGCCAGGATCAAACTCTCAAGTTGGATGAGAACTTTTCCCGGCTGATCACAACGTTTGACGAGGTCCGTCACCGGTCACTTCATTGAAGCGACACTTTGACTGAAGGGACACTTCACTCAGTGACACTTCATTCCATGACCGGGTGTTGACCTAAAACGTCGACCGCCGAAGTCTCTTCCTGGCCATTTCCGCGCAAGGTTTCCCCGCCCGGAAGCGGCCCGCAAGGACTCCGCCGTCCACGTTTCTCTTTCTTCCGATTCACCTGTCAAACAGCCCGGAACTTCGCAGCCCCGTCGTCGCGCCACCTCGGCAACAAGGGCCGGAGGCAACAGAAGCCCCACATTCGACGCAGCGACGCGAACATGGCCACGAGAGCATGGCCGGATGCTCGGTCACCGTGTGAACAGTGAGGGGCTTCGCAGACGCGCCATCGCGCCAAGCGGCAGCGCGCCCAAGAGGTTCTATATAGGGGGCCGCTCCCGTTTTTGTCAACCTTCAGGGGGCTGAAAAGAAGCGATGCCAGGGCAACGGGAAAGCGGCAAATTCCTGCCGGGTTTTGGCGATACCTCGCAAGGACCTTCTATCACGCTGCGCTGCGGCAGCGAATCCGCCTTTCGCGCACGGCCCGCGCCGCACTGCGGCCACATTCATCCGCCGTTCTTTAGTTAATAGTCGGTAATGTCGCGCTGAGGGGCAAGCGACAGCATCACTTGAACTTTTAGGCTTCGGGCTATTGGCCTGGCGGCGCCCATATTGGGCCCGCCGCACTGTCGTGGGGCGATCGCGCAGGCGCATCCCGCGATGACTTGCGAAGGCGCGGACGTGGTGGTGGGAATCTTAAGGGGACGTGGTCGGGGGACCTGGTCTTGGACCAAGCTAGACTACGCGGCGTAAAAAATTCGCGCAGGTCGTCTGCCGACGCGATCGATCTCGGCAACGAGCCGCCGCTTTCCGCCGACGGCGGCATGGTCGATCGCCGGCGGCTGTCGGTGCAGTGGTTCAGCGGAACGATTTTGACCGGCTTGTGCGGGGCGGCTCTGATGGGCGGCGCCGTATTCGCTTCGCTCGACGGCGAAACAACTTTCGCCAGCGCCCCCGAGCGGGTCGAGACCGCGCTGCGCGGCGCGATCAACAGCATCGGCGACCGCTTGAGCGCGCTGCGCAAGACCGATCGGCTTCCGGCCATGACCGAAGCGAGCGTGGCGCGCCAGGTCTTACGCGTTCCTACAATGTCGCATGTGCGCGATCGCGAATTGGTGCGGGTGCGCCCCTATGTGCGCGTCGACGGTAATCTGTCGCTGACCGTAAGCGATCTCTCCGCGAAAATCCCGCCGTATAATCCGCAAAAGCTGCTCGCGGACTCGGTGACCGGCGGCGACGACCAGCCCCCCGCCGCCGAACCGGATGCGGAGGTTTCATTCGTCACCTGCGACATGACGCCGGCTCCAAAAGGGGTGAAGGTGACCTCGAGCATCTGCGATCTCAACACGCTATTGGCTAAGGTGAAGCCGTCGACGATGTTGCCGCTCGATGAAGTGCTCACGCGCGTGCACGATGTCGCGGCGCGCAGCGGCGCGACCTCCTCGACGGTCGCAAGAAATCCGGACGGCACGCCGAACATCAAATTAAGCTACGCCGCCGACGGCGATCCGGGCGCTTATTTCGGCTTCGTGCCGCACGTGGTGCCGGAGAACGTGACGCTCCTGCCCAAGACCAGCCAGATCAACGGCGCCGGCGACTGGAGCGAGCACGTCGTCACGGTGAAGAAAGGCGAGACGGTCGGCTCCATCCTGCGCGAGCTGGGCGCGCTGCCGGAGGAGATCAGGCAGATCATCGCCGTGATCGGACCGGTCGCGCTCGAGGGCGGCGTCAAGGATGGCCAGAAGCTGCGCGCTTTGATGGCGCCGGCGGGGCTCGGCCATATGGAGCCGTTGCGGGTGATTGTCGCCGGCGACAACGGCATCATCGCCGCGGTGGCCCTGTCCGATCTCGGCAAATACGTCCCGGTCGACATCCGCAACATCGACACCGAGGCGGCCGATGCCGGCGAGGAGCAATCGAGCGACGACGGGGGCGGCGTGCGGCTTTACCAGAGCCTCTACGAGACGGCGCTGCGCAACAGTGTGCCCGATCCGGTGATCTCCGAATTCGTTCGCATCTTCTCCTATGACGTCGATTTCGAGCGCAAGGTGATGCCGGGCGACAGCTTCGACGTTCTTTATTCCGACGACGAGAGTGGCGAGGGCCGCAACGAAGTGCGCTACGCTTCGCTCACGGTGGGCGGTGAGACCAAGCGCTATTATCGTTTCCAGACCGCCGATGACGGCGTCTACGATTATTACGACGACGGCGGCATCAGCTCGAAGAAATTCCTGGTGCGCAAGCCTGTCGCCACCGGCGTCGTGACCTCGCCGTTCGGCTGGCGCACGCATCCGCTCCTTCACGTCAGCGAGCTGCATACCGGCGTCGACTGGGGCGCGCCCTATGGCACGCCAATCTTCGCCGCCGGCAATGGCGATGTCGAAGAAGCCGGCGAAAAAGGCGGCTACGGCAAATATGTCCGCCTCCGCCATGCCAACGGCTACGAGACCGCCTACGGCCACATGACCGCGTTTGCGCGCGGCCTCGATGTCGGCAGCCATGTCCGCCAGGGCCAGATCCTCGGCTTTGTCGGCTCGTCCGGACTCTCGACCGGCTCGCACGTGCATTTCGAAATCATCGTCAACGGTCGCTTCGTCGATCCCATGCGCATCAAGCTGCCGCGCGGCCGCGTGCTCGAGGGCGCGGCGCTCGCCGCTTTCGACAAGGATCGCGACCAGCTCGAGGCCGTCCTGTCCCACGGGCCGGCGGCGCACGTGGCGCAAGCGCACTGATCCTGTTCACTTCCTTTCACAAGACATAGGAAACAGGCGCAAGCGAGCGTGAGATTTCCATGACTCAATCTTCGCAATCCACTGCCTGCATCACCGTCCGCTCGAGCCGGCTGTGGGCGCTATTCCATCTCAACTGCACGCGGCTTCTGTTTCCCGCGACCATGACCGCCGACGCGATCGGCGTCTCCACCACCAATGTCGATTTCTGGCTCACGCCCTGGCGGCGCATCGACGAACATCTGCCGCTCTCGCACATCGCCGAAGTCACCCATGTGCGCGGCTTCTTCTGGGACGCGATCAGCGTCGAGAGCTCGGGCGGGCTCAATCCGCTGCGCGTGTTCGGCGCGCCGAAACCCGATGCGCGCTATTTCGTCGATCACGTGCGGGCGCGGCTCAACGAGATCGGGCCGGTCGCGCCGGCGCAGCCGGTGCGGCAGTGACTTACGCCGCCGCCGCGGCGACCGTGGCGCCGTTGAAGACGAGACCGTCGCGGCCGGTCGTGATTTTCACCTTTTCGTTGTCCTTGATGCGGCCGGACAGAAGAAGCTCGGCAAGCGGATCCTGCACCGAGCGCTGGATTACGCGCTTTAACGGCCGCGCGCCGTAAGCGGGGTCGTAGCCCTTCTCGGCGAGCCAGTCGCGCGCCTTGGGGTCGAGCGAAAGCGTGATCTTGCGATCGTCCAAAAGCCGCTGCAGCCGCACCATCTGAATATCGACGATGCGGTCCATGTCGGTCCGCTTGAGCCGGTGGAACAAAATGATCTCGTCGATCCGGTTGAGAAATTCCGGACGGAAATGCGCGCGCACTTCCGCCATCACCTGGTCGCGCACCTTGTCGCTGTCCTGGCCCTCCGGCTGCGCCACGAGATATTCGGCGCCGAGATTGGAGGTCATCACGATCAGCGTGTTGCGGAAATCCACGGTGTGGCCCTGGCCGTCGGTCAGGCGGCCGTCGTCGAGCACCTGCAGGAGCACGTTGAACACGTCCGGGTGCGCCTTCTCGATCTCATCGAACAGCACGACCTGATAGGGGCGCCGCCGCACCGCTTCGGTGAGCGCGCCGCCTTCGTCATAGCCGACATAGCCGGGCGGCGCCCCGATCAAGCGCGCGACCGAATGCTTCTCCATGTATTCCGACATGTCGATGCGGATGAGCGCATGCTCGTCGTCGAACAGAAATTGCGCCAGCGCTTTCGTCAGCTCGGTCTTGCCGACGCCGGTAGGGCCTAGGAACATGAACGAGCCCATCGGCCGGTTCGGATCCTGCAGGCCGGCACGCGCGCGTCGCACCGCGGTCGAGACCGCTTTGACGGCTTCGGGCTGGCCGACCACGCGCTTCGAGAGGTCTTGCTCCATGTGCAGGAGCTTTTCGCGCTCGCCTTCGAGCATGCGATCGACCGGAATGCCGGTCCAGCGCGACACCACCTGCGCGATGTGATTGGCGGTTACCGCCTCCTCGCTGAGAAGGCCGGTGTTCAGGCTGCCGGCGTTGGCGGCGTTCTCGGTCGCCTTGAGCTTGCCCTCGGTCTGCGGAATGACGCTGTACTGCAATTCACCGGCGCGCTGGTAATCGCCGCGGCGGATCGCGTCGGCGAGGTCGTTCTTTGCCTTGTCGAGTTGTTTCTGCAGTTCCGCCGCCGATGACAGCTTGTCCTTCTCGGCCTTCCACTTCGCGGTGAGCGCGTCGGCTCGCTCCTGCAGCGACGCGAGGTCCTTTTCCAGCCGCTTGAGGCGATCCTTCGAGGCCGCGTCGCGCTCCTTCTTCAGCGCCTCCTGCTCGATCTTGAGCCGCACGATTTCGCGGTCGACATTGTCGAGCTCTTCCGGCTTGGAATCGATCTGCATGCGTAACCGCGCCGCCGCTTCGTCGACGAGGTCGATGGCCTTGTCGGGGAGGAAGCGGTCGGTGATATAGCGATGCGACAGGGTAGCCGCCGCGACCAGCGCGCCGTCGGTGATCTTCACCTTGTGGTGGGCTTCGTATTTTTCCTTCAAGCCGCGCAGGATCGAGATCGTGTCCTCGACCGTCGGCTCGTCGACGTAGACGGGCTGGAAGCGCCGCGCCAGCGCCGCGTCCTTCTCGACATGTTTCTTATACTCGTCGAGCGTGGTGGCGCCGATGCAATGCAATTCGCCGCGGGCCAGCGCGGGTTTGAGCAGATTGGACGCGTCCATCGCGCCGTCGGCTTTGCCGGCGCCGATGATCGTATGCATTTCGTCGATGAAAAGGATATAGGCGCCGGCCGAGCCGGTGACTTCCTGCAGTACGGCCTTGAGCCGCTCCTCGAATTCGCCGCGATATTTCGCGCCGGCGATCAGCGCGCCCATATCGAGCGCGAGGAGCTTTTTGTCTTGGAGGCTTTCGGGCACGTCGCCATTGACGATCCGCAGCGCCAGGCCTTCGACGATCGCGGTCTTGCCGACGCCGGGCTCGCCGATCAGCACCGGATTGTTCTTGGTCCGGCGCGAGAGCACCTGAATGGTGCGGCGGATTTCCTCGTCGCGGCCGATCACCGGATCGAGCTTGCCGTCGCGCGCGGCCTGCGTGAGGTCGCGAGAATATTTCTTCAGCGCGTCATAGGCGTTTTCGGCGGACGCCGAATCCGCGGTGCGGCCCTTGCGCAGCCCTTCGATTGCGGAATTAAGCGCCTGCGGCGTGACGCCGACGTCTTTCAAAATCTTCGCCGCTTCGCTGGATTTCTCGATCGCCAAAGCGAGCAAGAGCCGCTCGGCGGTGACGTAACTGTCGCCCGCTTTCTCGCCGGCCTTTTCGGCGGCATCGAAGACGCGCGCCAGCGCCGGGTCGAGATAGATCTGCCCGGCGCCGCCGCCGGAGACTTTCGGGCGCTTGTCGAGCGCGGTCTCGACGGCTGAGAGCGCGGCGCGCGAATCCCCGCCGGCGCGATCGATCAGCCCGGCCGCGAGCCCTTCGGGATCGTCGAGCAGCACCTTCAACAGGTGTTCGGCGGAAAATTGCTGGTGTCCCTCGCGCTGCGCGAGCGATTGCGCCGATTGCACGAAGCCGCGGCTGCGGTCGGTGTACTTCTCGAAATTCATATCCACTCCCTCGGCCCATCTTGGACGCCCAAAGTGCCGATGAGACTTGGGACCGAACCCAACTCGTCATGGCCGGGCTTGTTCCGGCCATCCACGTCTTTAGCCCCACCGAAGGAAGCGTCCCAACGGCGCGGCCGGAACATCGTCATTCGGTAACGACTCCGCCGGCCCTGCCATTGAGGCAAATCAAGCAAAACCGGCAATTTTGGGTGAATGCCGCAATGGCCACTCACCACTGCCATATGGGGCCGGTCGGGACCCAAAAAAGAGGCGGTCTGCGCGACAACCTACGCTTTCGGGCGAACGTTAAGAATAGACTCTGTCTAATGGAACAAGGCGCCTGCCAAAATCCGCTGGTCAACCTCATCAAGTCCATCAATTCCATGACGAAACGCATGCCGCAATCGCCCTACAGCATTATCAATCGAAGAATCCTCAGGTACGTAAGGAGCAAGCCGCTCTGCGAGCGGCAATGGAATCCCAAATTCATCGGCCGCCTTCATCCACGCCGGCCGAAATGAGTTTTCCAAGCGCGCTATGTAAACGCCGTAATTGATATTTTCAGCCGGGAGGTGGTGCTTAGCCAAACTCTCGATCGCGCCAATTACGTTCGGAAAGGTAAAGTCGCACCCAGACAAGAACTGAAACGCTCTGTCCAGAACAATTTCGAATGAGTCTTGCCTTTTAAAGGTTCTCACAAACCATCTCAGAAATGAAGCTATTGAGCGTGACCGACTAAGTTGATGAAGACACCAAGAAAGAGTAGGCGCAGTTCTTGCTCCGACTTGCAGCTGCCGGGGATACACAAATATCCTAAGAATAATATCTGAAAAAAATATCCGTTGTTGGCGAGTAGGATAAGCTGTCCACACTAACAAAGATGAATCACGTTCGACCGCATGAATGATTTTCGCATCAGTCTGTAAGAGTCGTTCCAATCCTAATGAACCGTAACGGGCTAGTATGGCCTTTGGCAAACTTGAACGTTCAACTATTTCATCGACCCTCTCTTTCGCTTCTCTATTTAGATCATTCTCATCAACGTTTAGTAAAATGTAATCGCTTGTA
>JBAPZR010000035.1:0-28394 GCA_049285335.1 Xanthobacteraceae bacterium | reverse complement strand
GCGACGGGCTGGTCGGGCGGCTCATCATGATCGATGCGCGCAGCATGCGTTTCGAGACGTTGCGCTATGCCTGGGACCCTGCCAATCCGCTCACCGGCGAGCGTCCCACCATTCGCGATCTCTCGGGGCACAAATAAAACGCGTGTTGCTCGCGCCTCAGCGCGCTTGGCCGTGATAGACGGAGTTCGGTCGCATGTCGGTCGCGGACGCCACCCGATTGGTCATGTTGAAAAAGCCGGCGACCGCGGCAATGTCCCAAATATCGCGGTCGGAAAAACCGGCGCGCCGCAATTGCGCGCGGTCGTCTTCCTCGACCCGCCAGGGCTCGGTGGTGAGCCTGAAGGCGAAATCGAGCATGGCGCGTTCGCGTCTCGACAATCGCGCCGCGCGGTAGTTCATCACCATCAATTCGCCGAGCGGCGGATCGCCAGACAGTTGACGCACCGCAGCGCCATGGGCGACCAGACAATAGTAGCAGCGGTTCTGCGCCGATACCGCGACCGCGATCATCTCGCGCTCGAGTTTGCTCAAGCCCGACGGCGCCAGCATCAAATCATTGTACATGGCGGCGAAGGCCGACAGCTTGGGGCTGTCGAAGGCATAGGCCTTGAGCACGTTGGGCACGAAGCCGAGTTTTTCTTTGCATTTGGCAAAGTACGCGGCCATTTCCGGCGACAGCTCTGCCGCCTTTAGTTTCAGCGCGGTTGTCTCGGTATCGTCACCGGCGGTGGCGCGCGAGCGCTTCGGCTTCATCGCAACGACGGATTTGGCGGCTTGCTTGGCCATGACGCTCTCTTCGGCGGTTTGATCGCGACCGGTTAATCGGCGCACGAAAGCATTATATCAGCTGACAGGGCGCCATGCGGAACGCCGGTGGCGAAGGGCGGTTTTTGGCGACTATGATCGCACAAGCTTCGCGCATAGGCCGAGCGAAAAGACTAAAGGGAACATGAACGAGATTCCCCTCAGCGGAAATCACCCCGGCGCCGCACTCATCGACGCGGCGACCGGCGTGCTGGCCACGCGTAAACCCGACATTCCGACCGATTTTCTCGCCAAACTCTTTGGCCTCGCGGCGCCGGAGGATTTGCAGCGCTACAGCGCTGCCGAGCTTGCGGACGCCGCCGAACAGGCGTGGGCGTTTCTGGCACAGCGCGGCCCCGGCACTCCGAAAATTCGCTTCGACCCGTCGGCCGCGCACCGCGGCGTCTGCGTGCTCGAAATCGTCAACGACGACATGCCGTTTTTGGTCGATTCGATCGTCGGCGAACTCAACCGGCGCGGCCTCGGCATTCGCCTGTTCGTTCATCCGGTCTTCGCGGTCGAGCGTGACGGCGCAGGCCGGCTGGTCGGCTTCGAAGGCGGCCGCGCCGCGAGCGCCCAGCACGAAAGCTTCATCCATTTCGATTTGGATGCAATCGAAGAAGCCGCGCAACGCGCGGAGGTCGTCGAGACGCTGGCGAGCATTCTCGCCGACGTCCGTGTGTGCGTCCAAGACTGGCACCCGATACTCGCGCGCATCCGCGGTGTCATTGCCGATCTGAAAGCAAATCCGCCGCCGCTTGCGGCCGACGAGACCGCCGAGGCGATTGCCTTTCTCGAATGGCTTGCCGACGATAATTTCACGCTGCTCGGCGCCCGCGACTATGTGTTCGCCGAAAACGACGATGTGCTCAAACCGCTCTTCGACACCGGCCTCGGCCTGTTGCGGTCGCCGGACATGCGGCTCTTGCAGCGCTGGAACCAGCCGCTGGTCGTAAGCCCGGACATCCGAACGTTTCTCTGCGAGCCGAAGCTCCTGATCGTCACCAAATCGACGGCGCGCTCACGGGTACACCGGCTGGTGCATCTCGACTATATCGGCATCAAGCGTTTCGACGCCTCCGGCATGCTCATTGGCGAACACCGCTTTTGCGGCTTGTTCACGTCGACCGCCTACACCCAATCTGTGCGCAGCATTCCCTACGTGCGCTGGAAGACCGATAGCATCATCCGCCGGGCGGGTTTCGAGCCAACCGGTCATTCCGGCAAGGCGTTGGTCAACGTGCTCGAGACCTATCCGCGCGACGAATTGTTTCAGATCGACGAGGATGCGCTTTATCAGTTTGCGCTAGCCATCCTTCATCTTGGCGAACGGCCACGGGTGCGCGTGCTGCCGCGGCGCGACCGGTTCGAACGCTATGTCTCGGTGCTGGTCTACATTCCGCGCGAGCGTTACAGCGCCCAGATCAGGGTGGCAGTCGGCAGGTATCTGGTTTCCGCCTTCAAGGGACGGCTTAGCGCCTACTATCCCTACTTTCCCGAAGGCGCACTGGTGCGCGTCCAATACATCATCGCGCGAACCGAAACGCCCTTGGAGACTCCGGACCGTGCAACGCTTGAACGCGGCGTCGAAGCGATCGTTCGCAGCTGGGCCGACAGCCTGCGCGAGGCGCTGACCAGAGGATCCGATCCGATCCGCGACCAGTCGCTCTTGGCGCGCTATCGCAACGCTTTCCCGATCGATTACCAAGAAGTCTACACGCCGGCGGTCGCGGCTGCGGACATCGGCGGGCTCGAAAAACTTACGGCCGAGCGACCCTACTTCGCTGTCTTCTATCGTCCGCAAGGCGCATCGCCGGCGCGGGTTGGCCTGAAAGTCTTCAGCCAAAGCCGGCCGATTTCGCTTTCAGAACGCGTGCCCGCGCTCGAACACATGGGCTTCCGGGTCGTGGACGAGCGCACCTATCCGATCCGGCCAGCTGGGCGCGCGGCATCCTGGTTCCACGACATGGAGCTTGAAAACGCGTCCGGGCAGCCGATCGATTTGGCCGAGCTCGAAGATAAGCTGCAGGCGTGTTTGCTCGCTGTCTTGAGCCATGCCGCCGAAAACGAGGGCTATAACGGGCTGGTGCTCGCGGCAGGCTTAGGCTGGCGCGAGGTGGCGCTCATCCGCGCCCTGTCGCGTTTCCTGCGGCAGATTCGCGTACCCTATTCGCAGGATTACATGTGGACGACGCTGCGCAGCCATCCGGCCATCGCGGTGCAGATCGTCGATTTGTTCCGCACGCGCTTCGATCCTCATCTGGCAGCTTCGATGGAGCAGCGCGCCGAGCGCGAGGCCAAGATCCTCTCGGCGATCGAACTGGCGCTGCAAGCGGTTGAAAGCCTCGACGAGGACCGCATCATCCGCCACTTCGTGAGCGCCGTTACTGCGGGGGTGCGCACGAATTTTTATCAGCGTGACCGCGATGGCCATGCCAAAGCCGCCATTGCGATCAAATTTTTGAGCCGCAAGCTCGACGTCATTCCGCCGCCGCGGCCGCTCTATGAAATCTTCGTCTACGCGCCGCGCCTCGAAGCGGCGCATCTGCGCTTCGGCAAGGTGGCGCGCGGCGGCATTCGCTGGTCGGACCGGCCGCAAGATTTTCGCACCGAGATTCTTGGCCTGGTTAAGGCGCAAAACGTCAAGAATGCTGTGATCGTGCCGGTCGGCGCCAAAGGCGGCTTCGTCCCGAAAAATTTGCCGGCCGGCGGACCCCGCGATGCCGTCCAGGCGGAGGGCATCGCAACATACCGGACATTCATTTCGACGCTGCTCGACATCACCGACAATATCGGAGCCGGAAAGGCCGGCGTGGTTCCGCCGCCGGACGTCGTCCGCCGTGACGGCGACGATCCTTATCTCGTCGTTGCTGCGGACAAGGGTACGGCGACATTTTCCGATATCGCCAACGCGTTGGCGGCTGCGCACGATTTCTGGCTTGGCGACGCCTTCGCGTCGGGTGGCTCGACCGGTTACGACCACAAGAAAGTGGGCATTACCGCGCGTGGCGTCTGGGAATCGGTCAAGCGCCATTTCCGGGAGATCGACATGGTCATCGCCGCAACGCCGTTCACCGTCGCCGGGGTCGGCGACATGTCGGGCGACGTCTTCGGCAACGGTATGCTGCGCGAAAAGACCATCAAGCTGGTCGCGGCTTTCGATCACCGCGATATTCTTGTCGATCCCGACCCCGATCCGGCCCGCAGCTTCGCCGAACGCCAGCGCTTGTTCGATCTGCCGCGATCGAGCTGGGAGGATTTCGACAGGTCGATCATTTCCAAGGGTGGCGGCGTTTTCTCCCGCGCCGCCAAGGACATCAGGCTTTCGCCGCAAGCGCAGCAATTGTTCGCAACCGGCGAGCACGTGACGCCAGACGATCTCGTTCGCGCGATTCTCAAGGCGCCGGTTGATCTCGTCTACTTCGGCGGCATCGGCACGTTCGTCCGCGCGTCCGACGAAACCGATGAGACGGTCGGCGACCGCGCCAATGACGGCGTCCGAGTGGCCGCCAAGGATTTACGCTGCAAGGTAATCGGCGAGGGAGCCAATCTCGGCATGACTCAACGCGGCCGCATCGAGGCCGCGCTCAACGGCGTCAGGCTCAACAGCGACGCGATCGACAACTCGGCTGGCGTCAATACGTCCGACATGGAAGTCAACATCAAGATCGCGTTGAGCATCCCGTTGCGCGACGGACGCCTGGCGATGGACGGCCGCAATGCGCTGCTGGCCGCCATGACAGACGAAGTGGCCGGCCTCGTGCTGCGCAACAATTATCTGCAGCCGCTGGCGCTCTCGCTCGCGGAGCGGCGCGGCATGGAGGATTTCGGTTTTTTGGAGCGGCTTATTGCAACACTGGAAAACCGCGGGCTGCTCGATCGGGCGGTTGAATACCTGCCCGACGACATGCAGCTCGCGGAGCGCCGCCGGCTGCTGCAGCCGTTCACGCGGCCGGAGCTTTCGGTATTGCTCGCTTACGCCAAGCTCAGCCTGCACGACCAATTACTCGAATCGGCGGTGCCGGACGATCCCTATCTGGCGCGTGAGCTCGGCCGTTATTTTCCGCGGGCGATCGGCGAGCGCTATCCGGATGCGCTGGATCACCATCGCCTCCGGCGCGAAATCATCTCCACGCATCTCGCCAATTCAATGATCAATCGCGGCGGCCCGTCGCTGGTCGTGCGCATCGCCGATGAGACCGGCGCCGCGTCCCCCGCCATCGCCTGTGCCTTCGCCGCGGCGCGCGACAGCTATGACATGACGTCCTTGAATGGCGCGGTCGACAGTCTCGACAACAGGATTTCCGGAACTCTGCAGCTTGCTCTCTACGCCGAGATCCAGGACCTCCTGCTTGACCGGCTCGTCTGGTTCTTGCGGAACGTCGATCATGCCCAAGGGCTCGCCGAAACCGTGAGTCACTACCGTGCGGGCATTGTGGCAGTCGCCGCAGCACTCGATGAGGCGCTGCCGCCTGATTTTGCCGCGGCGCGGGACGCGCGCCGACGTGAGCTGATCGCCGCCGCCGTGCCCGAAGAGATCGCCGTCCGCATGGCTGATTTGCGCGTGATCGGTTCCGCCCCCGACATCGTGCTGGTGGCGGACCGCACCGGCCGACCGATCGGTGAAGTCGCAGCCACCTATTTTGCGGCCGCGGCGTTTTTCCGCCTCGATCGATTGACGGCGGCTGCGTCTGGCACAGCGGTGTTGGACCATTTCGATCGCCTGGCGCTCGATTGCGCACGGGACCTGATTGGCGCTGCCGAACGCAGGCTGACGGCCGCCATGCTGGCGACCGGGAAGTCTGGCACGCCCGCCCTCGAGGCATGGCTTGCACCGCAAAAAGGCGAAGTCGACCGGGTGCGGCTCGAGCTCCGCGAAATTGTCGGTTCCGGCCTCACCGTTTCGAAATTCACTGTTGCGGCAAGGTTGCTTGGCGATCTCGCGAAAGATTGAGCCGCCGCAAGTGCGGGAGATCGCCGTGCGCTCCATCTTCGCCCACGTCGCACAAAGAAGAACCCCAAGCGAAAGAGCGCTTGGGGTTCGAGAGTTGTTGCCTCAAATAGGCTTATTTGGCCGAACAGCGGGGGTGTCGGGGGATGGGGCGCTGCCCGGCCTGCCTTGACACAAAAAATAGGGGCCTGCGCCGCGAATGCAATGCGGATCACGGTTTAGTGTTATTTGCTGCGGCAAAACGCGCAGGTGGTCTGCGGAAAGCTGAAATGCGCTGTCAAAGGGCCCTTTCGCGGTTCAGCTGCGGGACACGTGAACGTCAAGAATCGTCCGGCGCGTGTATGGGCGCAGGGTACAACTCCGCGCGCGCGCGCGCGCCCCGCTTCACGCTAGGTCGGTTCACCGCTCGTCAGATCCGCCATCCCATAGCGATGCAGGTCGGCGCCTTGGGCATCGAGCCAAGCCTTGGCTCTTTCATGATCCGGAAATAGCCGCTGCACGATGCGCCAGAATCGGGCCGAGTGGTTCATTTCGATCAGGTGCGCCACTTCATGCGCGGCGAGATAGTGGAGCACGTGGCACGGCGCCAAAATCAATCGCCAGGAAAACGACAGCACGCCGGTGGTCGAGCAGGAGCCCCAGCGGCTCGATTGGTCGCGAACGCTGACGCGCCGAATGTCGCGCCCGAGAGCGAGGGCGAATCGCCGGCTTGCTGTTTCCAGATCGCGCTTGGCTTCCTGGCGCAAGAAATCGCCAACCCTTCGCGTCACATGTGGAGCGTACCCGGCAACGCATAAGAGGCACTCCCCATCACGATCGGTTTCCGTCCACACCGTGCCGCGCATCCCGGGGCGGTGAGCGATTCGGTG
The DNA here is from genome assembly GCA_049285335.1 of Xanthobacteraceae bacterium. Taxonomy (GTDB): domain Bacteria; phylum Pseudomonadota; class Alphaproteobacteria; order Rhizobiales; family Xanthobacteraceae; genus BOG-931. The sequence continues at coordinate 21,770 of JBAPZR010000035.1, read as the reverse complement.
CGGCACGCCGCGCAACGGCACAACGATACCGTCGGCGAATGGCGCGGCCTGCGGCAAGCGGCCGAGCCGCGCGGCGATCCAGCCGCCGTGCTTCTGAGCGAAGCTGCGCGCCTCCTGTAACGTGCCGCGCGGCGGAATCGTGAGTACGATTTCTCGCGTGGCGGCTTGAATGCGCAGCGTATAGCGCCGCGCCTGACGGTGTCGCCGCAGGCGAACCGGATAGACCGATCCGTCGAAAGCGATGTCGATCGTTGGAGGTTCGGTCGGTCGGCGATAGAGCAGCGCATGCGTCGGCATGGGGCACCCCCGAATCCAATCGCGGAACGATAATGCCACATCGCAGACACAAGTGGCGAGATTTAGCCGTGAACGGGAAGCGTGATCAGACGGTATGCAGCACGGCGCCCGTGCGAGACGCCCGAATGCTCAGGGGCCGGCGCAAGGCGCGATTGGCCTCGCCCATCGACAGGACGAAATCGGAAATGCGCGGCGCAATCTCCGAGCGGAAACGCGAGCCGTTGAACACGCCGTAATGTCCGACGCCTGGCTGCAGCCAGTGGGCCTTGCGGTCGTCCGGAACGTTGACACACAGCCGATGCGCGGCCTCGGTCTGGCCGATGCCTGAAATGTCGTCGTGCTCGCCCTCGATCGTGAACAGCGCCACCCGTCTGATGGCGGCGGGGTCAACGAGGCGGCCGCGATGGGTCATCCGTCCCTTTGGCAGGTCGTGGCGAATGAAGACGGTATCCACCGTCTGCAGATAAAATTCCGCGGCAAGATCCATCACCGCGAGATACTCGTCGTAGAATTCCTTGTGCTTTTGCGCCGAATCGCCGTCGCCGCGCACCAGGTTGAGAAACAATTGCTTGTGCGCCTCGATGTGGCGATCGAGGTTCATGGTGACAAAGCCGTTGAGCTGGAGGAAGCCGGGATAGACGTCGCGCATGAAACCCGGATTCGGAAACGGCACCTTGGTGATGACGTGGGTGCGGAACCAGTCGATGCCGCGCTTTTCGGCAAGCGCATTGACGGCCGTAGGATTGATCCGCGTGTCGATCGGCCCGCCCATCAAAATCATCGACGTCGGCACGCATGGATCTTCGTCCGCTTCCATCAGCGCGGCCGCCGCAAGCACGGGCACCGAAGGCTGGCACACGGCCACGACGTGCGTATCGCCGCCGAGCGTGTGCAGGATCGAAATCAGGTAATCGATGTAGTCGTCCAGATCGAATGGTCCGTCCGCCGCCGGGACCATGCGCGCATCCGCCCAATCGGTGATGTAGACCTCGTGATTCGGCAAAAAGGCATCGACCGTGCCGCGCAGCAGCGACGGGTAGTGTCCCGACATCGGCGCGACGATCAGAAGCTTCGGCTGCGGACGCTTCGGCGGATGTTCGAACACGCGCTCGAAATGGAGGAGCTTGCAGAACGGCCGCTCCCAAACCGTGGAGATTTGAACCGGCACCCGTTCGCCGCTCACGACTGTCGACTTGACGCCCCAGTCCGGCCGGCCGTAACGGCGCGTGGAGCGCTCGAACAATTCGCAAGCCGCCGCGATGGATTTGCCGAATGTCGTGTACGACAGCGGATTGGCGGGATTCTTAAAATAAAGCCGCGTCAGGTCCGCCCAGGCCCGCGATGGGTTCAGGGCGGCGTGGCTCATTTCGTAGAACCAGTAAAGTGGCGTCGATATCAGGACGCCACCGCCCACCGGCGCGGCAGGCGCGCCCCCAAACTCCCCGATTGGCATTATACCTCGCCCGGCTTGCTGCAGCGCAGCATTGTGACGCTCGTGTGTCATACAGTCAAATTTAAAATCGAAGTTTTCCCGTTCCATAGCGCATTGGAATCAACGCTTTCCTGCCATACCGGGATCACATGGCGTCCATTCGCCACGATTGGGGAACTCATTCGCCTGTTTGCATCAGCGAACCATGCCGGCGCGCGCTCTCCAGAAGCTTAAGGAACGCAAAGACGCCAGCGGCGAAGAAGACAAGATTGAGCGCGAGCGCCTCCGCCATCAAATCCGGCCGGAAAACCTTGTCGATAATGAGCGCCCGCATGCCCTCAAAGACATAGGTCGGCGGCAACAACCACGCGACGGGCTGAAGCCAGGCAGGCAAGGTCGCGACGGGATAGTAAACGCAGGTCAGAGGCATGAACAAAAACGTGATCGACCAGGCAAAATTCTCGGCGCCCATTCCGTTGCGCAGAATTAACCCTGAAACAAAAATTCCGATCGCCCAGCTGGTAAACATCAGATTGAAGAAGAAAGCCACCAGTGCGAGGCCGAGCCCGAACAGATTGAAACCGAAGAATGCAATTGCCAAGAACGTCACCGGAACGGCGCCGATCGACAGGCGGACAATGCTCATCACCATGAGCGCCGCGATGAACTCGAAGGGACGCAGCGGACTCATCATGATGTTGCCGATGTTGCGCGACCACATTTCCTCCAGGAATGAAATCGAGAAACCGAGCTGGCCGCGGAACAAAATGTCCCACAAGAGGACGGCGCCGATGAACGTTCCGCCGGCGCGCGCAAAGAAGCCGGCATTATTGGCGATGTAATATTGCAGGAATCCCCACGTCACCATCTGCACCGTCGGCCAATAGACGAGGTCGAGCAGGCGCGGCCACGACGATCGCAACAGATACCAATAGCGCAGCATCATTGCCGACACCCGGCGCGGCGAGAACGTCAGCGCTGCCTCGTGCGGGGAGCTCATTGCGCGGCCTCGCGCAGCTCGCCGCCATTGCTGCGCGCGACGTCGAGAAAGACTTCTTCCAGCGTGCGGCGGCCGTAACGCGCCAAGAGCTTTGCCGGCGTGTCGTCATCCTCGATGCGGCCGCGCTTCATGATGATGACGCGTTCGCAAAGCCGCTCCACTTCGCTCATATTGTGCGAGGCGAGCAGCACGGTGGCGTGCCGGCCGCGGCAATATTGCTCCAAATGGCCGCGTACCCAATCGGCGGTGTCGGGATCGAGCGATGCGGTCGGTTCGTCAAGCAACAGCACGTCGGGATTGTTGATGAGCGCCTTGGCGAGCGATACCCGCGTTTTCTGGCCCGCCGAAAGCTTGCCGGTGGGACGATCGAGAAGATCGGCGAGATCGAGGTCCTCGCCAAGCCGCGCGATGCGCTCTTTCAGGTTCTCGACCCCGTAGAGCTTGCCGAACACCGTCAAATTCTGACGCACCGTGAGCCGCATCGGCACTTCGACGTATGGGCTTTCGAAATTCATCCGCTGCAGGACGCGATAGCGCTGCCGCGGCATCTCAGCGCCGAGCACCGACACGCGGCCGGAGGTCGGCGTGGTGAGGCCCATGATGATCGCAATTGTCGTCGTCTTGCCGGCGCCATTGCCGCCAAGGAGGCCGGTGATCGAGCCCGGCGCGAGCGCGAATGAAATCCCGTCAACCGCCGGAACGGTTTTGTAGATTTTTACGAGGCGCTCGACGGCTATGGCAGGAAATTTCGGCACCGCGCAGATGTGGCGCGCGCGACGCTCCGAAGCAAGGGGAAGAATTCGTCGATCGGCCTGTATGGAATAACGCCGCGGAAGGTGGCACAACACGCGCGGAGACGGGGTGCGCAGTGACCGCCATTACGCTCAATCAGGCCGAACGCATTATCGATGCGATCCTTCAGCGCGGCGCTCAATTGCCGCCCCTTGAGCGTGATCGTGGTCGAGTCGGGCTGCAAAGTGAAGGCTTTCAAGAAAGAAGACGGGTCATCGATGATCCGGTTCGAGATGGCCTACGGCAAGGCCTATGCGGCGCTGTCGCTCGGCCGCAGCTCGAAACTGGTCCGCGAGCGGGCGCAAGAGCGGCCGATCTTCATGCGCTATCTGGTCGCCGCCAGCGGCGACCAGATTTTTCCGGAAGGCGGCGGCATGTTGATCCGCGACGATAGCGGCGAGGTGATCGGCGCGGTCGGAGTAACTGGCGATACCGAAGATCGCGACGAGGAGCTCGCCGTGCACGGCATCCACGCCGCGGGTCTCAAGACCGACTCGGATTGCACCGCCATGGGTCGGCAGATCGGCTTGCCGAAACCGGGATAGATCGTCGGCCAGCAAGTCGATGCTTTGCGAAAGTACGTTCGAGAGTCGTGGAGTGGTCAAGCGAGGATTGAATGAGGATTGGACTTTTCGATCATGTCGAGAACGGCGATCGGCCGCTGACGCAATTGTTCGACGAGCGGCTGCGTTTCGCCGAAGCGGCCGACGCCGCCGGAATTTATTGTCTGCATGTCGCCGAGCATCACGCGACGCCGCTCAATATGGTGCCGGTACCGGGCGTCTATCTCGGCGCCGTCGCGCGGGTGACCAAGCGCATGCGCTTGGGCCCGCTTGTCTACCTGCTGCCGCTTTATTCGCCGCTGCGGCTGATCGAGGAAATCGCCATCCTCGATCATCTCAGCCATGGCCGACTCGATGTCGGCATCGGCCGCGGCGTGTCGCCCCATGAGCTCAAGTACCACAAGGTCGAGCACGATCAGTCACGGGAGATTTTTATCGACGCGTTCGAGTGCATCAGTGCGGGCTTAAGGACCGATGTACTGAACTATGCGGGCGAACACTTCACCTATAAGGACGTGCCGATCGCGCTGCGGCCGCTGCAAGAGCCGCATCCGCCATTCTGGTATGGTTCATCCAATGAAGTCGGTTCGACCTGGGCCGGCGAGCATGGCCTACACTTCGTGACTCTGGGCCCGCCGGCCTTCGCCAAAGCCAATATCGACGCCTATAGGGCCGCACTGCAAAAACGCGGCGCACCGGTGCAGCCCAAAGCCGAATTTGCAGGCGGCGCGGCTATTGGCGTGCAGCGGCATATTTTTGTTGCCGACACCGATGCGGAAGCGCACCGCTTCGCCAAGCCGGCTATGGACGTTCACCTCGCGCACCTGAACTGGCTGCGGTTCAAACACGGTGAGACCGGGTTGACGTCGCGCCTGAACGTGCCGCGCGGAGCGAATTTCGAGGCCTGCATCGCCGATCGCACTGTGATCGTCGGCTCGCCGGCGACCGTGCGCGCGGAGATCGAGCGGCAGGTCGAGGAGATCGGCGTCAACTATCTGCTGACGTACCTGTTCCTCGGCACGATGTCGCTTGCCGATGCGCTGCGCTCACTGAATCTGTTTGCGACCGAAGTGATGCCGCATCTGGCGAAGTTGTGATTGATCACTTCGCGCTTTCGTCGACCGCTTGCGTTTGGTCCGCCCGCAACGCATCCGGATGGGGCATGGCTATGACGTTGTAGCCGGAATCGACGAAATGGATTTCGCCGGTTACGCCGGTCGAAAGGTCCGAAAGAAGGTAAAGGGCGGCGCCGCCCAACTCCTCCAAGGTGATGCCACGATGAAGCGGCGAATGGCGTTGCTGGAACGCGAACATCGCTCTTGCATCGCCGATGCCGGCGCCGGCGAGCGTGCGAATCGGGCCGGATGAGATGGCGTTGACGCGGATGCGGTTCGCGCCGAAGTCGACGGCAAGATAGCGCACCGAAGCTTCGAGGGCAGCCTTGGCGACACCCATGGCGTTGTAGTTCGGCATCGCGCGCAAGCCGCCATTATAGGTCAGCGTCAGCATGGCGCCGCCGTCGGGCATCATGGCGGCCGCGCGCCGCGCCACCTCGGTGAAGGAAAAGCACGAGATCAGCATGGTGCGCAAAAAATTATCGCGCGTGGTGTCGGCGTAGCGCCCGGTCAGCTGGGTCTTGTCGGAAAACGCGATGGCGTGGACCAGAAAATCGAACGTACCCCAGCTACGGCCAAGCACGGCAAAGACCGCATCGACCGAGGCGATGTCTTCGACGTCGCAGGGTATGACGAGATCGGCGTTGACCGAGGCCGCCAGCGGCTTGACCCGTTTGCCAAGCGCTTCGCCTTGGTAGGTAAAGGCAAGCTCGGCATCGTGCGCGGCCAGCGTCTTGGCGATGCCCCAAGCGATCGAGTGGTCGTTGGCGACCCCCATCACCAGGCCGCGCTTTCCGTGCATCAGTCCCGGCATGCGTCAGGCGTCCACGTGCTTGAACGCCACGGAGGCATTGGTGCCGCCGAAGCCGAACGAGTTGGACAGCACACAGCCGAGCTTTACGTGATCTTTGCGCTCGCGCACGATCGGCATATCGGCGAAGGCAGGGTCGAGATTGACGATATTGGCGCTTTCGCAAATGAAGCCCGAATTCATCATCATCAGCGAATAGATCGCCTCCTGCGCGCCGGCAGCGCCGAGCGAATGACCGGTCAGCGATTTGGTGGCCGAAATCGGCGGGCACTTCGCGCCGAACACTTCGCGGATCGCCTCGATTTCCTTAAGGTCGCCGATCGGCGTCGAGGTGGCGTGTGGGTTGATGTAATCGATCGGCGGCTTCACCGCCGCCAGCGCCATTTTCATGCAGCGCACGGCGCCTTCGCCGGACGGCTGCACCATGTCCGCGCCGTCCGACGTCGCGCCATAGCCGGCAACCTCGGCATAGATTTTCGCGCCGCGCGCCTTGGCGTGTTCGAGCTCCTCGAGCACGAGAACGCCGGCGCCGCCGGCAATGACGAAGCCGTCGCGATCGGCGTCATAGGCACGCGAGGCCTTGTCCGGCGTCTGATTGAAGTTCGACGACATGGCGCCCATCGCATCGAACAAAACCGACAGCGTCCAATCAAGTTCTTCGCAGCCGCCGGCGAAGATCATGTCTTGCTTGCCGACCTGGATCGTTTCGAAGGCGTTGCCGATGCAGTGGTTCGACGTCGCACAGGCCGACGAAATCGAATAGTTGACGCCTTTGATCTTGAACCAGGTCGCAAGCGTTGCCGACGCGGTCGATGACATTGCCTTGGGCACGGCAAAAGGACCGACCCGCTTGGGACCTTTGCTGCGCGTGATATCGGCGCTTTCGACGATGGTGCGCGTCGAGGGCCCGCCGGACCCCATGATGATCCCGGTCCGCTCATTGGACACGTCGGCCTCTTCGAGCCCGGCATCGCGGATCGCTTGCTCCATCGCGACGTGATTCCAGGCCGCGCCGCCGCCTAAAAAGCGCATGGCGCGCCGGTCGATCGCGTCGCCGCTGTCGAGCGTAGGGGCGCCGTGCACCTGACAGCGAAATCCGAGCTCGGCATATTTCTCGGCGCGCACGATGCCCGACTTCGCCTCGCGCAGCGAAGCCAAGACTTCCTGCGTGTTATTACCGATCGACGAGACGATGCCCATCCCGGTGACGACCACACGTTTCATGTTTTCCTCGTCCGCCAGGATTTTCTTTTGAGCACGATCCGCCCAAATTCAACTGTTGCTTTGTGGATTCCCGCGAGACCGCTCATGCGCCGTTTGGCTGCGGCTCCACGTTGCGGAATAGTCCCACCTTGAGATCGAGCGCCCGATAGATCACCGAGCCGTCCGCCGAGAGCCATCCGTCGGCGATACCGAGCACCAATTTCGATCGCATGACCCGCTTAATGTCGATGCCATAGACGATCCGCTTCATCGTCGGCAAAACTTGTCCTGACAATTTGATTTCGCCCATGCCGAGCGCCCGGCCCTTGCCGGGGGAGCCCATCCAGCCCAGAAAAAAGCCGAGTAACTGCCACAACGCGTCCAATCCGAGGCAGCCCGGCATTACCGGATCGCCTTTAAAGTGGCACGGAAAAAACCAGAGGTCGGGCTTAAGCTCGAGCACGGCGCGCACCAGGCCCTTGCCGTATTCGCCGCCCACTTCCGCAATCTCGGAAATACGGTCGAACATCAGCATCGGCGGCAGCGGCAGCTGCGGCCCTTCGACAAAAAGCTCGCCTCTCCCGCAAGCGAGGAGGTCCTCATATTCGAAATTCGAGCGGCGTTCCTGCATCCCGCGGATCCTAGTCTCGGCGTTTCCAGCCCAGACCTCACTCCCTAACATATTGGTAAAGTGCGGCAAAGACGCACCCCCCATGATGCTGCAAGTGCATAATATGACGGGGACCCTCGCGGGATCGGCGGTTGCGACGTTCCAAGGGGTCGTATATTGATTTTGCCAGTACGGCCGCCCGGGGCGGCCGCGGGAAGGTGCCATAGGTTAATGATGAAACAGCCGATTCCGACCGCTTTCATGCCGACGGCGCTGGCCAACCAGCCGGTGGTTCAGCCCAAGCGCGCGGACCTGACGGGCTGTCCGTGGCACGACGTGAAGGCAAAGCTCCGTGACGTCGGCTTGCGTCCAACGCGCCAGCGCATGGCGCTCGGATGGATTCTGTTCGCCAAGGGCGACCGGCATGTGACTGCGGAAATGCTTTACGAAGAGGCGACGCACGCCAAGGTCCCGGTGTCGCTCGCAACTGTCTACAATACGCTCCATCAGTTTACCGAGGTCGGGCTGTTGCGTCAGGTCGCGGTGGATGGCTCGAAGGCCTATTTCGACACCAACAACTCGATGCATCATCACTTTTTCATCGAGGACCAGAACGAGCTGATGGATATCCCCTCGAACGACGTCGTTGTGGGCAAGGCTCCGGTGCCACCGGAGGGCTATGAGATCGCCCGCATCGACGTAGTCGTGCGGTTGCGCCGCAAGAAGCAGATCTAAAGACGCAAATATCAGCGCGGCCTTGCCGCCCCACTCCACTTTGAAAATTCGATTGCGTTGGCTTCAGCGCGGCTACCCGCGCGTTTGAGGGCCGCTTCCGGTCATTCGATCGTTTCGCCGGGATAGACGCCCCACAATTCGTTCTGCTCGATCCAGCCGTCGAAGCCGTCGCCAAAGATTTGGCACCACGTTCCAGTGCAGTGTTTGACCGCCCCGAGCACGCCGACTTGCAGCTCCGCGGTCACGGCGCTCTTGGCGTCCGGCTCCCGGTAGAGCGCCGCCAGGGCAGTCTTCGATTTCAGTTGCACCGCGGCCATGCGCTTTCCCGAAAGCAACGAATGATAGACCCAGCCCTCGGAGCCGTCGGAGTCGCGAATGCGACGCCAGTTCTCGAACTCGGCGGTGATTTCGACCGGCCAGCCGACGCGGGTATAAATCCACGCGACGTCGTGAGCTTTGTCCGGGCCGCCGCGCACCGTGACCCGATCCGCCTTGAGGCTGACGAATCGTGGAACCGGCAACCCGCTCGATGTCGGGTCGTTGCCGGCCCATGCCATGGCCGCGCCGCCAAACATGATCAGCGCTGCGATCGCGGCTCGAACCGATCCGCCACTTCGTAAGGCCATTGCGACTTGCCCGATTCCCGTTATCGCCCGCAAAGCCGCGGGTCTTTCGGCGTGCTTTTTCGGAGCACGGCCATCTGGTAGAAATTTTAAAGAACCCGCCCCCGGCCGTAGTGTCGGCGAGCGGGGTTAAGGAGACCTGAACGGGGGCCAACCCCGTAAACGGGTGTTGCAAAGCGATCAATTGCAGGCTGAATTGCCTACGTGGTGGAAACTCCCTGTAAGCTTTCGAGGCGAGAGGCAGCAAATGGCGACGGGCAAGAAGCCGCTGGTCGTGGTCACCCGTCGGCTACCGGACAGCGTTGAAATGCGCATGCGCGAATTGTTCGACGCACGCCTTAACTCTGACGACAAGCCGATGAATCCGGCGCAGCTGGTCGACGCCGTGAAAACCGCCGACGTGCTGGTGCCCACAGTCACCGACCACATCGACCGGTCGGTGCTCAGCCAAACCGGCGAGCGATTAAAGCTCATCGCCAATTTCGGCAACGGCGTCGACAACATTGACGTAGCGACCGCAGTCCAGCGCGGCATCACCGTCACAAATACGCCCGGAGTGCTCACCGAGGACACCGCCGACATGACCATGGCGCTCATCCTTGCGGTGCCGCGGCGGCTGGCCGAAGGCGCGCAGGTGCTCATCGGAGATCGCGAGTGGAACGGCTGGAGTCCGACCTGGATGCTGGGTCACCGCATCTGGGGCAAGCGGCTCGGTATTGTCGGGCTGGGCCGCATCGGCCAGGCGGTGGCCCGCCGGGCTCAGGCGTTCGGCTTGAAAATCCACTACCACGACCGCCGCCGTGTCGCGTCCGAGATCGAGGAAGAGCTGCATGCGACCTATTGGGAGAGCCTCGATCAGATGCTCGCCCGCATGGATATTCTCTCGGTCAATTGTCCGCACACGCCGGCGACCTACCATTTGCTCTCGGCGCGGCGGCTCAAGCTGATCCGTCCCGAAGCCTATATCGTCAATACGGCGCGCGGCGAGGTGATCGACGAGAATGCATTGGCGCGCTTGCTCGAGTCGGGAGACATTGCCGGCGCCGGCCTTGACGTGTTCGAGCACGAACCGGCGGTGAATCCCAAGCTGATCAAGCTTGCGCGGACCGGCAAGGTCGTCTTGCTGCCGCATCTTGCCTCGGCGACGCTTGAAGGGCGTATCGACATGGGCGAGAAGGTCATCGTCAACATCAAGACCTTCCTCGACGGGCATCGCCCGCCCGACCGGGTCTTGCCCTCGATGTTGTAACACTAGTGTCCCGATCCGAAGTTCGCCACACCTTGCGGCACGCTCTTAGCGAACTTTGGAATCGAAGGGACGCTAGCAAATTTATGGTTCTAGTGTAGGCGTTCACCCCAGCGATGCATTCTCACAATAGCGTTTTGCGAGGCGCTGTCCGTCTCGCGCTTGCCGGGCTTCTCGTGCTGCCATCGGCCGCGCGCGCTGACGAGCGCGGTGTGGAAGCGAATGGCCTTCATGCGCAGCGTGCCGTCGCGCAGAACGGCATGGTCGTGGCGCAAGAGGCCCTGGCGGCGCGCGTCGGCGCCGACATCCTGCAAAAAGGTGGCAATGCCGTCGATGCCGCGGTCGCGGTCGGCTTTGCGCTTGCCGTGACTTACCCGCGCGCCGGCAATATCGGCGGCGGCGGCTTCATGGTGATCCATCGCGCCGACGGCAGCGACACCACAATCGACTATCGGGAAGTAGCGCCAGCGGGCGTCAATGCGGAGAGTTTTCTCGACGCTTCGGGCAATGCCGACCCGGAGAAGTCGCGCGCTTCCGCGCTCGCTATCGGCGTGCCGGGCACGGTGGCCGGTCTCGCGCTCGCCGAGGAAAAATACGGTTCGGGGAAATTCAGTCTGGCCGAATTGATCGCGCCCGCGATCGCCATGGCGCGCGACGGCATCGTCGTCACCGACAACACGGAAGAATCGGTTTCGAGCGTGCACGCGCGGCTGGCGCGCTGGCCGGCATCGGCGAAGATTTTTCTCAAAGCCGACGGCGGTGCGCTCGCTCCCGGCGATCGGCTGGTTCAGAGCGATCTTGCCGCAACGCTCGAAACGATTGCGAAGGAAAGCCCGCGAGCGTTTTACGAGGGGCCGGTCGCACAGAAGATCGCGAGCGCGGTGCAAGCGGCCGGCGGCGTCATGACGGTGGACGATCTGAAAAACTACCAGCCGATCGAGCGCGTCCCGGTGCGCGGCACCTATCGGGGCTATGATCTTGTTTCGATGCCGCCGCCGTCGTCGGGCGGCGTCGAATTGCTCGAAATGCTCAATATCCTGGAAGGCTACGATCTCGCCCACGACGATGAGGCGCAGACGCTGCATTTGATGATCGAAGCGATGAAGCGCGCTTACGCCGATCGCGCGCTGTTTCTTGGCGACCCGGACAAGGTGCAGAATCCCGTCGCGCGACTGACGTCGAAGAGCTACGCCGCCGATTGGCGCGCCACCATCGATCCCGCGCACGCGACGCCGGCCGCCGACATCCGCGCCGGCGGCGTCGTACAGCCCGAAGGCCGCAATACGACGCATTTTTCCGTCGTCGACCGTTTCGGCAATGCCGTTTCCAACACTTACACGCTTAATTTCAGCTACGGCGTCGGCCTGGTCGCGGAAGGCACCGGCATCGTGCTTAACAACGAGTTAGACGATTTCGCCGCCAAGCCCGACGCGCCGAACGCTTACGGACTCACCGGGGCGGAAGCCAACGAACCGGCGCCGGGCAAGCGTCCGCTGTCGTCGATGACGCCGACGATCGTGCTCAAGGACGGCAAGCCGTTCCTCGTCACCGGCTCGCCGGGCGGCAGCCGGATCATCACGACGGTGCTGCAAGTGATCGTCAACGTCATCGACCGCGGCATGGATATCGCGGAGGCGGTTTCGGCGCCGCGCGTGCACGACCAGTGGACGCCAGATCAAGTGTATGCCGAGCCGGGAATTTCCCAGGACCTAATCGCCGCGCTGCAGGCGCGCGGCGACAAGGTCGTTCCGCAGCGGCCGTTTACGTCGGCCAATTCCATCATGGTCACGCCGGAGGGCTACGTCGGCGCCGCCGATCCGCGCTCACCGGGCGCGCTCGCAGTTGGGTTTTGATCTTGTTTTCGCTCATTTCCTCGCGCGTGAATTCTCTATTGCATCCTGGCAGAAATTGTCACCAGTTTGTGCTAAGCCGCTTGCGCTATGTCGCGCGCGCTGCGTTTGCAAAATGTTTATTTGCTGCTGGAACGCTCTTTCGCGGGGACAGCGGCCGGATTGCGATTCGCGCTTCAGCTCTCATTCGCCGGATGATCCGGGTGATTGGCGGTCGATGCGAACGCGACGACGGCGAGCGCGCTCAGCGCAACCGGGGCAAAGCTTGCGAGCGGTATATGGGTGTAGTCCCACAGCCAGCCGCCGATCACCGATAGCACCATGGCCATGCTGTAGCTGACGGTAAACATGCCGGCCGATGTGCGGTGCACGTCCTCGGGCGCGCTGAGCACCGAGGGTAGCGCCAGAGCCAAGACCAGCGTGATCGTGTTGGCGAAACCGAGCAGGCCGGTCCAGAACACGATCCATCCGCCGCTCATTGTCATCATGCCGATGAGACTGACGAACGCCAACGTTCCGGTCGCCACATAGGCCAAGGGCTGTTTCACCAAGCGCCCGGCGAGGCCCAGCATCAGGAACGACGCGGGCAATTGGCAGAGATTCTCCGCCGTCAGCGCGCTCGAAATCAAATCGGGACGGCCGGCGGCGGTGACGAAATCGGGCAGGAAGGCATTGGTCACGAAATACATCGAATTGGTCGCGCCGAGGATAATGCCGAGCCGCCAGATCAGCGGGCGCCGCCAATCGGGCCACCACAGCCGCCGCACGGTCGCCGCGCCGTTGCCGCCATGCGTGCGCGGCGCACACGCGATAACGAACAAGGCCGTGGCGAAGACCGGCACCGACCAGACCACGAAGTTCAGCCGCCAGCTATCGCCGACAAGCGGCAGCACGAACGGGATGGTCAGCGCAACGGCGATGGTTTCACCAACCAGAAGCCCGTTCGTGTAGATCGCGGTCGCAAAGCCGATACGGCGCGGAAACCACGTCCGCACCAAGGGCGGCAATGACGGTTGCATGATCGAGACGCCGGCCGCCATGACGATCGTTGAAACGTAGAGGAGAGCGGCGCTCGGCAGCGCGGCGCGCGCGGTCGAGCCGATAGCGTTGAGCAACAGGCCGATCACCAAAGCCGGCACGATGCCGAAGCGCGCGATCAGCGCGGCGCCCGGGATCGCAGCCAGCGCAAATAGCATGGGCGGCAGGCTCGACAGCCAGCCTATGGCCGTTTCCGACATGTGCAGGTCGGCATGCAGGAGCGGAATCACCGGCGGTATAGCCAGCACGGTGACGCGCAAACACACGCCGCAGAGCCAGAGCAGCAAAAACGCAACGGCGCGTTGGCCGGCCGATGGAAGTGGGTTTGCCGCAAAAGTTCTTTCGCTCACGTCAGGGTTCCCGCCGAAACTGCGGCCGTCCGGCCCATCGATCTTGAGGTCGTAACCGGTGGATGCGGCGTCTCAAAGTTGAACCAGACGCCGCGACTGAAAGCGCCATGCGCCCGCAGGGTGAAGACTGCTGTACGACGCGGTTTGCTGTTTCACAAGCGAGGCATCGGAGCTGGGCAAGCGTTCGCTCGCCTGGTCTTGACAAGAGAGTTAAGTGTAGCTACACGTATTATCATGACGAACGATCAAGGCCTAATGGAATGCGGCGACTGCCTGTGTCTCGCCTCGCGTCGCGCGGCTCGTGGCCTCACGCGCGCCTTCGATCGGCAACTCCGCCCTCATGGAATTCGCGCGACTCAATTCTCGATTCTGGTCATGCTTCTCATGCGTGGGCCGTTGCGAATTGGCGAATTGGCCCAATATCTCGGCCTCGAACGAACGACGCTGACCCGTAATCTCGCGGTGATCGAGGAGAAGGGTTGGGTCCTCGTCCGTCCGGGCGACGATGCGCGCGCGCGTGTCGTTGTCGCAACGAAAAAAGGTCAAGCCGCGGTGACGGCCGCGCGAGGGGCCTGGCGGAAGGCGCAACAGGCTGCGTCGGCGGCAATTGGCAATGCCGGGGTCGACGCGCTGCGCGCTCTGGCGCGCAGCATCTAGAGAAACGGCGCGAAAGCATTCTGATGCGGGGCTTGAGGCAACGTTGGCCAAGGTTCACGGCCAGAAATGTGTAGATACATGGAAAGGACCATGCCATGCTCAACTTCATCGGAACGATCACCATCACTACAGTCATCGTCCTCAACATCAACGCCTTCACGAACGGGATTGCAGTATCCGCCGCGACGCGTCTGGCGATGGTCATTGTCGCCGGAGCGTGGGTTGGCCTAGCGACGGCGGTCGCTGCCGCCGGCGTATTCGCCAACACGAGCCTGCCCTTTCCCTGGATCGGCGCATTCGTCGCCGTCCCGTTGCTTGTCGTCGGCGCTGCGAGCCTCCTTTTTCCCGCGGCGCGCGTCGCGCTTCTGCGGATATCGTTGCCCATCCTGATTGGGCTTAACATTGCGCGGTCGCTTGGGGTTTTCTTCATTCTCTTGGCTGGATCGGGCCAACTGGGCGGACCGTTTCCGCAATCGGCCGGCTGGGGCGATGTCATCACCGGGTTATTGGCCGTGCCGGTCATGGGATTGGCGATGCGGCCGAATGCGCTGCGCGATCGCGCAATCTGGCTCTGGAATGCTTTCGGCACGCTTGATCTCTTGGCGGCTATCGCCCTCGGAGTGACCTCGGCCAATGGTTCGCCGTTGCAGCTCATTCACGCCGGCGCCGGTTCGGCAGCCGTGCTGGCATTGCCGTGGTCACTCATCCCGAGCGTGCTGGTTCCATTCTATTTGATCACGCACGGCATCATCTTCGCACAGTTGCGGGCCCGAAGCGCTCATGCAACCGATGCTGCGCACCAAACAGCGCATAACGCGTGGGCATTGAACCAACGGTAACGGGAGGTTTGGCGATGACAGCGAATACGTCCGCACCACCGAAGCGAGGAATGACCCGCCTGTGGCGAGCCATCCTCGATTGGGATCGCGCGATCAACACGGATCCCGTCGAGACCATGCTCGAGAGCCTGGAACGGCGCGTCTCGAAACTCGAACAAAAGGCTTCGCGGGGCGACGACGATCCGCATTCGTTCGTTCACGCGGGCCAGGTTTTGCCCGACTCCAGAAATATCGACGCTTGCCTTACGAACGATTCGTGAAACTGGAACAGCGACCCGTGGCCGGCGTCGGGGTAGGTTATCAGCATGGCGTTGGGTAGGCGCTCGCTCAACATGTAGGAGTTTCTGACGGGAATCATGTTGTCGAAAACTCCGTTCGCCACAATACACGGCTGAGTTATCTTGCGAAGCTTGGCGAAGCGTTCACCGGTGAAAGCTTCCCAGGCGCGAAAGGCCGCAATCTGCGCCTTTGCGACATTAGCACCTGATAAAGGCTCGCGATCCTGCTTGCGTTGTGCAAGCCTTGCGATGAAAGCTTCGCCCGCCGCTGGCTCGAGGCGCTCGGCGCGAAGAAAAGCTTCACCAGCCGCTGCAATCCGGGAAGGTTCGGATCGTCGGTGATTTTTTTCAGCTCCGGTTTCTCCATATGCATGATGTCTTCGCCGCCTTCGGGCGCGGTGCCGACCAGAAGCATTTTGCGAACGAGCGAAGGACGCTCAAGCGCGATCTCTTGGGCGATCATGCCGCCGAGCGAGTAGCCAAGAATATCCAACTGAGTGAGGCCGAGCGCGTCGACGAATGCCAGCGCCTGCGCCGCCATTCCGGGAATGCTTGTCGGCACTTCTCCGGTGGAACGCCCCAAACCGGCGCTCTCGAAGAGAATTACTTCGCGCCCCGAAGAAAGCGGATCGGTGACGGCCGGGTCCCAGTTGTCGAGCGTGCCGGTGAAGTGCTGGAGACACAGCAGGTGCAGACCGGAGCCTGTTCCGAACCGACGATACGCATACTTTTCAAGCTTGGTGTCGATGAATTGGGTTGGCGCCGTCACATTGCTAGCTTCAGCCATTGTCAGAGACCTCTTGGTACTTGGGCGGCGTAGTCGGGCAGCTTTGCCGCCCGGCGGCTTGCGCCGCGCCCGAACCAGGCACCGCTGGCGACGGCAGCGGCGTTGATCAAGCCAAATGCCGCGAGCGCCGCAGCCAATGCGATGAACACGCCGGTCACGCTGTCGGTCCAGCGCAGGGCGAGCCAACCGCCGCAAGCCGCAATGATCAGGCGCGCGAGGTTGGCAAGAAACGGCCACAGCAATCGCCCAGCGCCTTGTGAGGCGAAATAGAGCGCCATACCGAGGCCGAACAAACCATAGGCGGGGCCGACGATATGCAGATAGCGGGATCCCGCATCGATCATCGCGGCGTCGGCGCCGAACAGCGACAGCCAGGCGTGCGGCGCCGCTGCGGCGGACAACCCTATCAGTTCGCAGAGCCCGGCGGCGAGCGCTGCGCCAATCCACGCTACGTGCAGTGCGCGGTCGCGCTGGCCGGCCCCGATATTGGTTCCCACCATGGCAACCAGCGGGCCGCCGAGACCGAACACAAGCGGAATGAGCAGGTATTCAAGGCGCGAGCCGGTACCGTAACCGGCAATCGCGGCCGGACCGAATGACCCGACAAGACTCGTTGCAATTCCGATCGTGAGATTGGTTTGTACCGTGATCAGCGCCGCGACCAATCCAACACGGAGGATGTCGCGGAACAAAGACCAATGAAAACGGATGACAGTGAACGTAAGCCGGACGATGCTTCGGGCGGATCGCAAATGGGCGGCAAGCACGACGCTGCCGATCGCATAATAGAGGACGATCGCCGCGGCGCCGCCGACCACGCCGAGCCGCGGAAACGGTCCGAGACCGAAGATCAGACACGGCGACAGCGGGATGAGCACCGCCACGCCGCTCACGGTTACGGCCGCCGGAAATGCCATATTGCCCGTGCCGCGGATGACATTGGCCAGTGAGTTGAACAGCCAAACCAGGATCGCTCCGGCAAAGATCACGTTGGAGTAGGAGATTGCCACGGCGAGGGAGGCGCCGTTCCCGCCCATGGCGGCATAGAGCCGGGGTCCGCCAGCTAGCAAAACAACCATGAAGGCGAGGCCGAACGCGAGCGCGATAACAAGCGCGTGAAGCACCAACGCGTCCGCATCGGCGCGGCGTCCCCCGCCGAGCGCACGCGCGATGGCCGAAGAAATGCCGCCGCCCATCGCGCCGGCCGACATCATTTGCATCAGCATAACGACCGGAAATACCAGCGCGACACCGGCGAGCGCATCGGTGCCGAGCCTGCCGATGAAGTAAATCTCAATGAGCCCGACGGACGCCTGCGCCAGCATCACCAGCACATTGGGGGCGGCAAGCCGCACCAGCGTGGCCGCGATCGGCCCCTCGATCAGCGCCAGCGTGCGTCGGTCATAATCTGGGTTCCTTGCGCCCGCTGCCTCTTCGCGTCGCGCCGGCGATCCAAATGCGGTGACGCTCATGAAGCGGTCTCCACCTTCAGCGCAGCTTCGCTGCGCGCGCCGGCGCCGGTTCTTTGCTCGGTCCAGCCGAAAAGTCGCTGGCAATGACGGCGCGCAACATGGCGCGAAAATCCGCGGCGCGCTTGGCGCCGAAACAAGTCTCAAACCGCGCTTGAGCCTGCGCCCAGGCTGCGCGCGCGGCTTGTAGGCGCTTGTCGCCCGCTTTCGTCAGACGAAGGTTCTTGGCGCGGCGGTCGTCGCCCGACGCTTCGATCTTGATCAGACCCTCGCGCTCGAGCGGAAGGACGTTGCGGCCAAGTGTCGTGCGGTCCATCAGCATCTCTTTGGCCAAGGCATTGATTGTGATCGGACCGAGCCTTTTCAGTTTTACCAAAATCGAAAACTGCGTTACGTGAAGGTCAACCGCCGCCAGCAGCTGATCGTAAAGTTGCGTCACATGGCGTGCCGCCGAGCGGACAACAAAGCAGTTGCACTGTTCCGGCTTCAGTGGCGAATGTGAGGACATCGTTGAGATTCTTGAGTTCCGCATTAATGCGTATGTGCACCCATTTAGGCGCATATACGCCTAATGTCAAATCCGCGCTTTGGCCGCTTTGACAGCGCAGTGCCGGCCCGATTTATAAATGCACACCCAGTTGGTGGCGACAGGCTGTACCTCGCTGATCTGACCCAGGTCGCGAACGATTGAAGCGCGTGGCCTTGTGCTTGCCGGGTTTCGTTGGCACATGTTTAAGTCCATCACCGAAGTTATTGCGTGCGGCGGAGCAGCATGGCCTCACCAGTACAATCCATTCTCGAGCAGCGCCGCGATCAGATATTTCCCAAGCTTGATCCGCTGGAGATCGAGCGTGTGCGCCGGTTCGGAGATGTGCGTTCGTTTACGGCCGGCGAACGGATCATGACCGCAGGCCAAGTTTCGCCGGGTCTGGTTGTTATGCTCGCCGGCACGGTCGCCGTCACCGCGCACGACCATCTCGGTATCGGCAAGCAGATTATCACGCACGCCCAGGGTAATTTCATGGGGGAACTCGCGGAATTGTCCGGCCGTCCCGCGTTGGTGGATGCCACCGCGGCGGAAGCCGCGGAGACGCTGATCATCCCGCCGGAGCGCTTGCGGGCGTTGATGATTGCAGAGGCTGAGCTCGGCGAGCGCATCATGCGCGCCTTGATTCTGCGCCGGATGGCGATCATGCAGAGCGGGGTAGGCGGACCGATCGTCCTCGGCCGCACCGAAAATGGCGACGTGCTGCGGCTGGAAGGTTTTCTCCGCCGCAACGGCCAGCCGCACCAGTTGCTCAATCCGGAGACTGACTCGTCGGCAAAGGCGCTGATCGAGCGCTTTCATATCGACCCGGGACAATTGCCGATCGTTCTCTGCCCGAGCGGAGAATTCCTGAACAATCCCAGCGAGGATAAGCTGGCGCGCTGCCTCGGGCTGGTGCGGCCGATCAATCCCGATCGCATCTATGACGTCGCCGTCGTGGGCGCGGGTCCGGCGGGCCTTGCCACCGCCGTCTATGCGACATCGGAAGGCCTCTCTGTCATCGTGCTCGATTGCCGCGCCTTTGGCGGCCAAGCCGGTGCATCGGCACGCATTGAAAACTATCTCGGATTCCCAACGGGGATCAGCGGAATGGCGCTGATGGCGCGCGCTTACAATCAAGCGCAAAAATTCGGAGCGGAGATGGCAATCCCGGACGAGGCGGCGAGCCTCGCCGCGCATGACGGCACTGCCGAGCCCTTCACTTTGAGTTTGCGGACTGGGGAGCGGGTGAGGACCCGCTCCGTGGTGATCTCCAGCGGGGCCCGTTATCGCCGACTCGACGTTGGCAACCTCGATATGTTTGAGGCGTCAAGCGTGCACTACTGGGCTTCGCCGATCGAAGCTAAATTATGCGCCAACCAGGACGTGACGCTAGTCGGCGCCGGAAATTCGGCCGGCCAGGCTGCGGTCTATTTGGCAGGCCAGGGCGTCAAAGTCTGGATGCTGGTGCGCCGGGACGATCTCGCCGCGACGATGTCGCGTTATTTGGTCGATCGCATTCAAAGTCTGCCTAATATCGAAGTCGTGACAGGCGCCACGGTCAGCGGGCTTGAGGGCCGTGACGGCGTCCTGGAAGCCGTCCGCTGGCGGATCGGCGCTACCGGTCAGGAAGTCCGGCGGCCGATCCGGCATCTGTTCCTGTTCATCGGCGCCGAGCCCAACACAAACTGGCTCGTCAATTCGGGCATCACGCTCGATGCCAACGGCTTTATTCTCACCGGTGATGAAGCGGGCGGCGGCCTCCATCCGTTAGAAACGACGCGTCGCGGAATCTTTGCGATCGGCGACGTGCGCGCCAAATCGGTGAAACGTGTCGCCGCGGCGGTCGGCGAGGGCGCGCAGGTCGTGGCGGCGCTGCACGCCTTCTTGACGGCGGCCGCGGTTTCGCATCCGAAGGCGCAAGTCTAGCCGCCTCATAACCATGGTGACCGCGCTTCGCGCCGTCGATCGCACCGGCTACTGCTCGGAAATAGGGTAGGTGTTGCAATCGACAGCTTTTATGAGTTTTGACCCTAAGCAGCGCGGCGCTTGGGCCGCCGCACGGTTCTCACCGTGCCGCTCTTTTCGCCGCCGCAGAAGAACCGATCGGCACCATCGGATTCCAGCCCAGATACGCTCGCGCCCGGCGGCATATCGAGTGTTTCCAGCACTTCGCCCGAGTGCGGATCGACACGCCGCAAGTCGCTTTTGTCGTCCTCTAACGTGGCGTGCCAGAGTTCGCCGTCGATCCACGTGACTCCGGTGACGAAACGGTTGGACTCAATGGTGCGAAGGATCGCGCCGGTTTCGGGATCGAGCTGATGGACCTTCCGATTCCGATATTGCCCCATCCGGAGCGTGCCTTCGGCCCAAGCGAGCCCCGAGCCGCCGCCCTCCGGCGCGGGAATCGTCGCGAGCACGCGGCCTGTGTCCGGATCAATTTTTTGGATGCGCTCGCCGGAAAGCTGAAACAGGTAACGACCGTCAAAAGCCGTTCCGGCCTGCGCGGCGACATCGATCGCGCGGACCTTCTCTCCGCTCTTGAGGTCGAGCGCGTTCACTCTGTCTCCCGACGCAAACCAGACGTGTCGGCCGTCGTAGGTTACTCCGTTGACGCGCTCGACGCCGGGAAAGGGCCCATATTCGTGAATGATTTCGGCGGCAGATCGTTTCATGCGCCAATACTAATCGCTCGGGAGCGGGCCCGGGAGTAACAAGGTTGTCGTGAAACCCGGCACCGGCCCCGTCATCCAGCGGCGCGCGCGCTCGATCCGAGCGCCATCGAGAGCGCCGAGCTCGACCAGGATTCGCCATCGGCGAGGAAGGCAAGCACCGACGCATGCTCGTCTTCGACCGGCGGCGCGAGCACGACGGCCCTGCGGGGCGCGCCGCGGCGAAAGTGCGAAGCCTCGAGTCGTCGCGTTCACCTCGGCGAGCGCTCGCAGCTTCATGCGAAGCCGGCCGATTTCTACGCGCAACCGCGCGCGATGCGATTCATCGGCGTGCTTCGCCCGAAAGGCGCGGGCGAGGAGGGCGCCTCTTGAAACGTCCGCCGGCCAGGTTTCGCCGAGCGCGCGCACGAGCGCGAACAAGACCGGTCGCGTCCTCAGCGAGACCGTGGTGTCGGCATCTCGCACGATATGGCGGCAAGCATCGACGACGAGCGCCCCCGAAGCCAGCAGCGCTTCAATTTCCTCAAGGACAAGTGTGCGTTCCTCGCCGGGCGCAATCAGGCGCGCGGCGGGTGTGTTCAAGACAAGGGCAGTCCTTTCGACCTCCGCCATCAAGGCAGGGATGCCCGCATCACGCGCGGTGCGCTCGGCCTCGGTAAGCGCGGTGCGCGCCGTCTTGATGCGCAGACGCCGCGTCGCGATGCCCGCGACAACCAATGCATGGGCGGCGCGCAAGGCTGGCGGCACAGACGGGGCATCCAAGCGCGCGGCATCGAACGTCGTCAGCGCACGCTCGGCCTCGTCGAGGCGCCCGATCAATAGAAGACGCCGAACCTCGAGATGCCGCGCATGCGCGGCGTTCGCCATGTCGCCATGT
>JBAPZR010000034.1:0-13623 GCA_049285335.1 Xanthobacteraceae bacterium | reverse complement strand
CCATCGAGGGGGCGGGAGTACCAATAGGAGTGCTGATTGAGGCCCTCCCCCTCGGAAACCTCTCTAGGCGGTTTTCGCCGTGCTCAGACCCAGTTCGGCGATGGTCTCTTCGCGCATCAGAAATTTCTGGATCTTGCCGGTGACGGTCATCGGAAAGGCGTCGACGAATTTGACGTAGCGCGGGATCTTGTAATGCGCGATCTGCCCTTGGCAGAAGGCGCGGATTTCTTCTGCGGTGGCCGCCTTCCCATCGCGCAGGCGTACCCAGGCACATAGCTCCTCGCCATAGCGCGGATCGGGCACGCCGATCACTTGCACGTCCTGGACTTTGGGGTGCCGGTAAAGGAATTCCTCGATTTCGCGCGGATAGACGTTCTCGCCGCCGCGGATGACCATGTCCTTGATGCGCCCGACGATATTGCAGTAGCCCTCGGCATCGATGGTGGCGAGATCGCCGGTGTGCATCCAGCGCGCGGCATCGACCGCCTCACGCGTGCGTTCTTCGTCGCCCCAGTAGCCAAGCATCACCGAATAGCCGCGAGTCAGAAGCTCGCCGGGCGTGCCGGTCGGAACGATGCGGCCGTTGGGATCGACGATCTTGACCTCGATATGCGGCTGAATGCGCCCGACGGTGGAGACACGGCGCTCGAGCGGATCGGTCGTCGAGCTCTGGAAGCTCACGGGACTCGTCTCGGTCATGCCGTAGGCGATAGTGATTTCTGAAAGGTGCATCTTGGCGACGGCGCGCTTCATCACCTCGATGGGGCACGGTGAGCCGGCCATGATCCCTCTGCGCAGCGAGGAAAGATCGAACTTCTCGAATTCCGGATGATCGAGCTGCGCGATGAACATTGTCGGCACGCCATGGAGCGCGGTGCAGCGCTCCTCTGCTACGGTCTGCAGCGTGGCCAGCGGATCGAAGCCTTCACCCGGAAAGACCATGCAGGCGCCGTGAGTCACCGCCGCCAGATTGCCGAGCACCATGCCGAAGCAATGATAGAGCGGCACCGGGATGCACAACCGATCCTCGGAAGTAAGCCGCATGGCTTCGCCGATGAAAAAACCGTTGTTGAGAATGTTGTGATGCGACAGCGTCGCGCCTTTCGGAAATCCGGTGGTGCCCGACGTGAACTGAATGTTGATCGGTTGGTCGAACTGCAATTGCGGTCCAAGCTCGGCAATGCGCGCCGTTTCGGCGGCGCCGCCGCGCGCCGGAATCTCGATAAAGCGAAAGGTCCCCGGATGCCAGCCGTCGCCGAGCAAAATGACCGAGCGCAGCGCCGGCAAGCGCGGCGATTCAAGCTTGCCCGGCTGAGCGCGGCCGAGTTCCGGTGCGAGCTCGCGCAGCATGCCGACATAGTCGGAGGTCTTGAACCGTTCGGAGAGGATGAGCGCCTTGCAGCCGACCTTGTTGAGCGCATATTCGAGTTCGGCGGTGCGGTAGGACGGGTTGATATTGACGAGGATGAGCCCGGCCTTGGCGGTGGCGAACTGGGTCAATACCCATTCGCTGTTATTGGGCGACCAAATGCCGACGCGATCGCCGGGTTGCAGGTCGAGCGTCAAGAGCCCGGCGGCCAGCCGGTCGACCGCTTGCCGCAGCTCCGCGTAATTAAACCGGACTTTCTGATGCCGCACGATTAACGCCGGGCGCGAAGCCCATTTTGCGCAAGCATTGTCGAAAAATTGTCCGATGGTTTCGCCGATCAGCGGTTGATCGCTCGCGCCATGGACATAACTGAGTTCAAGCCCGGCCATTGACGTTCTCCCCATCGTCTGCCTGCGATTATAGCGCGGGTGGCCCGGCTTTGTAGGCCACCTCTCGCTTGCTAAACTGCGCGGAATAAGCGCAAAGCTCTCGTATTCGAGAGAGGCGCCCAAGGAGAATCGGCCGCATGCATTCGGAACTTACAGTGTCGCTGTGGCGCGGCGGGGCGGACGGCCGTTACGAAACCTACAGCGTACCGCAGCGCGAAAGCCAGACGGTGCTCGACGTCGTCACTTTCGTGCAACGTCACATCGATCCAACGCTGTCATATCGCTTCGCCTGCCGCGTCGGCGTTTGCGGCTCATGCGCCATGACAGTCAACGGCAAACCACGCTGGACCTGCCGCACCCACGTGGCCAAAGTAGCGCGCGGCGGCCGGCTCGAAATCGGCCCGCTGGAAAACCTGCCGGTGATCAAGGATCTCGCCACCGACATGCGACCGTTTTTCGAAAAGTGGCAGGAGGCCAAAGGGGTCTTCGCGCCGACCAAGACGCGCCACGATGCGATCGCGCAGATCAGGCCTGATGCGCCCGCACGCATGGCCGCCGATGCGGCCATAGAATGCATCAATTGCGGCATCTGCTATTCGGCCTGCGATACCGTGCGCTGGAACGACGATTATCTCGGGCCGGCCGCGCTCACGCGCGCCTGGACGCTTGTTAATGACACACGCGACGGCGGCAATACCGCGCGCCTACAGGCGATATCCGGCTCCGGCGGCTGCCATGCGTGCCATTCGCACCAGTCCTGCCAGGAGCTCTGCCCGCAGACGCTCAATCCAACCGCCGCCATTGCCGGCCTCAAACGGCGCGCGGTAACGGCCTATTTGAGCGGCGAGATCACCGCATGAATGTTCGGCTTTACATCTGGCAGCGCACCACGGCGGCGATCATGGCGCCGCTGGTGCTCGTCCACATTGCCGTGATCTTCTACGCCACACGTCACGGGATGTCGGCATCCGACGTGCTTGAGCGCACGCGTGGCAGCATCGCCTGGGCGGCATTCTACGGACTTTTCGTCGCCGCGGTTTCCATTCACGCCTCCATCGGCGTACGCAACGTTCTTCACGAATGGCTACCGCTGACGGAACGGCGCGCCGGTATTTGCGCAATTCTTTTCGGACTCCTGCTGGCCGTGCTCGGCATGCGCGCGGTGGCGGCCGTGGTGCTGCCGTGAGCGCGCGGTATTTGAAACATCGCGGCAACGCATTGTGGCTGGCCGCGATGGTGCATCGGCTCTCGGGGCTTGCGCTCGCGATCTTCCTGCCATTGCATTTTTTGGCGCTTGGGCTTGCCATCCAAGGTGAGGCCCGCCTGGAGACTTTTCTGCGCTGGACCGATCAGCCGCTGGTGAAGTTCGCGGAGGTCGCTCTCGTGTTCTTGTTCACCGTCCATCTGCTCGGCGGCCTACGCATTCTCGTGATCGAGAACCTTGATTGGCGCGACGGCCAGAAGCGGTTGGCGACGCTCGCGGCGGCAGTATCCGCCATCGTCGCTTTCGCATTTTTGGTCCGCGTGTTTTGAGGGTGGCATGAGCATCGAGCCCCTGCATACCGACATTTTGATCCTCGGATCCGGCGGCGCCGGATTGTTTGCCGCGCTGCATGCGCATAAGGCCAATCCCGATCTCGAAATCACCGTTGTCAGCAAGGGGCTTCTTGGCAAGTGCGGCTGCACGCGCATGGTGCAAGGCGGCTACAACGTGGCACTCAATCCCGGCGACTCGATCGAGCGGCATTTCATGGACACGATCGAGGGCGGCAAATGGCTGCCGCATCAAGAGCTCGCCTGGACGCTGGTTTCGACCGCGGTCGAGCGCGTGCGCGAGCTGGAAAACGAGATCGGCTGCTTTTTCGACCGCAATCCGGACGGCACGCTGCACGGCAAGGCTTTCGCCGGGCAGAGCTTCGATCGCACCGTGCACAAAGGCGATCTCACCGGCATCGAGATCATCAACCGGCTGATGGAGCAGGTCTGGGCCAGACCGATCCGCCGCCTCGAGGAGCACCGCGCCGTCGCGCTGATCCCGGCCAGGGACGGCGCGCTCGCCGGCGTTCTTTTGATCGACATGCGCAGCGGATCGTTCCGCTTCGTCAATGCCCAGGCCGTCCTGCTCGCCACCGGCGGCGGCCCGACCATGTATCGCTATCACACCCCGTCCGGCGACAAGAGCATGGACGGGTTGGCAATGGCGCTGCGGCTAGGCCTGCCGCTGCGCGACATGGAAATGGTGCAATTCCATCCGACCGGATTGCTGGCAGGCCCCGATACCCGCATGACCGGCACCGTGCTGGAAGAAGGCCTGCGCGGGGCCGGCGGGCATCTTCTCAACGGCGCCATGCACCGTTTCATGGGCGACTACGACCCGAAATTGGAGCGCGCCACGCGCGATGTCGTCAGCCGCGCCATTTATGCGGAAATGAGGGCCGGACGGACGACGCCGCATGGCGGGGTCTACATCAAGATGAGCCATCTCGGCCCCGCCAATGTCGCCAAAGAGTTCAAGGGCATGGCGGACCGCTGTCGCGACTGCGGCTTCGATCTTGCCGGCGGGCTGGTCGAAGTAGTGCCCACCGCGCACTATTTTATGGGTGGGCTGATGTGCGACGTGAACACGGCGACCGAATGCTCTGGTCTTTTTGTCGCCGGGGAGGATGCGAGCGGCATGCATGGAGCCAATCGGCTTGGCGGCAACGGCGTCGCCAATTCGACCGTCTTCGGCGGCATCGCCGGCGACATGATGCCGCGCTGGATCGCCAAACATCCGGGCCATCGCCGGCCCGACCCTGAAGTGCTCGACGCCGAATTGGACCGCGCGCAGCACCCGTTCTCGCGCAAGCCCGGCAATCTCAATGCGCTGCGCGAAAAGCTCCTCGACACGATGTGGGACGATGTCGGCGTAATGCGCCATCGCGCCGGAATGGAACGCGGCCTCGCCGCGCTCGACGCCATTGAAGCGGAACTTTTAGACAGCGGCGTTGCCGACCGCGACCGCCGCTTCAATTTGACCTGGCACGATTGGCTCAATCTGCGTTCTTTGTGCGAGATCAGCCGCGTCGTTGCGCTTGCGGCACTTCGGCGCGAGAATTCGCGTGGCGCGCATTATCGTTCCGACTTCACGGAACCGGGCGACCTCACGACCTCGACATTCACGGTGGCGCGGCAGAAATCCGGGCGGATCGAGATCGCCGACGAGCCCGTGCTTTTCACTCACGTGAAGCCCGGCGAGACGCTGTTGCGCGATTCGATCGCGGCCGAATGAGGTAGATGATGATTCCTCTCTCGTCCATTCAACGCACCGCCGAGGACCTGATGGCGAAGGCCGCCATCGAAATTCCCGAGGATTATCTGGAAGGTCTGCGGCGCTGCGCCGATACCGAGAAAGGCGATCTGTCGGCCTTCGTGATCAAGGCCATGCTTGAGAATTACGAAGCGGCCAAAGAGGACCGCCGCGCCATGTGCGGCGATACCGGCCTGCCGCGCTGGTATGTGAAGATCGGCAACGAAGCGCAAATCGAGGGCGGACCGGTTGCGCTTGAGGCGGCGCTGCGCCGCGCCACCGCGCGGGCGACGACATCCGTGCCGCTTCGCCCCAATCGCGTGCATCCGTTGTGGCGCACCGACCACAACAACAATGTCGGCATCAACGCGCCCGAGATCGAATATGCGTTCCATCCAAACGCAGATTGGATCGAGTTCACCACCGTGCACAAAGGCGGATTGTTCGGCACCGATTATCGCATGCTGTTTCCGGGCGACGGCGTCGAGGGGATCAGGCGATTTTATCTCGACACGCTGGTCGGTTTCGGCAAACGCGGCCTTGCCTGCCAGCCCGCCATCGTCGGGATCGGGCTCGGCGGTTCGAAAGACACCAGCATGGTGCTCGGCAAACAGGCGTCCTGCCTGCGGGTTGTCGGCTCGCGCAATCCCGATCCGCGCGTCGCCACGCTCGAAGACGAATTCAAGGCGCTCGGCAACAGCATCGGCATGGGCGCGATGGGCTTCGTCGGCTCCTCGATGGTCATCGATTGCCACATCGAGGCCGGCTATTGCCACACCGGCGGCATGCCGATGTCGGTGCATATGTTCTGCCTGTCGTCGCGCCGCGCATGTGCGCGCATTGCCGCCGATGGCAAGGCAGCCTTCCGCACCGACCCGATGTGGTTCACCGACTACATGCGCCGCGAAACGGTCGAGTGGGGACGAGAGGCCGCCGCCGCGGCGGAATAGCGCATGAGCGAGCTTAAAACTGTTCATCTCGATCTCCCGGCGCGCACCGAGGCGCTGCGCGGATTGGAGATCGGTTCGGTCGCCTATCTCACCGGGCGGCTGTTTACCGCGCGCGAAGGCGTCTACAAGCGCGCCATCGGCGACGGCGTCGGCATGCCCGCCGGAAAGGACGCGCTCGGCATCGCCAATTTCCATTGCTCGCCGGCGGCCAGCGTCAATCCAGACGGCAGCTACACGGTCGGCGCGGTGACCGCGACCGCGTCATTTCGTTTCGCGCAATGGCTCGACGGCTGGTTCTACCTGTCCGGCTGCAACATCATCATCGGCAAAGGCGGCATGACGTCCGAGGTCTACCGCCGGTCATTCGTGCCAAATAACGCCATCTACCTCACTACGGTGGGGTACGGCACCGGCGCGCTCCTCGGCCGCGGCATCAAGCGTGTCGTGAATGTCTATTGGCTCCAAGAGCTTGGTTTGGCGCAAGCCGTCTGGGTGCTCGAGGTGGAGAAGTTCGGCCCGTTCCTGGTCGAGAGCGACCTTGCCGGCAACAGCCTGTTCGAACGCGAGAACGCCAAGATCGCTCCAGGACTGGAACGCCACTATGAGGGGACGAGACCGGCGACGCTGCGCCGCTACGGCGAGACCGACGATAAGTCGAAGGAAGTGATTTGATTGCCCATCCGCGCCGCGCGGGTGGACGTTCACAGCACCCGAATGGACGGGCGCTCGGCTTGCGGATCGATCTCCACCTCGGCGCCGTTCGCAATGACCTTGGTGATGTCGAGATCGAACCCGGAAATCATGGTGAAGTCGGCAAGCGCCGCGCCCTGGACCATGATCGGATTGGCGCGATTGAGGACCAAAGCCGCCGGCATGACGCCGCGCGCTTTCATTTCGTGCAGCATCCAGGCGGTGGCGACACCGCCCTTGGCGGCATCCAAGACCAGCACCCGGCCGCGATAGCTTTCCCCGGCGAGCTTATGCTCCGGCCGCGAGAAGACGCCGCGGATGCGATCGAGATCGTAACGCGCGGAAAAGCCGTCGCTGGCGACCAGCGCCTGCGCCCGCACTTTGCGGCCCATTCCGGCACTGGCGTAGAAGATTTTCGTCATCGCCGCGCTCCCCTAAAGCGAAATGACCTTAAGTCTATCGGCATTTCGTTTTAGCTCCCTGAGTGAGCACGATCTTTCGGAAAACCGGTATCCACTTTTCCGGATCATGCTTTGGAAAGCCGGCCGCCGGAGCACGCCGCCGCGACGCATTCCTCCATCGGCAACAGCACCGGACGATAGCCGTAGCCACCCAGAATATTGACGAGCTTCGCGGAATTGCTGGCGAGGCGCCGCCAGCCATTGGCCTCGGCCATTTCCCGCGCGTAGCTTTGATAAAAGCACATGCCCGAAAGCACGGTGCCGCCGGCATTCTCGATCCGCGCGGTCAGGCCCAAACGATCGCAATCCGGTTTGACCTGCGGGCTTGTCACCGCCAGCAACGGAACCGTCGCGCGGCGCCCATCGAGCAGGCCGGCAAGCATTTGCATTTCCACGAGACTGAGTTGCGGCGCCGAGAACACGACAAGATCGACCTCGCCAACGTCCTTGGCATACTGCGCGTGCAAGGCCCGGATATCGGGCTCGCCGATCTGATGCGTTCGCAGGTCTCGGCCGGCGGGCACCACATCGTCGAGATGCGTCGCCTCGGGCGTAATCCCGGCGACGTGAAAAAGCGCCACCGAACCGAAGCTCGCCAGCGCCGCGCCGAAATGTTTCATCTCATCCGGCCCGGGCACACGCTCAAGCCCAACGAGCGCCGGCACCTGCGAGTAGTCGCCGGCCAGCCGGCCGACGATGCCGCCAAGCGCGCCCCAATCGTTGAGCGCACGCGGCGTCCACGACAGCTCGACCAGAAACGTCGCCTGACGATGCGCCTCAAGATGATAGCCGTAGCGCGGCGTTCGCCCGGTAAGGCCGGCACTCAAGGCCGAAGGACCGCCTTCGAAATTCGAACGCGCGCCGCACACGCTGTTCGAATAGATCACCACACCGGTATCGCCATAGGCCAGGTGCTCGCCGCGCACCGGCGGCATGATCGTCTGATAATTGATGCAGGTGTCGGTCATCAGCACGCCGAGCGCTTCGAATGCCGCGATCGCGCGGCGCTCCAAATCAAGCATCCACGGCTCTTGCTTGAGCCGCTGCGCATGGGCGAAATCCGTTCCGCGCGGGTCGGTAATGGTCGGAACGCGGACCTGCCGATGCTGCTGCGGAAGCTTTGCCCAGCCTTCCAGCCATTCGACGCCGGCGCGGCCGAGCGATTCCGTGTCGGCCATGACATGCGCCTGCGCCACCGGCACGAAATCCTCCGCGCCGAGATAGCTGCCGACCTTGATCTGATGTTCGATCGCCCATTGCCGCAGTGGGCCGAATTCGCCCGCGCGCATCGCCGCTTCTTCGTCGTTGAGTTTCACAATATCGCGGCTCGCATGGGCCCAAAGCAAAACGGTCTTAGAGCGTGATCCCCGGATCGGGTCCGGGGCAGGCTTTTTCCGAAAACCGGCCTCCACCCCCGGATCGGGGTCCTGGGGGCAGGCTTTTTCGGGATCATG
This sequence comes from Xanthobacteraceae bacterium, assembly GCA_049285335.1. GTDB lineage: Bacteria > Pseudomonadota > Alphaproteobacteria > Rhizobiales > Xanthobacteraceae > BOG-931. The sequence goes on along the minus strand of JBAPZR010000034.1, from coordinate 5,021 downwards.
CTCTATTCCTCGACGCAATCATTGTGCGGCGATGCCGGCTTCCTTGATCAGCGGCATCCATTTGTCGACCTCGCTATTGACCAATTGCCGCAAGGCTTCCGGCGACCGCTGCTCGGGTGGCGGAATATCGGCCCCGATCTCGGTCAGCCGTTTCTCGATCGTGGGATCGTCCATGGCCTTGGCGACGGCGCCGTTGACGCGCGCGATGATCGCAGCAGGCGTGTGCTTGGGCATGAACAAGGCGGTCCAGGCCACCGTTTGCAGTTGCGGCAATCCGGCCTCATTCGCCGACGGCACGTCGGGAATGGATGCGGCGCGCTGCGGGATCGTGACCACGATGGCGTTTTCGCTGCCGTCGAGAATACGCGGCGTCGCCGTTACGACCTGATCGAACAGCATGTCGATCTGGCCGCCAAGCAGATCGTTCGTTGCTTCGGACAGACCGCGATAAGGCACGTGCGTCACATCGGCGCCGGTCAAGTGATTGAACAGGAGCAGCGTCAAATGCGAGATCGAGCCGACGCCGGCGCTGCCCATCGTCGTCTTGCCCTTATGCGCTTTGGCATAGGCGATGGCCTCATCGAGATTGTGGACCGGGAGGGTTTTCCTGGTCACCAGCACCATCGGCGTGCTTGCCACCAGGATTACCGGCTCGAAATCGGTGCGCGGGTCGTACGCGAGCTGACGGTAGATGCCGAGGCTCGCTGCATGGGTGCCGAGATTGCCCATCACCATCGTATAGCCGTCGGGGTCCGCGCGCGCGGCGCGCGTGGCGCCGATCGTGCCGCCGGCTCCGGTCACGTCCTCGATCACCACCTGTTGTCCAAGCATGGGGCCGATCGATTGCGCGATGAGACGCCCGAGAATATCGGTCGGACCTCCCGCCGCAAACGGCACGATCATCGTGATCGGACGGCTTGGATATTGATCTTCGGCGCTCGCGCCTGTGATATTCGCGCCGCCAAAGAAGCTGCAGCAGCACGCAACAACAAGAAGTCCAGAAGCGGCACGAAAATTTGTCACGCTGGCCTCACGACCTGAAGGGCCGTAACTTTAAAGCATGATCCGTAAAAAAGCATGCCCCGGCCGTAATCCGGGAATCATGCTCCATCAAATACCGAGAGCTGCAATCGATTCAGTTTGAAACGATTGCGCTGAGGACGCAGCTACAGGAGCCAATGGGGCTAGGAGGGACGCGGAGGCTGAGAGAGGTGGAGGCTAAAAGACGTAGAGGCTAAGCGACGTGGCGGCTCAAGAAAGCCTGGCAATGCCAGAGGCCGAGACGCTTGTCAGTGGGCGTGCGCTAAATTTGCAAGTTGCAACGATGCCGCCGCGGAACCATGATCCGCGGCAAATTGATACCATTTCCGCGCCTTGGCGAGGTCGGGCGTCACCGCGACGGCGCCAAGTCGCTTGATAACCAAGGGATCATAAGTCGAGCCCAGCGCGAGTGCGGCGTCCGCGTTGCCGGCATTGGCGGCGCGCTCGAACAACAGCCGCGCGGCGGCGAAGTCCCCATCGTTGAGCAGATCCTTGCCGCGCTGGATCAGTCTGACAATTTCGTCATTGTCGAGCGTCACCACAGGCCGCGGGGGCGCCGCGGGAACGGCAGGTTGCGATGCAGGACTTGGCGCAAGACCTGGCACAAGACTTGGCGCCGGACTTGGCGCGGCTTGCGCGGGCGGCGGCGTCTCGCTGGCCGGCGGGATTGCCGGCGGGGTAAGTACGGGCACCGAGGGATTCACCGCGGCCGCGGGAGAAGGACCGACACTCGCTGGCGGCAGGTTTGCCGGAGCCGTCGCGACCACCTGCGGCGGTGGTGGAGCGGCGGCCGGCGCTTCTGGAGGCGGCGCGGCTTGCGGCTGGGCAGGTGGCGTTTGCGCCGGCGGAGCGGAATCGGCTGCGTTCGCCGATTTGTCATCGAGAACCGCCGGCACGATTCCGGGAGATTGCACAGACGGCAGCGCACTGCTGGTCGATGCGATCGACGGCGGTGGGGTCTTGGCGCGCACGCTCTCCTGAACCTGAACCGGCGACTTGCCACTGAACAGCACGACCACCGCGCCGGCAACGATTGCAGCAATGCCGCAGACGATACCGAGCCGCAGCACGATCGGCCAGAAATCGGCAAAGCCGGCGGGCGGCTCCGGCACCAGATCGGGCTCGAGGCCGCGCCGGAGCCAAGCTGGATCGTCGCCAAACGCGCGCCCGCCGCCGCTGATCAGCTCGCTCGGCGTGCGCTTTTCAACGGGCAACGATGCAGAGTGTGCGAATATCGGCCGGATTTGATCGCGTGCCCATGGCGGCGCGTAGTCCGGTTCCGAGTCCGAGTCTCCCGGATGCTTACTCGGCGAATTCATGGTCGCCTTCTTTTACCTACACGCCGTCAAAAAAGTCGAATGTGCTCGGATCTCCCCGCTTTTAATGGCGTTGCGCCTGCCATTGTAGAAATTTTCGAAACAGAGCCTCTCGATCCGCGTCGGTCGTGGGCACATTCGGCTGATTGCTCAAGAACGTCTCGAACGCAGCCCGTTGTTGTTGCTGTTGCTGTTGCTGGCTTTGCATAGTCTGCAGCAACTCTTCCGCCACGCTAAACCTCGTCCACCCAGGCACTGTAGCCGCCAAATTCACGTCGCGCCACTTCGGATGATAGGGAGGATGCTGCAGCGTATCCCAGCGGTTGAACAAATATTCGATGAAACGCTGGACCCGGGCATAACGGTCCGAATTCTTCGGCCAGTTGAAGACCGCCAGCACTGCCGGCACTGCGATGGTATCGATATGGTCTTGGCCCTGGAGCAGATTAGGATATTCCTGCTTGTTGAACTCGCCCAGAGTGTAGAAGTCCTCGAAGGTCTTGGTGAAGGGGATATTCACCAGATGCAGCCCGGAATTCGGAGGAATCTTAGCGAAGAAATCGATCGGCGCGGGGATGACCCGTGCAATCGCATCGACCTCGCCGGACTGAAGCTTCTGCAACGCGGTCGGCTGATCGATGAGCACTTGATTCACATTGATGCCGAGCCGCTGGAACACGATAGTGCCGGTCAGGCTCGCGCCGGTGCCGGCAGGGCCGAAATTGACCTTTTTGCCGCGCAGATCCTCGAGCGACTGGACGTCATTTCGCGCCAAAATATGCAATTCCGAAATTGGCAACCGGATGATGTACTGAACCCGGCGGTCGAGATTGGGGGTCTTGCGCTGGGTGCGGAAATACTCGAACACGTCGGATTGCGTCACGGCCGCATCAACCCCGCGCAGGTAGAGCAGATCATCGAGATTGGAGGCCGCGCCGTAAGAGACGATCGGAAGAATGCGTAGATTATCGCCGTCGTTGAGCACCGAGGCCATCTCGTCGACGAAACGCATATAAGTTCCGGAAAGGAGGCCGCCGACGATGCCGACGGTCCACGCGTTCTTCTTCTCGCGCAAGGCCGCGTCTGAACCACCTTCTTGAATGGATTTCGGTATGCTTTGTGCGGCGAGATTGACGCTGAACAAACCGATTGCCAAGGCCGTCAGGCAGGCAAGAACTACACGGCTACGCATTTACCGCCCCGCGCGTACATGGAATTGTAGCGGCCCGGCACGGGCCAAATGGGTAAGGTGCACGAGATAGGGAATTAATTATGACAACCGTGGCTCGAAACGAATTTAATTTGCCACGATTTCACTCGGATTTTTGCGGTTTGCAAAGAAATCGCCTCATTGTCACCAGAGTTTGTCCTTTGTGAGTTGAAATCGTCCGCGCCGTAAGCAAGCCGCCGGTTTTGGCGGCAAGCAATGGCGTCGGGCGCGCAAACGCCACGAACGAGCGGACAAAATCGAGTCGCGCCGCGGCCGATGGTTTGCGCAAATAGTGTATGGCCTTGGGAACAATATGGCCCTATTGCCGAGGCGAGCGTTGTACGGAGGAGGGTAGTCATGCGTACCAGATGGATCGTCCTGGTGTTGGTCGTCTTGCTTGCCGCTGCCGGGTTTGCATTTGCCCATATGAAAAACGCACAAGCCGAGCCGTGGCCGACGCGGCCGGTCACGATGATCGTGCCTTTCGCCGCCGGCGGTCCGACCGACGTCGTCGGCCGTATCGTCGCGGAGCGGCTGAGTGACATCCTCGGACAGCAGATCGTCGTCGAAAATGTCGGCGGTGCTGGCGGAATGACGGGCGCCCAGCGCGTGGCGCAGGCCACGCCCGACGGCTATCAAGTTCTGCTCGGCACGGTGGGGACCCAAGCCTACAATCAGACCCTCTACAAAAAGCCGCTCTACAACGCTAACAGCGATTTCGCGCCGGTCGTACTGATCGCCGAGCAACCGCTGGTTCTCGTCGTGCAGAAGGATTTTCCGGCGAACACGCTGAAAGAGTTCGCCGCTTACGTCAAAGCCAACGGTTCGAAGCTGTCGTTCGGTTCGGGCGGCGCCGGCTCTTCGACCCATCTCGGCTGCGTGCTGCTTAATGCGGCGCTCGGACTCAACGTGCAGCACGTTCCCTATCGCGGTTCGGGGCCGGCCATGCAGGACTTGATCGCCGGCCGCATAAGCTATCTCTGCGACGCCGTCTCAACGTCATTGTCGCATATCAAGCAAAAAGAGGTAAAGCCGATCGCGGTTCTTGCGAGCCGCCGGTCGCCCGTGCTGCCCGACGTGCCGACTGCACAGGAACAGGGACTTGCGGGATTCGAAGCCAACAATTGGGTCGCGCTGTTCTTCCCGCGCAATACGCCGGATGCCATCGTTCGCCAACTTCACGATGCCACCGTCAAAGCCATGAATACGCCGGTGTTGCAGAACCGCATGGCGACGATCGGCACCGACCTCGTGACCCCCGATCGCACGGGCACCGACTATCTCAAGCAGTTCGTCAACAGCCAGATCGAAAAGTGGGCCGGACCGATCAAAGCGAGCGGCGTTTCGATCGACTGACGGGAGCGATAGCGGCGGGATTGAGTTTCACTGCATCGGCCCGGCTGCTGGCTACGACAGCCAGCCGCAGCATCTTCCTTACGAAAGCTTCGCTGACC
>JBAPZR010000033.1:0-10040 GCA_049285335.1 Xanthobacteraceae bacterium | reverse complement strand
AATCCGCGCTACGGTCGCGAAATGAATTCCAAAAGATTTAGCAATCTGCTTCAGCGTCTTGCCGGCACGGCGTCGCTTGACGATCTTGGCTTTCTGAGAATCGGTAAGCTTGCGCCTACGGTCAACGAATGTGCCTGCCGCTATAGCAGCCTGCCTTGCCGCCCGTCGTCGTTGCCGCTGTCTCTCATTGATTCTTAGCCGATAGGCTTTGAATTTTTCTGGGTTCTTTGCGCGGTAGTCCCGTTGATACGCGGCGTGAACTGGATTCCCCCGTCGCTTCTCTCGTTTCTTCCTGTTGACTTCCTCGTGGTGGCTAATCTGATATTGCCAGACGTGGCAGGATGGGCGGCCGCACGTATGTTGATTGCTCCGGCGCTTGACGTATGGTCTGCGACAACCAGGATTTGGGCACCGTGTGGTGCCAGGCGTTTGCGCATAGTTGGCAGCATAGTGAGAGTTCTTGTAGTCACGCTTCGCTTGTGGGTTCTTGTGATAGCGCGCAACCTGTTGTGCGTTCCGCAATCGCTTCGCGCATTCCGGCGAGCAAGTCCGTCGCCGGCCTTTTCCCCTGCCCGTCGCTTCAAACTTCTTGCCGCATAACTTGCCGCGCTTGGTCGGATGCGGTGCCTCGCAATATCCTTCTTCCGGTGGTGTAGCTCGACTTCCTATCCTCACCTTCTGATTCGCGATGATCTTCGCCGCGTTCTTGCCATAGTACCCGCGATTGTACTCGGCATTAAATGCCTTGACGCACTTCGGCGAACCACAGGTCTTAGCCGGCGGCTTCCGCGTGATTTTGTGACAGAACGGACACCCCTGCAGCTTAGCTTCCCAGCGATGCCAAGCCGGCAGCTTGTCGTCTTCGGTATAGTTAGCTGATGGCTTCTTTTCGGTCATTTGATACGCGCTTGATCTGGCTTGGATACTGTTTGAACCGTGCCGCCGGGAGTCCAGCGACGTAGTGCTTCACCGATTCGTAGACCACTAGCGTGTTGCGGCCAGACTTGACGGCTTCTAGCTGATCGCTGGCGATCAACTGATAGACGCTGCGCCGGCACTTCCCGATCATGTCTGCGACGCGGTCGATCTGTAGGAGAATAGGTTCAATGCTGTTCATCGGTGCAATCCTTGTAAGAAGCCAAATATTCGCCGTAGCGCTCAATCATCTCGGCCCGGGCTCCAGGTCCTTCAATTGTTGGGTCAACGTCGCTGTGGCTGTAATGCTTATCTGCCATGCTCGGGCGCAGCCAGCCTTCATCGTCCTCTGACTTTTTGCCGAGATGGTCGAACTGCGCCTTGATGAAGATATCCTGATAAGGCGGCCGCTGTGCTTTGGCCCAGGTGTTCAGCGTGGTGCGAAAACCATGGACGGTAATTTGAACGTCCCACTTGAGCGTATTCTTGATAAAGCTATTGATTACGCCGCGACCAACTCCGCCATTCCGAGCGCCGCCCGGAAAGATCAAATCGTCGGTTTCCGGTTTGCCGCCATTTATCTTTTTCTGCCCCTCCAACACCTCTAGCATCGGCCCGCTGATCGGAACCGCCCTAATCTTGCTCTTGGTGTGACCCAGCTTGCGGTGGTCCCAGGGGACCTCCCACAGCTTAACGCCCCAGTTTATTTCCCCCCACCGCGCCTGACGCACCTCGTTGGTGCGAACGCCGGTATAGACCAGGAACAGCAAAGGTGCCGTAGTGACAAGGTCTCGACCCTTTTTACCGATCCCCTTACGTGCCTTAACACTGGCGACGAAGCGGGGGGCGTCGATATAGTTGAGCGAAGCGCAGCCCTCTCGCCTGCGGTATTCGTTCGGCAGCAGTTCGTCGATAATCTCCTTACTTGCCGGGTTGGGGCGGTCGCAGCCTTTTCGCCAGCCAATCGCCGCGGCATAGGCAAAAGCGCGCCTGACATGCATACGCAACTCGTATCCCGATGACGACAAATCCTCAAAGCCGGTAATAGCGTCGACGATGGTGGCACCTGCTTTGCGCAGGCCATGAGCGTGAGCCTGGCTCAAGCCAGCCTCGGCGCAGCGGGCGCGAAAACCCGACCGCATTTTTTCTGACCCCTACTGGCGCTTCAGCTCCTCGGTCGTCGGGAAGCTGCGCCTTCGCAGGAAGGCATAAGCGCGTTGGCCACCGGCAGATCGTCAGATCAATGGCGCGGTAGGCATTGCCACGCCACCGCCGGCTCCATCGATCGTAAGGATTCGACCTGACCGACACGGCCTCGACGCAGCGCGTGTAGTCGTCGAACGTGCCGCGCTGTTGCGCTGGCATGGAGCCGATCAGAACCCATAGGATGAAGGCGGTTGCGGTCATGACACCAGTGCCCGATCCGGGTTTTCAAATCTGCCGGATTCCACAATGAATGGTGGGGTCAGTTGAGACGAGCTTGAAAACCCGTCACCAGCAACGTCAATGACATAAGCTAACAACGGTTTCTTAACCATAACCGTTTCAAATCCGCTCCCGGCTTGCATGGGAACGGCAATGTCGCAGTGGTCGGCCTCTCGGTCGCAACAGGCCGCTAGGATCCATCATCCTAAATATCCGGCACAGGTCCGAGGCTCGCATGCGGGGCACGGCGAGGCGCGGGGTTCGCGCGAGCGCGGCGCCAAGGACCGCGCGACGCAAGCGCCTTACACATTCGCCCATGCCGGCAAACAGGTCCGATTCGGACCGGTCGTTTTCTGGATTGTGGTCGGCACAGTCGTGATCCTCGCCGGATGGTCAATCGCTTCGGCAACATACCTCGCCTTCCGCGACGACGTGTTGCGAACGCTGGTCGCACATCAGGCGCAACAACAATTCGCCTATGAGGATCGCATCGCCGAGCTGCGCGCCCAGATCGACCGCACCACCAGCCGGCAATTGCTTGATCAAGAGCAATTCGAACAGAAGCTCGACGAACTGGTGCGCCGGCAGGCGCTCTTGGAGTCGCACGCCACCGCATTGGGCAACGGCATCGACCCGATCACGACGGGCTCCATCCATCCCGCCGCCGAACCGCTCGGCGATCCGACGCCTGGCACAGCGCACGGTGATCGCGGCAAGCAATCGAGCATCGGGGTCGTTCTCGACCGCTTGGAAGCCTCGCTCGATCGGGTTGAACGCAGGCAGTCGCTGGCGGTGAGCCAGATGGAAAATCGGTACGAAAGCAAGACGCAGCAGATCCGCAGCGTGCTTACCGAGCTTGGGCTTAAGCCTGACACCGCGCCGGCAACCGGCGGTCCCTTTGTGCCCGTGAAATTGGCGTCGGACGACCAGTCATTTGGCCGCGCCCTTGTTCGCGTCAATCTCATGCGCGCGCAGGCCAATGCGCTCGGCAATACGCTCCTGAAGGTCCCTTTGCGAAAGCCCGTCATCGGCGAAATCGATGAGACGTCGCCGTTCGGCGTTCGCATGGACCCGTTCGCGCATGAAGCGGCAATGCATACGGGTATCGATTTCCGCGGCGAGATTGGCGAGCCGATCCACGCAACCGCCGGCGGCACGGTCACCATTGCCGGCTGGACCGGCGGCTACGGCAAGTTGGTCGAGATCGATCACGGCAACGGCCTCGCGACCCGTTACGGCCACCTCTCGGAAATCGATGTCGAAGTCGGGCAGACGGTGCGCGCCGGCGCGGTCATCGGCAAACTCGGCTCGACTGGCCGCTCAACCGGTCCACATTTGCATTACGAGACCCGGCTCAACGGCGAAGCGGTCAATCCGCAGAAATTCCTCGATGCCGGCGACAGATTGTTCGGCGGTTAGTGTCCCGATTCCGAAGTTCGCCACACCTTGCGGCACGCTCTTGGCGAACTTCAGGGTCGAAAGGACAGTAGCAAGTTTACAATTCTAGCGTGGATTTTGGATTTGAAGTTACTCTACGCGCGAGCGGCAAAACCTTAGGGATTTCAAATCCGCCCCGCCGGGCGAGCGCCCTACTCCACGTCCTCGACGTGTTTCGGTCCGGTGCCGAACGCCTTTTGCGCCAACGCCGCTTCGGTGAACTGATCGATATCGCCGTCGAGCACCGCGGCCGTGTTCGACGTTGAGACCCCGGTGCGCAGATCCTTGACCATCTGGTAAGGCTGCAACACGTATGAGCGGATCTGATGGCCCCAGCCGATATCGGTTTTAGCGGCTTGTTCGGCGGCGGCTTTCTCCTCGCGTTTTTTCAGCTCAAGCTCATAGAGCTTGGCGCGTAGCATTTGCCACGCTTGCGCGCGATTGCGGTGCTGCGATCGGTCATTCTGGCACACGACGACGATATTGGTCGGCATGTGGGTCAGCCGGATCGCCGATTCCGTCTTGTTGACGTGCTGGCCGCCGGCGCCGCCCGCGCGCATCGTATCGACACGCACATCCGCTTCCTTGATGTCGATGTTGATACGGTCGTCAACAACCGGATAGACGGTAACACTGGCAAACGATGTGTGCCGGCGGGCGTTGGAATCGAACGGCGAAATGCGCACCAACCGATGTACGCCGTTCTCGGTCTTCAGCCAGCCATAGGCGTTGCGGCCCTTGACCTCGATCGTCGCCGACTTGATGCCGGCCTCTTCGCCTTGTGTTTCCTCGATATAGTCGACCTTGAAACCGTGCTGTTCGGCCCAGCGCACATACATGCGCAGCAGCATATTGGCCCAATCCTGGCTTTCCGTGCCGCCGGCGCCGGCATGCACTTCGAGATAGGTATCGTTGGCGTCCGCCTCGCCCGATAGCAGCGCTTCGAGTTCGCGGCGCGATACCTCGGCTTTGAGCTTACGCAACGCCGCTTCGGCTTCGGCGATGACTTTCTGGTCGTCTTCGCTTTCGCCAAGTTCGATCAGCGTGATCTGATCGTCCAGCTCCTGCTCGATCCGCGCCAATGCCGTAAGCTGGTCGTCCAGTGACGTGCGCTCCTGCATAAGCCGGCTCGCGCGTTGCGGATCGTTCCAAAGATTGGGATCTTCGGCCTGCCGGTTCAGGTCGGCAAGCCGTGCACGCGCCTTGTCGACGTCAAAGATGCCTCCTCAGCAATCCGACGGATTGCTTGATCTCCTCGACGATAGCGGTGATTTCGGCGCGCATGGCAATTGGCAGATATCAGGCGTTGGAAAGGCGCTGTCAATGGCCGGAGCTGCAAGAGCCGCAAGCGCCGCAAAAACTGCTGACCTTGGTCAGTACAGTCCACCCGTTCCGCTGCGCACGACCGGGCCGGTATCGGGGTTGGCTTGCGTGGTGGGCACGCCATTGGTGGTATCGGTCCCGATCACCGAATAACTGTCAGGCGGCGCGGTGCCGGGCTTGAAAGCCTCCAAGATCACTTTGGGATCGCCCGGAGGAGCGCGCATGCCGTTTTTGGCATCGACGCGAATAAGCTTGATGCCCGGCGGCACGTTGAAGGGAATTGGCGGCTTATCGGCCAGCGCCGCTTTGAGGAAATCTTTCACGACCGGCGCCGCGAGATGGCCGCCCGTGGCAAGCCGAGCAATGTGACGCGGTTTGTCGAAGCCCATATAGACGCCGCAGACGATGTCGGGCGAATAGCCGACGAACCACACATCCTTCTCATCGTTGGTGGTGCCGGTTTTGCCGGCAATGGGCTTGCCGACTTCGCGGACTACGGTAGCCGTACCGCGCTGCACGACGCCTTCCATCATCGACGTGATCTGATATGCGGTCATCGGATCGATCACCTGCTCGCGGCGGTCGATCAAAGTCGGTTCAGGCTGGTTGTCCCATTTGGTGGCGTCGCAGCCGACACATTCGCGTGTGTCGTGCTTGTAGATCGTGTGCCCGTAGCGATCTTGAATCCGATCGATCAAAGTCGGAATCACGCGCCGCCCACCATTGTCGAACATCGAATAGGCGGTCACCATGCGCAGTACGGTCGTCTCGCCTGCCCCGAGTGCGTAAGACAGATAGGGCGGCAGTTCGTCGTAGACGCCGAAGCGCTTGGCATATTCGGCAATTAGCGGCATGCCGACGTCTTGGGCGAGCCGGACGGTCATCACGTTGCGCGACTGCTCGAGGCCGAACCGCAATGTCGACGGCCCGAAGAATTTTCCGCCGTAATTTTCCGGCTTCCAGATACCGCCGCCGCCGGCCCCGGTATCAATTTCGATGGGCGCGTCCATGACGATTGTCGAGGGGGTGTAGCCGTTGTCCAGCGCCGTCGCATAAACGATGGGCTTGAATGACGATCCCGGCTGCCGCAACGCCTGCGTGGCGCGATTGAACTGGCTCTGATCGAACGAGAAGCCACCGACCATAGCCAGCACGCGGCCGGTATGCGGGTCCATGACAACCATGGCGCCGGAAATTTCCGGCACTTGGCGCAGACGATACTGCCCCTGTTCTGTCAGTGGCGATACGTAGATCACGTCGCCGACCGAGAGAACCTGGCTCACTTTCTGGATGGGCTTCACCGGACCGGTTGCAGGCTTGGCCCATTTGACGCCCTCGAGCGGCACGATACCGACATCGCGAGCCTTGACGACGGCGCCCGAAGGATCGCGGGCCGGTTGTAAACCGATACGCGCCGATTGATCGTCGACCTGAAGCACCACCGCCATGCGCCAGGGATCGATGTCGTCAAGCGACTTCACATCGGCGAGCTTGACGCCCCAATCGCCGTTGACGTCGATCGTGGTGACGGCGCCGCGATACCCTTGGCCTTCGTCGAAATTGACGAGACCATTGACCATGGCCTGTCGCGCGACCATCTGCAGCTTCGGATCGAGCGTGGTGCGCACCGACAGCCCGCCCTCGTAAAGTTTGTCTTCGCCGTATTTCTCGTAGAGGTAACGGCGAACCTCTTCGGCAAAATACTCGGCCGCGAAAATATGCGCGCCGGTCGAACGCACGGTGACGGTGAGCGGGTCCTTTTTCGCTTTTTCGGCGTCGGCCACCGTGATGTAGCCGTCCTCGGCCATGCGGTCGATCACGTAATTGCGACGCGCAATCGCCTCGTCGTGATGGCGGAACGGGTTGTAGTTGTTCGGTCCCTTGGGCAATGCGGCGAGAAAGGCGGCTTCGGGGATCGTCAGCTCGTGCACCGACTTGTCGAAATACAGAAGCGACGCCGCGGCGACACCGTAGGCGCCGAGCCCGAGGTAAATTCCGTTGAGATAAAGCTCGAGAATCTTCTGCTTGGAATAGGCGCGCTCGATGCGCAGCGCCAAGAGCGCTTCCTTGATCTTGCGTTCGAACGACAGTTCGTTGGACAGCAGGAAGTTCTTGGCAACCTGTTGGGTAATGGTCGAGGCGCCCTGCGGGCGACGACCGCTGCCGTAGTTTTCGACATAGAGCATGCCGGCGCGCATGATGCCGTAAATGTCAATGCCGGGATGTTGATAGAAATTCTTGTCCTCCGCGGCCACGAAGGCGCTGGTAACGAGTTTCGGTATCGCTTGGATCGGCAAATAGAGCCGGCGCTCTTTGGCGTATTCAGCGAGCAGCGAACCGTCGGCGGCGTGCACCCGCGTCATGACGTGCGGCTCTTCGTAATTCTGCAGTTGAGTATAGTCGGGCAAGTCCTTGGAAAAATGCCATAAAAGGCCCGCCGTCGCGGCAACGCCGACGACGAAGACGATTGTCCCCACCGCAAACAGGAAGCCGAAAAAGCGCAGGATAAATTTCACCGCGACCCCAATGTCATTGAGAGCAATATGCCACCCGGTACGCGATTCGAGCGCGGCCCGGACCGTCTATAAAGGGCCAGTGTGGCAGTATTGCCCTCACCCCGCTAGATCGTCCTCTTTCGTTCCCGTCGTCGCCCGGTTTTTTGTTCAAACTGAGGCCGTTGGCTCACGTGGAGGACATATTCTCCGGTCAATTGGACCCCGTGCGGGTGCCGGCAAGATGGCTCGAAAAATAGCCGTCGATAGCCGAAGCAATCGAGTCGGCGGTGCGGTCGCGCCAAGTATCGGAAAGTAACGACTGCAAATCGTCCTTGTTCGAAACGTAGCCCAATTCGACCAGCACGGAAGGAACGTCCGGCGCGCGCAAGACGCGAAAGCCGGCCGACTTGAGGGGCTCCTTGTGCATTCGGGTCGCGCTTTTCATCGCGCCCTCCAGTTTGTGGGCAAACTGGACCGAAAAGGTCTTGGTCTCGCGCTGCGCGAGGTCGATCAAAATGCCGGCAACATCATCCGGCTCGTCTTTGAGATCGACACCGGCGATAACATCCGCCCGGTTTTCTTCTTCCGCCAATCGCGCCGCCGCCGGGTCGCTTGCGGTTTCCGAAAGTGTGTAAATCGTAGCCCCCTGTGCATCGCCCTCTTTGCGCGACAGCCAATCGGCATGGATCGAAATGAACAGCGACGCTCCGGCGTCGCGCGCGATCCGCACTCTGTCGGCCAGCGGAACGAACGTGTCGTCGCTGCGCGTCATCAGCACGCGATATTTGCCCAAAGCTTCGATTCGTCCGCGCAAGCGCTTGGCGAAATCGAGCACGATGTCCTTTTCCTCCTCGCCGCCGGGACCCTTGGTGCCGGTATCGATCCCGCCGTGTCCGGGATCGAGAACCACGAGCGGGCGGGAATCGGCTGTCGCCGCCTGTGGCTCGCGCGGCTGCGGCGGCTGAGCGTTCGAAGCCTTCTCCTCGACCGCAACTTTGCGCAGGAAGCTCTCGCGGTCGGTTGCCGCCAGATCGAGCACGAGTCTGGCCGGCGCCCCGTTGGCCGCATCCATAACAAAAGCCCTCTCGACCCGGGCAGGCTTAACGAGGTCGAAAACGATCCGCGAGCCCCCAGGCATAACGAGGCCGAACCGAAAAGCCTTGATCAGGCCACGGCCGGTGTCGCCCGCGTTCTGCGAAAGCTTAAAGGTGACTTCAGGAATGTCGACGACGATGCGGTAAGGGTCCGCGAGCGTAAAGACGTGCAAGTCGATCTTTTGGCTCAAGTCCATGATGAAGCGCGTTTGCGCCTCATCGCCGCCGAGCCTCACATCGGTGGCCAGCGGAGCCGACTCGGTCGCCGGAGCCGGCATCGGTGCGGCAGTCGCCAAACCGATACCAGCAACGAACAGGCCGAAGAAAGCCCAGCGCGCGGCCCGGACGACCATCGGCTCCCACCTCATCGAGGCCCCTCCTACCCCAATAGAGACGCGTAGTTAACTGAAACTTAATTGTCAGGCGAATTGGCCTCGGAAATGGGGCAAAACCCCGCTCAACACAGCCAATCTCACAGGTGACTTGCCAATTCGCCGCAAGGGGCCTTATGAAAGGTCCGCTGACGGTAAAAGGTTCCGGTGGCGTCACGTTAGGGCGACCGGCACGTGCGCCGAGATTGGCTCCCTTGCAAGACGGTGGGAGACAGGCGAACGAAAGCTTAGGTCCGCACCAGTGCCAGAATCGTTCAAAGAGATTATATCTTCGAACGTAGGGCACCCACGGCGGCGTAGGCGATGCCAAAGCCCTTAAGGGGATGAGGACGGCCGGAACATCGTGCGCGAGGCGCGTATCAGCGGCACTGCCGCTGGAACGGTGTAGCGCCGTATCGTGAGCGCCAAGCGAAATTGCGGCCGCGTTCCGCGCGGCCGCCCCCCATCGCGGTTTGGAGTTTATGTTCGAGACGCAAGCAAGGATTGCCTTTAACGAGTTCGGCAGCGTTCAGTTATCGCTCGCCGGCAGGCAGACCGTTGACGCTTGCGGTGCTCGCGGCGTCCGAGCCGTTCCATTCACCGAAAATCGGGCCGCTCTCTTCGCGTTTCGCCGCTGTGGCGTGCAGCGAGGGGACGAGCGGACCCATACGAGATTTGCAAATGGCCAACAAAATGCTCATCGACGCGACCCATCCCGAGGAGACCCGGGTGGTCGTTCTGCGCGGCAATCGCGTCGAAGAATTCGACTTTGAATCCGCGCAACGCAAGCAGCTTCGGGGCAATATCTATCTGGCGAAAGTGACGCGCGTTGAGCCGTCGCTGCAGGCCGCCTTCGTCGATTACGGCGGCAATCGCCATGGATTTTTGGCATTCAGCGAAGTCCATCCCGACTATTATCAGATCCCGGTCGCCGACCGCGAAGCACTGATCGCCGAGGAAGAGCGCGCGCAACGCGCGGC
>JBAPZR010000032.1:0-6657 GCA_049285335.1 Xanthobacteraceae bacterium | reverse complement strand
CGGCATCGGCACGCGCGTCTCGGCAACGAGTTGCTTCGAGGTCTCGTCGAGGCAAACCAGCGGACAATCGCCGTCGCGTGGCCGCGTGTAGACGGCCAGCACGTCTTCCATGGCGGCTACGAACGCGCTGTTGGCCTTCGGCGGGATGACCCAGCACTGGCGGCGATGGGGTTGAAGAGTGTTCTTTTGAGCGCGCGCCCAATCGTGCTGTCGCTGGCGCGATCGACGATGCCGAGTTCCACGACCTTGTTCTCCAACAACCGCGAGGTCCAGCGTGCGCGTCCCTTGGGGGGCTTGGAACAGGCCAAGGCAATCAGTTTAGCCTCCTTCTCGCCGTCGAAAATTCGAGCAACGGCAGGCATCGGGCGCGGCTTGCGGCTCAACACGGCCTCCAAGCCTTCTTCCACCAGTTGTTTGCGCGCGCGGTAAACCATGGATGGACTGGTCTCCAGGGCTTCGATGATCCGGTTGTCGCTCCACCCTTTTGCGGATCTTGTTGAAGGCCGATGTCTCGGAAGCCGGTGGGTTTTTCAATAGCTCCGGCAGCTTGGCGAAGTTGGCCGCAATCCGCCGCGCCTCGTTAGGTTTGATCCTAATCAAAGTTCGGATTGACCCACCATGGTTTATTATTCTTTGTCCGCCGAGGCATATCTGTGAGCGCTTGGATCATCAAAACCGAAACCTACGACCCTGATCTCGCCCTTGAGATTGTTCAGGATCAACAAACCAAGGGATACACGGCTTGGATCGAAGATGAGCACGGCAACGCCGTTGATGAAGAAGCACTTAGAATGCACAAGACCGAGCCGACCAAACTCACGCTTGCCGAGAAATGGAAAGGACTACTTGTTGGTTTGGCATCCGCAGCGGCTGCTATCGGTATTCTTATGTGGCCGGGTTGTGGGTTGATGGTTGGGATTAAGCCTCTCGCAACAGGTTCGGCAGCTTCGCCACGTATCTATCTTGTGAGCGAACGGACGACGCCGCCTGTCGTTGCTTCAGAAGCGGGCATCAAAGATGGAGAGCAAACCATGAAAAAGCTTCTGATCGCAGCCGGATTCCTGGCGATTGCCACTTCGACGGCGTGGGCACAGGTCTACGTCTATCCAAGCGCGCCATACGGCTATGCTCCTGGATACTATAGCTACCGTGTGCCCTATGCGCCGCAGCCCTACGCCGCGCCTCCTGGCTTCTATGGTTACTATAGCGTCTATGGCTTTGATCCCACCGCCAACAACTGGGACTATTACCGCGTTGACTCACCAGGACGTGGCAACGACGCGGAGTCGCAGCGCTAAGCCGAACTAGGCTGCTCTGACAGCTGCCGCCGTACGTTCGCCATGCGGATCATCAGCGTTCGTCGCCCTTCGTGGCTGGTGATCACGGCGTTATTGGCGAACTCGAAACGGGCGCGCGGACGCGAGAAGCGAGCAAAAAACAGCCCGGTCATTACCGCAAGGAAAGACATGTCGGTGAAGATTTCGATCGTCGCGATCAGATGCCCGTAATTAGTCTGCGGATGCATGTCGCCATAGCCAACCGTCGCCAGCGTCTCGATTGAGAAGTAGAAATAGGCGAGCGTCCATTCTGGGCGGCGTTGGCGACCCGGCTCATGACCAAGGGAATAAGGGAAGCCGAACACCGCGTTGAGTGACACAAACAGCGCGGCAGCGGAGCCAAAGAATACCGGCCAGGAGACGGTCATGGAGCCGCGTCGAGCGCACAAAGGAAGGTGAACAACTCCGACGAATAATCCACAGCCGCGCGTTCGCCCGTGAGATCGAAGAAGATCAGAAAAAAAGACCCAACTTGTCAGACTCGGTGTGCGGGAGGTTGAAACCCTTGGCCTCAGCCAGGGATTTGGGCGATCTCTATCATCGCGTCCGAGCTTGGACAATGTGATGATCCTCTAGATTCCTAGGCGCAGCCGGCGGCTTTGCTGTTTTGGGTGACAGGTGTTGTCACGCTATGCTCGATGTTGGATCCCTGTAAAGCAGGCCGTGCAATGGCTCAGATCAATGACCTTTTGAAAGAAGCTCGGGCAGCTTCGCCACGTTGGCCGCGATCCGGCGCGCTTCATCTTTGCTGAGCAACTTGGCCGCCGACCGCCGACGGGGTTCATCCTCGTAATAAACGTACCCGAGCTTCTGCCCGCCGTCCTTCACGACAAACAGCCGCCGATGTCCTCGACTGACCAGGGCGGCGGGAAGCGGCGGGAAGTCATTTGCTATTTTCTTCGGCCAACTCCAACCAATGCCGTGCGAGCTCTCGCCAGCTAGCCGCTGCGCTCCTGAGCGCAAGCGCGGCTTGCGCATCGTGTGCCCATTCTGCCTCTTTATCGCAATGCGCTGCGTTCTCAGCGCATCTCCTTCCGTCTCTAGGCATTGGTCCGGCGGCGGGTGGCGTGCGATCATATGCTAATCAGGCCAGACAGCGCGCCTCCGTCTGCAGCCAGTCACCAATGATGCGGGCGCGCTGCTCTCGACCCTCTGGCCACGATTTCGGGAAGCAGTAGTTGGCGACGTCGTCACTCTCGATGCCGAGTGCGCGCTGGATGATCTTGGCGGTGCGGTCGCCGTCGTTGCAGTTTATTGCCTGCTCAATAAGGTCCATCGCCATGGTACGCCTCACTGCTATCCATCCGCGCGCGGGCGCGGCGTTTCTTGCTCCAGTCTTCTTCAGCCTCACGCTTCACCGCTGGCGCTTTCGGGTTCTTGACCTTCACCCAATGCGGTGAGCGGCCGGAGCGATAGGTCGAGCCAAGCCGCTTTGACACGATGCCCTCACAGCCAAGTTTGCAGGCGTGGGCAAACAGAACATCCCCATCACCTTCAAAAAACTCGTTCAAAACAATTCCCGCATGCGGACGGCGCAGCAGTTTGGCCAGGGTGCGCTTGCGCAGCTCGATCGGCGTGCGACGCAAATCTTCGCCGTCGAGTTCGATCAGGTCGAAAGCGATCAGCACTGCATCGTCACCGTGGCGCTGATGGCGGATGAGGTCGAAAACCGCCAACCCACGCTCATTGGTGACAATCGCCTCGCCGTCGAACAGGAATGACCGGGCTGATAACGCGCTGACCGCTTCTACCGCCGGCGGAAACCGCGCCGTGAAATCATTGCCGTGGCGGGTGATCAGCCGCACACCGGCACCATCCCGCCGCGCCATGATCCGGAAGCCATCATGCTTGATTTCGTGCAGCCAGCCGGTGCCGGAAGGCGGCGCTTTAGCAGGCGACGGCAGGCACGGTTAGATGATGCCAAGTTCGGGGCGGGTGTCGCGCGCGCGTCGTCAGCGCCCCCAATACCCGACACCCCCGTATCCGCCCCCGTATCCGCCCCCGTATCCGCCCCAATAGCCGGGTGCGTAGGCCGCCACCGGCGGCGCTGTGTAGGCCGGTGTTGGCGTCACGATAATGATGGTCGTTGATGGGGCCGGTGCTGCGTAGGCTGGCGCTGCGTAGCCGTATGCTGGAGCAGCGGAATCATAGAGTCCTGCGTACCCGTAACCAGACCCATACCCATACCCATACCCATAACCTGGCGACACATAAACCTGGGCCGATGCGGCACCCGCTGAAAGCACCAAAGCGGCCACTGCGAAAACAAACTTGCCCATGAATACCTCCGTGACGCCCCTCACTCGACGCATTCAATGAACAGATTGGTGCTGATAATTCTTTGATTTGCGTCAAAAAAACTGCTCGGCGGTGCAAACTTTATTTGTGCTGCCCGGCCTCACGCGGCCAGGGCGGTGGTAGGACGGCTGCTGCGCTGCACCGTGCTGGGATCGTTGGCTAGATGCCGTAATGGGCCGTGCTCTGATCGAGCAATTGATGTGGCTGTCCTCCGATAGATGATGAAACGGGGTCACGACGCTGAGTTGGGCCCAAGCATCCGGAGATGGAGGATAGCCATGGAGCACTATGCAGGAATAGACGTATCATTGGAACTGTCGAGCGTGTGTGTTGTGGACACGCAGGGTAAGATCGTGAAGGAGGCGAAAATCGCGACTTATTGCTTTGGTGGTCCTGCTCGCGATCTGGGAAGCAGCCGGACGTGCCGGGATGCTCAATCCATTGTTTCTGCCGAGTCCGAGCCAGATCGGAGCGGCGCTAGTCGACTTGTTCTCGGATGGCCGCATCTGGCCACATCTCGAAGCAACGTTCACCGCCGCTCTTGGCGGTCTCGCGCTCGGCATTTTGGTCGGCATCCTGCTCGGTGTGGTCGCGGCTCTAGTTCCCTTCGCTGCGGAACTGCTCGAGCCGGTGATGAGTGTCTTCAATGCTATCCCACGCGTGATCCTGGCGCCTCTGTTCGTGATCTGGCTCGGTATCGGCTTGGCCTCCAAGATTGCGCTATCCTTCATTCTGGTCGCGGTGTTGATCTTTTTCACGGTGTTCACCGGAATTCGGCAGGTGGATCGCCGGCTTGTCGAGCGCGTCGTCACACTTGGCGGCGACCGCTGGGCGCTTGTGCGACATGTGTACTTGCCGTCAGTCGCGGCGTGGGTACTGAGTAATCTAAAAATTGCGGTCGGCTTTGCTTTCACTGGCGCCCTGGTGGGAGAGTTCGTCGCGGCGACGCGCGGACTCGGTTACCTCCTGTCGTTTGCGCAGAGCACTTACAACGCCGCGCTGATGTTTGCTCTGATTTTTCTGATCTTGGTGGTAGTGTTGCTCATCTTCGGTATTGCAGGGCGGCTGGAAAGGTATTTACTGCGTTGGAACTGATCCCACGCACTGACCGGTCATCAGTCATCGGACTCGCTACGCCACCGACCCTTAATCAACGTGTTCGGGGGCTTCACGGAGAATAATGACGTCAAGAAATACGTCAAAAATTGATCGTCACGCGGGAAGGTCACCGTTAAGCGGCACAACCTCAACGCCGTATTTGTCGATGATCTGACGCGGCCGGTTCTTCGAGAACGTATACTTAGGCGGTGCAGCGATTTTAGTTCCTCAAGGACGTCGCGCTTAATCTTTTTCTTTAATTCTGCGTCTTCGGCGGGCGTTCGGTCACCAGGGCCTTGGGACTGCGACCACACCTCGAAGCGTTTCATGGCCTCGAAGCGGAGTTCACGCCAATAGTATCGCGCAATTTTTGAGGTGCGACCGAGACTCGCCGCCATTGGATGCGGCGTGAGCGGGAGGCCACGACATTCCTCGCACACTTTTGGTTGAAATCCCGCCGTGACCGGAACTGCTCGCTTGGTGTCCAGCTCGACGCCGAACTCAAGCTGTCGGGCGAGGAATTTTCGTCCGATGCTCTCGTCGCATGCGCACATCATGATAGCGCCGCAGCTTTCACAGCGGTACTTTCGGATCAGTTCGAATTCGCTCAGGCAGCGAACGTTTGAATGTGGACACTTGCTCATTAGGGCACCTCGAAGAATAAATTTTGTGCTGCGTGATCGTTAGCGCGCGCGGCCCCACGATATCACGACCGGCGAACGCTGGTCGGGCTTGTGACAGACCTCGAGCACACGCAGGCCTTGCTGGCAGTTCAAGTCGGACGCAGTACTCACGCCGGGCGCACGCGCAACCAAATCGTCGCAATGTATGCGCAGGCTCACCGTGCCGATGGCGCTGATTGAGATTCAATCCGTTGGGCCATAGGAAGTGAGTGCGCAACGAGAGCGGCAGAAAACGCCGGGAGAAAGGGTTAGCCCGTTCCGGCAATGGTCCAGTTCGGCGAGGCATTTAAGTTGCCGGCCTTGTTGCGCAATTGCTCCGGCAGCTTGGCGATGTTCGCTGCGATGCTTCGCGCGCCTATTGAGATTTGATTTTAGCGCCGATTTGCCGAAAACCAAAAGCTGACATGCAATAGGACGAGAACTTCGACGTCGGCGCCGAGGCACTCGAAAAGCGTTTCGGCGAGCCAGTCTTATCCTTCACCGATCCCGACGGCATGAGCTTGGCGCTCGTTGGAATCGCCGGAGCCGAATCCGAGGCAGCGTGGGACGGCAGCGACATCCCTGCAGAACACATTTTTGCGGAATTTAAGTCATTTGCCTAATTATTTATTGGCGGAAAAAATATCAAACCTTGACGTCGAATGAAGGCGCCGCCTGCAGATGAATTGAAATCTGCTCGGCATCGGCATCCGGCGACCTACGGTGAATGATCTCAATCGCCAAGCCGGGTAGATGCGCCGTCGCGCGTGTCGTGTCGTCCTCGATTTGCCGGTTGGGCAAGCATCTTCTCCATCTCGATGTCGAATCCCAAGGCTCAAACGCCTAAGCGATCACAGGTTAGTGTGCAAGGCTCGCAAGCCGCTTGGAATTGTGGTCTGATCGCACTCGTTCCCTTTGTTCCTCACGGATGGAGGATTTAATGTGCTGGGAAATGGACTACAAGCTCTTCGACGAACTGAGGAAGGCGCAGGAAGCTCGGAATAAGCAAGAGCAGCGCGGTGAAGTCATCGCCAAGCTTTTGAGCCAGGCCAATAAACAAAGCGAAAAGACCGACGTCGAAGAAACGCCGGTCAAAGAGGTCGCACCTGCGAAATAGCCTAGCGTGGCGACCAGCCTAGTCGGCTGATTCAGTCAGATTGAAGGGTATAGATGCTTGAGTCTGATGCGGGCATTTTTGGTGGTGAATTGCCAGTCGGCTTTGGTGTGGTTGGCATTGCGGTCGTGCTCCCAGGCGGCGATTT
>JBAPZR010000031.1:0-7322 GCA_049285335.1 Xanthobacteraceae bacterium | reverse complement strand
ACCCGGGACCGTCGTACAATCTTGCCCGCAACTGGTCGCATTGGGGCAGACCCGGACCGGCGGGCATCGGCGCCGTCATCGTCTGGGCGCATCACGTCGGCAAGATCGTCGGCCAGGAAAACGGCCGCTGGGTCGTCGAATCCGGCAACGACGGTCACGCGCTCCGCACCCGTCCCCGCTCGATCGGGGGCGCGATCGCGATCCGCTGGGGCTAAGCGCCGCCGGGCCATTGCAAAAAAGGCCGCCCGGAAGGGCGGCCCGTTTTCAAGTCCTCTGGCGTCCTAGCGCGACCTGGCCGGAACGGTTTTCTACGCTCGCGGTCTGGAGTAGAAGGAGACGGTCGCAGCCGGCTCAACAAAGAGATGCCGCCGGCTTGGAACAGCCGGGCGGCGGTCCTAGATCATGGGACCCACATCCGGATCTTCAAATTCCGGAGCGAATGAGTATTCCCATGACCGATCTTTCAGTCGACGCAACTCTTCTTGCCCGTGAGCGCGGCGCTGCGCCGAACGTCAATGGCTGGGTGGTTATCTTGGCTTCCGCCGTGCTTGGCGCCGGCGCGATCGCGCTTGCCGAAGCCTATGGCTGGCGGCACGGCGCCTTGTTCGTGCTCGGCGGTGCGCTCGGCGTCGTGCTCTATCACGCGCTGTTCGGTTTTACTTCGGCTTGGCGCGTCTTTATCGCCAATGGTCGGGGCGCAGGTCTGCGCGCGCAAATGGTGATGCTGGCTGCGGCGGTCGTGCTGTTCTTTCCGACCTTGGCGCATGGCACGTTGTTCGGCCAGCCGGTCCACGGCGAATATGGCGCCGTCGGCGTTTCAGTTTTGGTCGGCGCCTTCATGTTCGGCTTGGGCATGCAGCTCGGCGGTGGTTGCGCGTCCGGCACGCTCTACACCGCCGGCGGCGGCAATACCCGCATGCTGGTGACGCTCGCCTTCTTCATCATCGGCTCGGCGCTTGGCGCGTGGCACCTGCCGTGGTGGTCGGCGACGCCCAATATCGGTTCAATCTCGCTCATCAAGTCCTTGGGTTGGGGACCGGCGCTCGCCTTGAGCCTTGTCGGCTTTGCCGTCATCTCGCTCCTGACCATCTTGATCGAACGGCGATGGCACGGCGAATTGCGCTCTGGCGTCGTGACCGATCGTCGAGGCTGGCGGCGCTTCTTGCACGGACCTTGGCCGCTTGTCGCCGGCGCGGTGGCGCTCGCGCTCGGCAATTTCGCGACGCTTTATCTCGCCGGACGGCCGTGGGGCATTACGTCGGCTTTCGCGCTGTGGGGTTCGAAGATTTTCGCCGCGATGGGCGTGGATGTCGCATCCTGGGGTTACTGGCAGCCGGTTGAGCGCGCCAAGGCGCTGCAGACGAGCATCTTCGCCGACATCACCTCGATCATGGATTTCGGCATCATGCTCGGCGCGCTCTTGGCCTCCGGTTTCGCCGGAAAATTCCATCCCGGCTGGAGAGTGCCACTGCGGTCGCTGATTGCCGCCGTGCTCGGCGGCCTGCTCCTCGGCTACGGCGCGCGGCTCGCCTACGGCTGCAATATCGGCGCGTATTTCAGCGGCATCGCGTCGGCGAGCGTCCACGGTTGGCTGTGGCTCGCCGCTGCTTTCGTCGGCAGCGTGCTCGGCACCTATATGCGGCCGCTGTTCGGCCTGAGCGTCGAGGGCAATCTCACCCGCGCCCAGGCGGGTCCGGTCGCGCGCGATTAAACGGCGCGACGAGGGTCAAAGACTCACAAAAAACGCTTGGAAAACGCCGCGGTTATGAGTCTCGACCCTACTCCACGCCCGCCCGACCGATCGGCGCGTAGCGGAAAGCGGCGCGCTTCATTTCGTCGGCTCGATAGATGTTGCGCAGGTCGACGATCACCGGATGCGCCATCACGCGTTTGAGCCGGGCCAAATCCAGCGCGCGGAATTGCTCCCATTCGGTCGCGATCACCACCGCATGGGCGCCTTCGGCTGCACCATAGGCGTCCTGGCAGTAGTGAACGCTCGGCAGATGTGGTTTCGCCTGCTCCATGCCGGCTGGGTCGTAGCCGCGCACAATGGCGCCGAGATCGCGCAATGCCGTGATCAGCGGAATCGCCGGAGAGTCGCGGGTGTCGTCGGTATTCGGCTTGAAGGTCAATCCGAGAACGGCGACTGTCTTACCGCGAACGGAGCCGCCAAGCGCCAACACGACCTTGCGCGCCATCGCGCGCTTGCGCTGCTCATTCACCGCGGACACCGTTTCCACGATCCGCAACGGCACGCCGTGATCGTGCGCGGTCTTGATCAAGGCGCTCGTGTCCTTGGGAAAACAAGAACCGCCGAAACCCGGTCCCGCATGCAGGAATTTGGATCCGATGCGATTATCGAGTCCCATGCCGCGCGCGACTTCCTGCACGTCGGCGCCGACCTGTTCGCATAGGTCGGCCATTTCATTGATGAATGTGATCTTGGTGGCCAGAAAAGCGTTGGAGGCATATTTGATCAGCTCGGCGGTGCGCCGGCTGACACAAATGATCGGCGGCGCATTCAAATAAAGCGGCCGGTAGATCTCGGCGAGGACCTGGCGGGCGCACTCGTTGTCGGTGCCGACCACGATGCGATCGGGATGCTTGAAGTCTTGAATCGCGGCGCCCTCGCGCAGAAATTCCGGATTTGAGACGACCTGAATCTCGGCGTCCGGCCGCTTCTCGCGAAGGATATTCTCGATTTCGTCGCCGGTGCCCACCGGCACCGTCGACTTGGTGATAACGACGACTGAAGTGGCAAGGAGCGGCGCAATCTCCCGCACCGCATCGTAGACAAAGCTCAAATCGGCGTGCCCGTCGCCGCGGCGCGACGGCGTGCCGACCGCGATAAACACCGCCTCGGCATCGGCGACGCAGGAGTGTTCGGCTGCGAATTCGAGCCGTCCCTGCCGTATATTGAAATCGACAAGGTCTGCGAGCCCCGGTTCGAAAATGGGGATTTCGCCGCGGTTGAGCGCCGCGATCTTTTTCGTATCCTTATCGATGCAGGTCACCTGGTGGCCGAAATCGGCAAAACAGGCGCCGGAAACGAGGCCGACATAACCGGCGCCAATCATGGTCACGCGCATTATTGTTCCCGTGTCATTTGGATGCGATCAGAGATGTGTCAACTTTGATTGAGGCTTGCTGCCGGGGGTGGCGTTCCTTCCAGCTCATCGCGATTGAGCGCAGCTGTGCTCGTCGCGGTCCGGCGCATCAGCGAAAGCCAGCGGCGGCCGAACAGCGCAGCCACAAGCCCCCCATAAACCAGGCCGCCGATCAGCATCAGGAGCGCCAGTTCCGATTCGTTGCGAAACCTGGACCACGAGGATAACAGTCCCGTGACAAACGGGGCGGCGATCAACATGGCAGCGGCGAGCACCACGGCGGCGGCCGCGAGCTTGACCAGCGACGCTTTGAGTTCCGCGTCGGTGGCGAAGACGCGGGCCCGCACGGCGAAATACAAGACCAGAACGAAGTTGATCCAGGCCCCGATCGAGGTCGCGAGCGCGAGCCCGACCTGTGCCAGCGAAAACATCAACGCGACCTTACAGGCAATGTTGACCGCGGTTCCAACCAGAGCCGCCTTTACCGGCGTCGCCGTATCGCCGCGCGCGAGAAACGGCGCGACCACGCTGCGGATGAGAATGAAAGGAACAAGCCCGATCGTATAGGCCATCAGCGTCAGCGCGGCGGCATGGGCGTCGGCGGCGGTGAAGGCGCCGCGCAAGAACAAGCCCCGCATGATCGCGCCGGGCACCGTCAAGAAGGCGACGACGCAAGGCACGGCGAGAAGAAGCGCAAATTCGATCGCGCGATTTTGCGCCACGTGCGCGCCGGCTTCGTCGCCTGTCGCCAGCCGATGGGTGATTTCAGGCACCAGCACTGTACCAACGGCGATCCCGATCACGCCGATCGGCAGCTGATCGATGCGGTCGGCGTAATAGAGCGCGGAAATCGCGCCGGCCGAGAGAAAGCTGGCAATGATAGTGTCGGCAAAGAGCGCAAGCTGCGTACCCGCGGACCCGACCGTCGCGGGCAGGAGTGCCTTGAAGAAATACCGCACGTCTTTGTCCCAGCGGGGCGCGCGGAACCACGTCATGACGCCGGTATAAAAGGCGTCGCCGCCGATCATGATCGCCTGCAGAACGCCGGAGATCAGCACGCCCCAAGCGGCAGCATAGCCGGCGCTAGGAAACCAATAGGCCACGGCAAGCGTCGCCATCATCGCGAGATTGAGGAGGATCGGCGCGGCGGCCGCGGCGGCGAATCGATGCAGCGCATTGAGAATGCCGCCCCACAGCGTAACCAGCGTGATGAGCGGCAGATAGGGAAATGTTATACGCGTCAACGAGACCGCGAGCGCGAATTGTTGCGGTTCGCGCGAGAAGCCGGGAGCGAGCAATGCGATGACTTGCGGCGTAAACAACAGCGCCAGCGCCAGCAGCACCACCTGCGAGCCGATCAGCAGCGTGAAGATATGGTCGCCAAACCGGTTCGCCGCTTCGGCGCCGCCCTGGCTGCGAATACGCGCGTAGGCCGGAATGAAGGCTGCATTGAAGGCGCCTTCGGCGAAAATTGCGCGAAAATGATTGGGCAGCCGGAAGGCGACAAAAAAAGCGTCGGCGATCGGACCGGCGCCGATAATCGCCGCGAGCATGATGTCACGGAAAAAGCCGGTGAGGCGCGAAAGCAGCGTATAGCCGCCGACGGTGAGAATCTTACCGATCATTGGCGCGTCATTAGCACTAATCGCCCGTCGCCACGAAGGCGAAACTCCAGGCGATATTGTTATTTTGGCCGAGTTCCCGCAGGCGCTGGGATAAGCGGATATCAATTCGCCAGTGCGCGATGAACGGCCGCGACGATACGATCTTGAACCACGGGCTCGAGATAGGCGTGCATCGGCAAGCTGATGACTTCCTGGGAGAGCTGCTCGCTGACCGGCACGCCGCCGTCGGCCATCGGAAAATCGCGATAGGCCGGCTGGCGATGCAGCGGCCTTGTGTAATAGATCGCGGTCGGAATTCCTTGCGCTTTTAGTTCACCCGCCAGCTCGTCTCGCCGCCCCGGCTTGAGCCGGATGGTGTATTGCGCCCAAACCGAGGTCGACTGATTTGTGATCTTCGGCACGATCGCGACGTCGGCAAGAGCGTCCGTATAACGTGCCGCGATCCGGCTGCGCGCCTCGATCTCCTCCGGAAAGATTTTAAGCTTCTCCATCAGCACCGCCGCCTGGATGGTATCGAGCCGGCCGGTAATACCGATGCGCGCGGCTTCGGATCGGTCGACGCCCTCGCCGTGCAGCCGGATGCTTTTCAGGCGCGCGGCCAACGCATCGTCGTCGGTGAAGACGGCGCCGCCGTCGCCGTAGCAGCCAAGCGGCTTTGCCGGGAAGAAGCTGGTTGCGGTCGCGGCCGCCAAGCCGCCGAGCTTCTTGCTGCGGTAAGTGGCGCCCAAAGCCTGTGCGGCATCGTCGATCACCATAAGGTCGTGCGCGGCGGCGATCGCGGCGATCGCATCGTGATCGGCGGGCAGGCCGAATAGATCGACAGGAATGATGGCCCGCGGCTTGAGGCCGAGCCGTTTTGCCGTGCCAACGGCGCGTTCGCAGCTTGCGGGATCGATATTGAAGGTGTCCGGTAACACGTCGGCGATGATCGGCGTGGCGCCCAGCAGAACCACCATTTCCGCCGTCGCGTGATACGTGAACGACGGGCAGATCACGGCGTCGCCCGGGCCCACCTGCAAGGCCATCAGTACCATCAGCAGCGCATCGGTGCCGCTGGCGCAACTGATGGCATGGCGCACGCCGCAGAATGTCGCAAGCTCGGCCTCGAGCATGCGCACTTCGGGGCCTTGAATGAATTGGCAATGCGCCAGCACGCGCGCCACCGCATCGTCGATAGCGGTGCCGAGACGGCGGCGTTGCGCCGCCACATCGATGAATGGAATCGGCTGCTGTTCGAGCCGGGTGTGTTGATTCATGTTCAGCCTTGATTTGCCCGTTATCGGTCCCGGCAAAATCGAAATTTCAGCCGACCACGCGCCGCGGCGCCTTGTGCTGGGGCGCCAGAGCCGGCGCGGCGCGCGCATCAAGACAGCGGATCGCGATTTCGAGGCTGGCGACTGCCTCCTCGCCGCTCACGGCGGGCGCGCCGCCGTTGCGGATGGCGTTGACGAAGGCGACCAGCTCCGAGCGCAACGGCTCCGCGTAGCCAACCGAGAGATGGCGCATCGAATAGCTGCCGTCCGGCTGGAAGCCGAAGCATTCGGTGACCTGAAGCGTCAAAAGATCGCCGATAAGATACTTGTCGCGCGTGGCGACGTGAACGGTGCGCGCCTTGAACGGCGTTAGCCAATTCGTGTTGATATGCGCGAGCACGCCGGACGCGGTGCGGAATTGCAACAGCGCGATGTCCTCGCGCTCGGCGACCGCGCTCGATGTTTGCGGCTGAATCTCGACGATTTCGGAGTCGGTGAACCAGCGGATGAGGTCGATATCATGTACCGCGAGGTCGATGACAACGCCGACATTCGACATGCGCGGCGGAAACGGTCCGACGCGGGTGATGGCAATCGAAAGAATATCCTGATCCTTGATCGCGCGCTTGATCGACTGAACCGCCGGATTGAAGCGCTCGACATGCCCGACCATCAAGGTGATGCCGGCGCGCCGGCTGGCGGCAACGATGGCGCGGCTCTCCTCGACCGTCGAGGCGATCGGCTTTTCGACCATCACATGGATGCCGCGTTTGGCGCAATCGATGGCGATTTCGCGATGCAAATGCGTTGGTGCCGCGATCGTGACGGCGTCGATGCCGTGGCGCACGAGCGCTTCGGCATCCGGGAATGAGCCGCACCCGAGCGCGCCGGCCACCTGCTCGCAACGCTTGCGATCGGGATCGGCGACGCCGGCCAGCTTCACGCCGGGCAGTTCCGCCAGCACGCGGGCATGATTGCTGCCCATGACGCCGACGCCCACGACGCCGACGCGCAAAATGCCGTCCCCGCCTTTTTCAGCCTCACCCATCTACCGAAGAGCCCCCTGCGCTACTCGGAGCCGACCCCAATCGATCCCGTAGCATGTTCGATGCCAAGTGGCGACCGCACCGGGGTGGAAATCCATACACAAATTGCTTCACAGACTTACGGCGAATTTCATTATGGCGGAATAAGCCATTGAAATAGCTATTATTTTCACGCGATGAACCGAAAAAGTCACGTTCGGCGATAATCGTCCTCGATGCGGACGATGTCGTCCTCGCCGAGATAGCTCCCGGTCTGAACCTCGATCAATTCCAGGTCGATCTTTCCCGGGT
>JBAPZR010000030.1:0-5309 GCA_049285335.1 Xanthobacteraceae bacterium | reverse complement strand
TGTCCGCTTTGTGCCAAAAGCAGACATATGCAGTGCAGCAAAGGACGTCGCTACTCGATCACCTCCATCGGGGGCGCGCACGCGAGACCCGGATTACACTAGACCGATCTCCGCCAAAATCTTGTCGAGTTTCTTCTCGACGTCAGGAGAAGCAGGAACCAATGGACTGCGATGTTCATTCGCCTTGAGGACGCCCAGCCGCTTGAGCATGTATTTGACCGGGATCGGGGTGCTTTCCAGCGCAACCCCACGAAACAGAGGATAGAGTTTTAAGTTCAGCGCGATAGCGCCATCAATGTCCCCTTTGGCGAACGTATCGTAGAGTTGTGCTACCAGGTGTGGCGCAACATTGCTTGCGGTAATCATCATGCCGCAACCGCCGATGCCAAGCATCGGTAAGGTCGGCAGTTCGAGCCCGGCAAATATCCGGAAATCGCGCCCGAAGCGCGCAAGCGCTCCAGTCACGAAACCGACATCGGTATCCGTGTTCTTTAAGCCGGCAAAATGCGGGACTTGGTCCTTAATCGCTTCCAACGTATCGACAGTCAGGACAAAACCGGCCCGGCCCGGAATGTGGTAGATCAGAAAAGGCTTTCTTGTTCGGGCCGCCAACCTGTCAAAATAGGAGACCACCCCACGCTGGGGTGGCGACACATAGAACGGCGTTACAACCATAATCGAATCAGCGCCTGCTTTATCGAAGCGATCGATCAATGAGGCAGTCGCCTCGAACGACTCGGACGCCGTCCCTGCGCACACCGGACGGCGACCTTTGGAGGTTTTGACGGCGAATTCGACGAGTTCGCCACGCTCCTCAACAGTTAGCGTTGTAGGCTCACCACTTGTCGCGTTGACAAGTAGGCCGTGAGAGCCTGCAACGATTTGGCGCTCGATCAGCTTGCCGTAAGTTTCAAAGTCGATTTTGCCGTCGCGAAACGGGACAATCAGCGGACAGTATGCACCGTGCAAAAAATCGAGCTTTGCCATCGAGCTTGAGCTACATGGCGCTTCCTTTGTGAACCTTTTGAATGTTCGTCCGAATGTCGGCTTTCTCCTTACATGGCACTATCAACAATACGCCAACGACGCTTAGCCGCTTTGTCATCCATGGCGTTGACTTCTTGTTGAGCCGGCGAATTGTACCATGACTTGGCTTGATCGATGCCGTCGAACGCGAGGATGACGGCTCGTTGGGGTGCCACACCACTCATTGCTCCTCGATCGACCAGGGCAGTCGGCTTCATCAGCGCCTTAACAGCTTTACAAACAGCAAAGCCGTCGGCCCATGAGTCAAAACCGGAGGCTTTGCCTTTCCCCATACGTACCGCCTTCGAGTTTCAGCTCAGAGCGGCGTCGTCGGGTATTCGAGTCAGGGTGCGAGGTCGGAGAACCTTTGTCCACGCTCCATACGGACGCATCCAGTCCGACCAACAAAGCGTACAACTTTCGCCCGCTGACTTTCTATGGCCTTTAGCGCCCGGAGTTGACGTCCCCGCATAACGCCAACGCTTGTATTTAGTTCCCCGAGTCTTGCAAAAATATTAGCGACGAGCGCCCGTTAATTCAGCGCTCGTTCATTTTGAGGAGCCCCTGATATCTCGTGCGGGGAGGAGTGTCTACCTTGGAGGTCTCCAACATGAGTGAAACACTGATCTCGCGTCGAGGCGCATTTTCCCTTCTCGGATTAGCCACGTTGGGCTTTGCCTTGCCAACCACCATGCTAACGACGTCGGAAGACGCTGACGCTCAAGCACAGCCAGCCGCTCCGGCGCCAGCCGCTGCAGCACCCACCACTCCAGCACCAACCATGACACGGAGTCAGCAACGGCGTGCCGCTCGGCAACAAGGTCGTCAGATGCGACGTGAGGCGCGGCACAACGCTCGTCAGATGCGGCGTGAGGCGCGGCGCAACGCTCGACAGATGCGGCGTGAGGCACGGCGCGGGATGTTCATGCGGTCCAACACACCTACAAAACAACAATAGCTTTCGAAACTTCATCAGCAACGAATGGCCCACCCGCCGCAGAGTCGGTGGGCCTGTTGTTTTTCAGCCGCAATAGCTCGGGCAGCCTCGCTTGGCCGCGATCCGCTGCGCGATTACGATCCAGCTCCTTTCATTCCGTTCCAATTCTTTTGTCCCACTGTCTAAATGATGGTCGATCGACATCGAGCAAGAGCGGCCAGCTCGAGATCGACTGCGGTGACAGCCATGGTTGATGCATGGTCAGCGGCATCATTTCGAGAACATTGGCCTTATTGAAGACCATCGTTGGATACACAATTTCGGGCTCTTGCAACGTCCTTTCCTTCGTCGTCGTCACCTGCTTTGGCACCGGAGCCGGCACAATGTTGGCGGCCCGCTCGGTAGGCTCCGGCTGTCGTTCCTCGTACGTGCCGCTGGTGCCCTTTATGTGATCCCAACAGTGCCGTTCGGTGTGCCAATACAACCATTCATTCGGCCACAGCTTCCTAGCCTCCTCCTTGGTCAAGCAGGACTTCGACGTCGCTGCCGTTGCTGCCATCAGGAGGAGCAACAAGCTTGCCGCCATTGCGGCGGCACCTGATCGGTAGCTGTAGTTCCTCGCATTCGGGTACTGCATCGTCATCAAGCCGCGATGCGCCGCGCTTCGTCCTTTGTCAACAGCTTGGCGGCCGAGGGACCAACCAACTTTTTACTCCTGCATGGTAGAAGGCGCGCGGACCCCACGCGCGAGCATCAGCAAGCACTGCGCCGCGCCACCAAGCGCAAGAAGGTGGCCGAACCGAGATGATCAATTTCGGTTCAGTTTAAAAACTCTTTTCAGCAAGGTGCTGACAGCCTGTTCCGTCGCTTGGGTCGCGTTTGCGGAATAGGCCACGTGAGGGTTTCGCCCCAGGCAAGCATCCGCGTACGTGAAAGGCTTATTTGTCGCCGTATTTATGATCGTGCCGGCCGCTTCCTCTATCAACACGCAATTCGTCGTCTGTCCATTTTGCACGACGATCGGAGTAGATGGGAGCGAGGGATAATCAAATGCGTGCCACGTATGAGGGTACTCAGTCATTTGAACGTCCTTGCCTGCCTGTTTGAGTCGCTCGAAATAGGCTCGACAAGAAGCGATTTTAACATAGTCGTCCAATATTCCGTGGAAGATGCGTATTGGATGGTCGGTGACCTCGGTGTCGTTGATGTAAGTGGTATTGCATTGTGGATAGAGTGCAATATAGGCCGCTGGATCGATCCTACTTGGGTTCCACATCTTGTGGAATCTCTTGAGCGTCGCATAGAGAGCCGCTTGTCCGCCGCGCGAGAATCCCATGACAGCAATCCGGTTAGGATCGACCCACGGATGCGCGGCCAGTACCGGCAGACTGCGATACACGTCGAGGATCATGTTTAGTCGTCCAAGCTGTGACTGATCAGTGACGGTGCTCGCAATTCCTCGCCCAGAAAATGAGTCAAGTGCAAATGTCGATATACCCAACGATGCAAACCGCCTGCTCCACACATCGGCGTTCACCTCAAAACCACCTGAGCCATGCGTGAGGATGATCAATGGAGAGGGCTCAGAGCCTTGAGCAAATCTCAAAACACCGGCGATCGTTGTAGGCTTTCCAGAGGCATCACCTGTGAGAAACTGTTGATCCGAAATGGTTAAGGTCTGGATTGGAATGACCTCGATGCGCTCGGCGATATCCCCGGAGAGACCGTTTGCCAACACAGCCGACTGAGCAATAGCCATTGCGAGCGTCGCTAGTACGCTGATCGCTGACCCTTTCATCGCATTTTCCTGGAGATATCTGAATGTCAATAGTCGGTCAGGTTCGCGGCAAAGCGGCCTCGCTCAATCTGGCTCGTCCTGATTTTGAATTAATCCAAGGGTCGCAGTGACTTCAGACGAAATGCGCCGGGGGATGCTGGCGGGAAAGACAAGTCTGAGGTGTGTGATGTTGTCGACCCTCTCACCGCGAATAGCGGCAAGTGCCTCATCGAGAGGTGACCGAAAAGACTGAGCAAATTCTGCCGCGATTTGCTGCGCCATGTTTTGAACCTCGTCTGAAGAGTACTCGCCAGTACCGCGTCCCGCATGTTGGGCGCCGGCGAACGAGACTGGCCCAACGTGCGCAATGTTCTTGGGGTTGGTGAGTCTATGAAAACTATATCTGCTGTTCGTCTGTTTGAACGTGACAATCACACCCTCGTCGGTGACGAGGGTGTCGAAGTCGCTTCTCATCGGATGCTTCATTAAACTATCGCCCAAGAAAGCGCGAGTCAGAAAAGGACGGATCGGGCCGGACGCCGACGCGCTCAGTATAATGCCCGCCGTTCTCGCCGAAAGCGGACATGCGTTGGTGCCGTGCCGGCTACTCGCCTTATTCGATGGCATGGTCTGCCCCAGTTCACCGCGACCGTCACGCGCAAAAAGGTCGCCGGGATCAAAGTGGGCATCGTCTAGCTTGTGGTGAAGCTTCCACGTCTTAAAGATCTCGAGCGAAGAACGGTCCGCAATCTTTACTACAGAGCCCTTTGGGAACTCTTCTTTGTAATGGCCGTTCGTTTTTCCCAAGTCTATAGCCCCGTTGGTACGAAGGTTGTTACTTTCGCAGGATTCATCAAGTGAAATTGTGGGATAACCCACAAGGTCACGATGCAGCAGATCGCGCCAACATGCGACGCGGATTCGAAACTCTCCAGAATAATCGAGGAAACTGAATCGCTCGGCGCCCCAGGCATACGTGCGCTCCACCAGACTCCCGGCCTTATCCCACCTTCCTCCAAGAAGCAATTTCCTTTGCCAAAACTGGGTCGGACGCCAGTTCCTCCAAGGCCCGTTTCGCTTTAGCGCTCTTGGACTTCTTCAAACCTCGTAACAACAGCAACCGACTGTGTCCCTGCGATCGGTCTTTAGCGAGGGCTATTAGCTCATCCACGCCCCTCGGATGATTGTTGGCAAGCTGCCAGTCTGTGGCATCATGCGGATCACGCGTCACCCGCGCCTTTGTGGCGTATCCCTTTGGGCAATCGCTCATCTGCTGGTCAACGGCCAACTCGCTGCACTTTTCATGTTTGGTGCGCTGCTCGTCACGGCCGTAAACGGCATGGTGTCCATTGACCGCAAACGGCGACGTACGCTCGGCGCGCTCTGGGGCGAGTTCGAAAGCCGGACCTCACGTCTGCCGTTCGCCGCCATTCTCACCGGCCGCATTGGCTTCGAACTTGCTGAGTTCCAAGTCTGGCAGGTCGCGCTCGCGGTCGCGCTTTTCTTGGGCGTTTTCTGGCTGCTCGGCATCATGGGGCCATCGCCGCTCTGGGCCGTACGGGCGTAACC
>JBAPZR010000029.1:0-15544 GCA_049285335.1 Xanthobacteraceae bacterium | reverse complement strand
CGTCGGCACCAAGGCCATCGTCCGGCAGGACTGACGGCTGTTCAGTCCGTCGTTAGAGCGCCGCGATATTCCGCGAGGGGATCGCTTCGACGGCTTTTCCCGAACGCTTTTGTGAGTCTAACACTATGCCAGAATCTCAAGCGTCAGCAGCTTCAAACGGAAATTGTTGCAGGCGTTGAAAAGAATCGGACAGTTCGAGATCGCGACGATTTGCGGCATCAGCGCACGCAGCGTCATGTAGTCGCCCGGCTTGCCTTTGGGCGGCCTGATCTCCCACGCGCCGTTTGCGTCATAGGCAACGGTCATAAAGACGTTGAAACAGGCATCGATGTTGAAATTCCACCGGTCCATGCCATAGCCGCGGATCGCCGTTTCAAGATTCGACTGACAGTTCGGCGCGCCGACGCCTTTGTCGCCATAGCGGGCGATGTTCAAGTGTTCGCTGCAATAGCCGCCGCCGCAATAATTCTCGCCGGTCAGATCATCCTCGATCTGCCACATCGGGCGCGTGCGGTTCGAGTAGAGCGTCTGCGGCGCCGTCAACTTCCAGCTCAGATTGACGGCGCGGCTCGAATGCATCGACAACAATTCGCGCACGTCGTCGCGATTAAACGAGATCAGATCCGCAACCTGCTCGCCCTCCGGCTGCGTGAGCCGGAAGCGCTGGCCCGTTCCGACCTCGAAACTGATATTCCCGGCCGGCGCCAGTGTCACCGGCACGCCGGGTTTGAGCACGGCTGTTGCTTGATTCATGTCGGAAGCGGTTGGCCTTTGGTTTCTGGAAGCAGCGGCAAAACGACGAGACCGAGGGCAAAGATGCTCGCAAGGATCGTCGCCGCCGGTCCGTAACCGCCGAAGAAACCGATCAAGCTCGAGGCCAGGATCGGCCCGAACATCGCCAGGAAGCGGGCGAAGTTGAAAATCAGGCTGATCGCAGTCGATCGAACGCTGGTCGGAAATAATTCCGGCGGATGCACGGCGAACCAACCATAGAGCCCGCCGGTGAGAAAGCCGTTGGCGATCTGCAGGACGACAACGGTGGCCGGGTCGCGAACATAGAGGAAAACCACCGGCGTAATGGCGATCGAGCCGGCAAGATAAAAGGCGAGCGTCCAGCGGCGGCCCCAGCTGTCGGCCAGGAAGCCGAATGCAATGCAGCCGAAAATTTCACCGATGGCGTAGAACAGCCCGGCCATGCCGGCGTAATAGACGCCGCTCTTGGCGTCGGATGTCAGCGTCGCCACATAGGTCGGCACCCACGACGAGATCGCCCAGAAGCCGAGCGTGATCGAGATCGAAACCAGGATCGCGAGCACGAGCGTACCGGAATGTTCGCGTAGCGTGCCGCTGATCGATGCCGCGTGACTGGCTCGTGTCCACCGCTCGGATTCAGGGATGTCGCGGGCCAGCAGCGCCACGAACAAAGCCGGCACGATTCCGACCGCGTACATCCAGCGCCACGAACCGCCGAGCCAGGCGCCGATCACGAGCCACAACACCGAGGCGACAACGAAGCCGCCGGAGAAGGCCGCCTGCAGAATGCCGGCACCCTTGGTCCGCAGCCGTTCCGGCCAGGTCTCCTGCAACAGCGAGGTGCCGACGCCCCATTCCGCGCCGATACCGAAGCCGGTAAGGAACCGGGTGAGCGCGAGGATCTGCCAGTTCGGCGCCAGCGCGCTTGTGCCGGTGAAAATACTGTAGAGCACGACCGCCGCGATCATGGTCCATCGCCGCCCGAGGCGATCGCCGATGACGCCGCCAATCACGCCGCCGACGGCCCAACCGAAGAGTGTGATCGAGATCAGATAAGCAGCGACCCTGGGCAGAGTGCTCAGTTCATTGGCCGGCAACAGCTGATGCAGCGACGGGCCGATTGTGAGCAACAAGGCGAAGGTCTCGTAGCCGTCGAACAGCCAGAACAGCATGGTAATACCCAGCACGCTCCATTGCCGGCGCGTGAGGCCTTCGGCGTAAGGAGCCGCGATGTCGGATGTCGCCATGTTCCAGGTCCTGTCTGTTCGGAAATACGTGATGGAGGAGAGACTATTGCACGGTTTTTACGCGGGTCAACGAGGGGCAAGCGGAACGAAGCGCGACATTTTCGGACAAAGCACAAACGAGTCAAATTCGATTCTTGGCGACGGCGGCGGCGCGAGATTGCGCGTGTGGCGCGCGGCGATCCCTTGGAAGCCGGCACTTACGCTTGCGTCAACATTCTATACGAAGGTTTAGATCGCTTCGATCGATGCCGCCGACGTCGCAAACCATTTACACGCGTCACACGCATAAAAAATATTGATACAGATCAAAGCGTCCTTGGAACGCGCCAACCTAAATGGCTTGGCGTGCGAGGACAAACGCGCGCCCGATGAATTTTTTGCGTAGCGAGGCGTGGTAAACGGGAGACGGGCCATGAAAATGATCGAGCGGCGGACAGTTCTCAAGGGCGGCGTCGCCACGGCGGGCATTTTGGGCGGCGTTGCATCGTCCGAAATCGCCGATGGCGTCGACCGGGCATTCGCCGATGCGCCGCAATCGGCACTGCCGCACCAAATTCAGACTGCGATTGAGCGTTTTCGCGAGACCATTCCCCCCAATTTCGATCACGACTATGTCGAAAAGGCCGTCATACCGTTTTTTCTCACAAGCTTTTACGAAGACCAGCGGCCGGTGCTGCCGATGATCGGCGTCAACTTCAGCAAGGAAAACGCGCTGCCTTACGACCTCTGGGGCCTCATCACGCGCGACTGGCGACCCAGCCCCGAACAGGGCGTGACGGTCTTTTTGCAAGGCCTCGAGAAGCGGGGTCCCAACAATCTTCGCAAGAGGATCTATTTCTCGGGCGTGACGCCGGACCTTTACAAGCCGATGTACAGCCCGAAAGTCGTTGCTTTCTTTGACAAGCTGATGGATCAGCAATTCGCCAACAAGCCATTCATGCGGCACTACCTTGACTACTATTGGGATATCTATTGGGACCTGCACCTCGGAGTGACCGGCGACGCCATTCCGTTCGAGGTGCGGCAGATCGGCGAATCGTTCAATACGGTTCTTGCCTACAGAAATCCGCTGCTGCCCATCACTTACGACAACTACATGATCGTCCGCGAGCGTCTCGATTTTCTCAAGTCGTGGATCGACGACCGGCTCGCGGATATTGAAAATGGCAAGACCAAAGACCCTGAAAAGACGATTGCTTGGTATTGGCTGAAGAACGCCGGAGACGGCAGTTACTTTGCGAAAAAGGACGTCGTGTTCGAGTGCTTCCATAATTTCGTGGCGCTCAGCCAATGGGGCAACTCGATCTTTGGAATCATGTCGCGCCTCTCCGAAGACGGCGGCGATCCGGCCGTGCGGGCGTCGTTCCAGAAGACCATGAGCGGAAATTTTGATAACGCCAACGGCGCGCCCTACTCGCCGTTGGAACTATACGTCATGGAGCTGTTCCGCGTTATTTCGCCGAACGGTGGCAGCATCTCGGCAATCAAGGATGCCCGGACAAGCGCCTATGGCGCATCGCCACAAGAAAAATTCGGCGTCCCGCTGGAGCGTCATAGCTACATCAGCACGCCGCACACCAGTACCAGCATGGACCCGGTTCATTGGAAGGACCCGAATACCTTCGATCCGACACGATATCTTGGCGTTCCGACCAGCGCCCAGATCAACGAAGACAAATGCCGGCAAATCGGTCTCGCAAGGTGCCCGTTCGACATCACGAATTTTGAGGTGAAGGACGGACGAAAGGTCAACGTTACCAACAGTGGTTTCGGCACGCTTTTCGGCGTCGCCGACGGCAAAAGCCTTCCGGTGTGCGACTATGCCGGCTTTGCTCCATTCGGCTTTGGCTACCGGCGTTGCCCGGGCGAACAGCTGACGATCGACGTCTTCGAAGATTTCCTTCGCAAAGTCTGGCGCGACAAGATCGTGTTTCGCAAGCTCAATCTTCCCAATCCCGGCCAAGTGCCGGTTGGGCCGAACGCGGTGGTCGCCGACGATATCGGATTCACCCGGGCAACCTAGTTTCGAACATACGTGAAACACCATGCGGGCGACGCTCGTTATCATTCTTGCAGTCTTGATCGCCGCCCTTCTGGGGATCGACGCATATGAGTATGACGGCCACTACCGTGAGGCCGCTTGGGAGAAAGCCAAGCACCAAGCGAACGATGTCGAACACACCGTCGAGAATTGGCTGGGGAACGCCAGCCATTGATCGGACGCTCGCGATCGAGAACGAATGGACCGAAATCCGCTGCTGATCGATCTTGCGCTTCAGGGCGGAGGTTCTCACGGCGCGTTCACGTGGGGCGTGCTGGACCGCCTCCTTGAAGAGCCGTGGCTCCGTATTGCCGGCATTTCCGGCACGTCGGCTGGCGCGATGAATGCGGCGGTGCTGGCGCATGGGTGGACGAAGGGAGGCGCCGAAGGCGCCCGCAGCGCGCTCGAACACTATTGGCAGCGCATATCGCGCGCGGCGGCGCTTAGTCCGCTGCAGCGCTCTCCAGTCGACCGCATTATGGGCCGTTGGACGCTCGATACCTCCCCGGCCTATCTGTTTATGGACCTGATGTCGCGCGTTCTGTCGCCTTACGCGCTCAATCCGTTCGACTTCAATCCACTGCGCCGCGTCCTTGCCGAAAGCGTCGATTGCGAAGGGCTCGTTCGTTGCCCGATTAAATTGTTCGTCACTGCGACGAGCGTGCGAACCGGCCGCGGACGCGTCTTTCGCAACGCCGAGATTACGACCGATGTGCTGCTCGCTTCGGCGTGCCTGCCGACGATGTTCCGCGCGGTGGAAATCGATGGCGAGGCCTATTGGGACGGCGGCTATACCGGCAATCCCACGATCACGCCCTTGGTCCGTGAGACCGAGGCCCACGATTCGATTCTGGTGCAGATCAACCCCCGCGAACGGCAGGACACGCCGCGGACCGCCGCCGATATTCTCAATCGGCTTAATGAAATTTCCTTCAATTCGCCTCTGATGAAGGAGCTCCGCATGATCGCTCTTCTGCGTCAGGTGGCGGATCCCGGAACTGGAGAAGGCGCCCGCTGGGCGCGGATGCGTACGCATCGGATCATGACCGACATGTTGGCGCAATTCGGAGCTTCCTCGAAGGTCAACGCCGAGTGGGAATTCGTCGCGATGTTGCGGACGGAGGGCCGCCGCGCCGCGAGCGAATTTTTGGACGCCCACGGCAACGATCTCGGCAAACGATCGACCACCGATTTGGACGCGCTTCTGACGGAGTGCTGAACTATGGGGCTGCTCGGCATCCTGGTTGGCCTCGGCCTTCTGGTCTGGCTCGCTTTCCGCGGCTGGAGCGTCCTGCTGCTTGCCCCCACCGCTGCGCTTGTCGCGGCCGCGTTCGGCGGCGAGCCGCTACTCGCTAACTGGACGCAAATTTTCATGGGCAGCGCGGCTGGATTCCTGGCTCAGTTTTTCCCGATTTTTCTTCTCGGCGCCGTCTTCGGCAAACTCATGGAAGATAGCGGCTCGGTCTCGGCCGTCGCCGCCTTCATGACCAAACGCCTCGGCGAGCATCGCGCGATGCTCGCGGTGGTGCTCGCCGGCGCCTTCGTGACCTATGGCGGCGTGAGCCTGTTCGTCGCCTTCTTTGTGTTGGCCCCCATGGCGCAAGCATTGTTTCGCGGCGCGGCCATTCCACGCCGGCTCATGCCGGCGGCGATCATCCTTGGCACCTCGACCTTCACCATGTCGGCGCTGCCGGGCACGCCGTCTATTCAAAACGCCATCCCGATGCCGTTCTTCGGCACCACGCCATTTGCCGCGCCTGGCCTCGGCATCATCGCCTCGATCATCATGCTCGGCTGCGGCTTGTGGTGGCTCGCCCACGCCGAGGCGTCAGCCCGCCGCGCCGGCGAAGGCTATGGAGCGGAGGCTCCAGTCGCCGCCGCTGCAGCGGCCAATAATGAGTTGGTTCGCGAGCGGGCGACCACCGCACGGGAATTCGATCCCGCGGAGATCCACCACGGACATTCAAGCGACACCGCCCCGCCGATCTCGCTTGCCGCGCTGCCGCTCATCGTTGTCGTGACGGTCAATCTTTTGATGTCGCTCATCGTGCTGCCGCGGCTCGACTTTTCATACCTCTCCGAAGAACGCTGGGGCGGATCTTCGATTTCTGCCGTCGCCGGCGTCTGGTCCGTGGTGGTCGCGCTGGCGGCCGCGATCGCGATCGTGGTCCTTTGCAATCGCGGCCGCCTTCCGGCGCTTCGCCAAAGCATGGATGCCGGCGCCAACGCTTCGGTTCTGCCGGCGCTGAGCGTCGCGAGCCTTGTCGGGTTCGGCGCCGTGATCGCCGCGCTACCGGCCTTCGCAGTCGTGCGCGATTGGGTGCTGGGAATACAGGGCGGTCCGCTGGTCTCGCTCGCCCTGGCGACGAATGTCCTTGCCGCGCTCACCGGCTCGGCTTCGGGCGGTTTGACCATCGCGCTCGACGCGCTCGGAAAAACCTACATGGCGATCGCGGCGCAAACCGGCCTCAGTCTGGCGCTGATGCATCGAGTCGCCGTGATCGGCTCGGGCACGCTCGATATCTTGCCGCATAACGGCGCGGTCGTGACACTGCTCGCGGTTTGCGGATCGACACACCGGGAAAGCTATTTCGACATTGTCATGGTCGGGATCGTCAACGCTATACTTGCGCTCGTCGCTGTTATCCTAATCGGCACGGCATTCGGATCGTTCTGAGGCATGGTACGGTCGCGAATCCACATAAGGACGCTCTTTGAATGGCGGCTAGCGTCGAAGTGAAAGTTTCGGTTGCGATCATGGCGGCAGTCGCGGTCGCATTCGCGCTGTATGAGGCCGCGAGCGTCTTCGCGCCGCTTGCGGTTGCGCTTTTTGCTATTGGCGTCGTGTGGCCGCTCCAGCAGCGGCTGCAGCTGCGCATGCCCAGGCTCATCGCGCTCGCGATAACGCTCATTGTCACGATCGCCGTGTGCCTTGCTTTCGCATCGCTGGCGGCATGGGGATTCGGCCGGGTGGGCCACTCGCTGGTCGCGGATGCGTCGCGATATCAGGCTTTGTATGAGAATGTGGTGAAATGGCTCGACGATCGCGGCATCTCGATCATGGGGGTGTGGGCAGAGCATTTCAATGTCGGCTGGGTCTTGCGCGCGGCGCAGCGGGTCGCCGGCCGCATCAATGTCACCCTGCGGTTCTGGCTTATCGCGCTCGTCTACCTGATCCTCGGTCTCCTCGAAGTTGGCGAAATCCGCCGTAAGATCGAGGCGTTCAACAATCCCGAAGTTTCGCGGGTCCTCGTAAACGGCAGCGCGGCGACCGCAATCAAATTTCGAAAATACCTGTTGGTCCGAACGCTGATGAGCGCGCTCACCGGTCTGCTCGTCGGGGTGTTTGCCCTGGCGACGGGACTGCAATTTGCCGCCGAGTGGGGCGTGATCGCTTTTGTGCTCAATTACATTCCGTTCATCGGGCCGTTCATTGCGACGTTGTTTCCCACGCTATTGGCCATGACTCATTTCGACAGCTGGCAGGCCGTTCTTGGCGCGTTTATCGGGCTTAACATCATTCAGTTCATCGTCGGCAGCTACATCGAGCCGCGCGTCTCTGGAGGCGTGTTGTCGATGTCCCCGTTCGTCTTGCTGTTCGCGATCTTTTTCTGGACTTTCCTGTGGGGCCTCATCGGGACCTTCATTGGCGTTCCGATCATGCTTGCGATCCTCACCTTCTGCAGCCAGCACCCATCCAGCCGGTGGGTGGCTGACCTGCTCGGCGGAGGCCAATCAAGCGCAGCCGGAAAGGCATGATTCGTCGCCGTCATGCACGCCGGCAATCTCGATGCGTTCGGGTTGGAGCAAAAGAATTCGTCCGTCGGCGCCCGGCGCCAAAGTGTGGATCAGAAAATAGCTCGTCCCCTCATTCTTCGCGCCCATGACCGGCGACGGGGCCGAGACAATTTTGAGTTCGCCGCACCCGCCGATCCAGTCGATGTGGCGGTGGCCATGCATGACGATCGCGCGCGCCGCGAAAGGCTTCAGCTTGCGGACGAACCAGCTGCCGTTGACCAGCGCTGTGCCGATGCGCTCCGAGAGCGCCGCCATCGACGTTGGATATTCCACCAGATGGTGGTGCAGCGCGACGATCCACCGTGCGCGCGGAAATTGGCGCATCACTGCGGTAAGCCTTGTCATCTGATCGGTCGGGATCACTCCAAGCGCGTTGGTGAAGGAGAAATGAGCCTCGGTGTTGGAGTTCAGGATCGCCACGCCGAGACCATCCTCCGTAGCCGGCGGCAAGATCATCGGGAACTGATCGTCCCAAACGCGGCCAAGTCCGATGGAGAGGCGGAAACTGCCCGAGTCCGAGAAGGCCGCGATCTGACGCCGATACGGCGCCACCGCCTCGGCAAGGGTGCGGTCGAATTTTCCCGAGCGAGGATCGACGACGCGGACGCGCTGGCCTTGTATCGCGGTAATGATAGACAGCGCTCGCATTTGCCGCAGGCGTTTTCCAGGGCTAAACGGTAAGTCGAGCCGTGCCGGATTGAGACGGTCGACGATGTTGAGGTCGTGATTGCCGGGAAGCACGATCATCCGCTCGGCAAGCACCGGATGGCGCGCCACCGCATCGAGAAATTCAGCCCATTCTGTCGCGCGGCCGGCGTCGGTCATATCGCCGCTGATAAGGACGAGGTCGAACGGGCGGACACTATGGATCGCCTCGAGCCGGGTCATGACATCCTTGAAGCGGACATTGCCGCGCGGCCCGTTGCGTCCGCACTCGATGCGAAATCCATACTGCTCGCCGACAAAATGAACGTCGGAGAGATGCGCGATACGCCAAGTCGGACCGCCGGACGCGCGATCGAACGTCCGCAGGTCGGTCGGCTGATCCATGCTCGCATCCGCAAAGCCCCACATGAGCGAAGCGGCCGCGAGATAGATCGACATCACCACGACGGTATTGGCGAGTATCGGGAGAATGAGTCGATGCAACGACAGCACATCCGTGACCGTGCCGATCCAATGTGAGGCAGGCCAAGTGAGCGCGGCGATCGATGTGCCAAAAGCGCACAGGATGATGGCTGCCCCGGCCGAGCTGACTTCGCGGATCTGCAATCGCGGGACAATTCGGCTATCCTTTCCGAACGTATGCTCGATCAAATAGCGCACCGCCTCGCGGCAGAACACGTATCCCGGCTGGATAGCGAGCGCATTGAGAGACCAGAAATTGGCTTCAATGGTCCGCAACAGCGGCCGCAATCCGAACAATCCCACCGCGACGGCGGCAAAGAGCAGCAATACCGCGCCGAGTTCCGCCAGCTCCCCAGTCACTTTCGACACCTTCGCCAACCAGGCGGTGGCGATCAGCGGAACCGATCCAAGCAGGACCGCCGGCAACAGGATCGAGACGGTCCAAGCCAAAGCCAGTTTTGGCAAACTGATTTCGGCGAATAAACTGCCGGCGATCGCCAGCAACGATCTGCTTTTCGGGCTCGAGGAATCGTCCTCGGCATCGCCTTGGCGCGGATCAAACAACAACATGGACGATCTCGTCTTTACGGCGCTCGCGATCAAGCCGCGGATCCAGTTGTCATGGTACGCTCATCCGAAACGTAAGACGAGGACACGCCATTCTCCCTACGGCGCATCGACGATCACGAAATCTGACGGCAGCCGCATGCCTTCAGAGAACGAACTTGCGAGCGCGCGCCAAGCCGCGACCGGTGGTAAAAGCCGTGCTTGCTAATCTGGCTTACGCGATTTGCATTGCTGTCGTTCCCGCGGAGCTTGCGCCTCAAGTTCTCTCGCACGTTTCCTGAAATCTTCCGCAAGGTCCATAAGCTGTAGTCGGCCAGGATTATTCGACGACAGGCCGTTGGCCAATCGCTCACATAATGCAGCTTTTTCTTGTAAATATTTCACGTCCATGGCGCGTCCCTACATTGCTTTTGCCTAAGGGGTGCGCACGGAGCCTTCAGTGACGGCGATCACAGAACTGTCAAAGGCAGCAACTCACGCAAATCGTGTGGAGTTAAGGGAATGACGGCGGAAGTCGAGAGCGGCGATGTCGTTATCCTCGGGTCTCCACGACTCGGAGCATTTAAAATTCGTGGCCATAAACATTGAAGTAGTTCCGCGCGGATTCGGCGACGATCTTTCTTTTCTCAAGCGCTCCTAAATCGATGTCCGGCAGGAGCTTACCGATCCGCGGATCCTTCAACATGGCGATGAGCGAGGCGAGAACGAGATATTCGCCAGGATGAAATGCGTCGACAAAGGCTTGCGAATTCGCGGCTTCCGGCAGCCCGGTGAGATCGACGAAGGTAAT
Organism: Xanthobacteraceae bacterium; assembly: GCA_049285335.1. Classification (GTDB taxonomy): domain Bacteria; phylum Pseudomonadota; class Alphaproteobacteria; order Rhizobiales; family Xanthobacteraceae; genus BOG-931. The sequence continues at coordinate 5,220 of JBAPZR010000029.1, read as the reverse complement.
ACCCATCGACTCGATCAAATCTCTTGTTTCGGATCTTTCAAAGATACGCCAAATACTGTCGGGGTTGCCGGTGTTATCCCCGGTGGGCCGCGAAAGCTCCAACCGGCGCAGATCGAACGGCAACTGCACCCCGATCACGGCGATGCCGTGCCGCCGGGCGTATTGTGCCAGATCGCGCAATTGACCGAGCTGCCCGGCATTCAATTGGTCGGATTTGTCAAATTCGGCCAGTGCATGCAGCAACGCACTCGTCACGGGCGCCGGAGCATTCGCGATGTAATCGGCCAGATAATGCATCGAACCGTCATGAAGAAATGCATTCTCGTCGGGTACAGTCGTCAATCCGAATAATTTAAACGCGTCAAATTCACCAGCAGGCAAGCCAATCATTTGTTTTCCGACGCTCATTGCCGTGTCCAAGGGATGGATTTTTAGAGCGTAAGGCAGCCAATTGAGAGCATCCCAATTCGCGCATCGCGCCGGACATTGCAACAACGTGCCGGCCTCCATTGCATCGCGCCGCTCAACCTCGCGGTTTTGAAAATTGAGATAGTCGATACTGACAATGATGACCCTCGGCTGGCGCCGAGCGCTGATGAGCTTGAGCATGTCAAGCAGCCGCGCAAACGACCAATACGCCATTCCCGCGTTGTAAAACGAATACGGCTTGAACATCGCGCTCCGGAATTGGCCTTCGCGCGATGCGCCGAGCGCGAGAACATCCGGCCGCGCAAGCTGTGCGCCGGCCACTTTGATTGCCGGGTAGAGGGCCTCGGATCCGATCCAGGCCTCGTCCGGCCGATCATGCAGCCGTCGGGCGATCGCGTCGGGTATAAATCCATCGGCCAAGCGCCAAAACACTATTTCGCCCGCTGCCATCGCCTGCAGGATCGGGACGCCGACAACGATGACGAGCCTTAAAACAAAGCGCCGCGCCTCGCTGCGCCGATGATCCGCACGGGTGTAGCGATAACCAGAGGCCGCGGGCCCTATCGATTCTTTCGCGATCTCGGTCATAAGGAATTTCCATCGCCCCGATAGGTCATTCCGTTTCCTAACGCGAAAAGATTTCAGGTTGATCCGGCATTTCGCTTTAGCTTGTTGAGCATGATCTTTTCCCGAAAACCGGTGCGCACTTTTGGGGATCGTGCTCTAAAAGCCCTGATAGACGAAATCCGGTGCAGCGCCATTCCTGATGAAGGTAAGAAGCACGACGGCCCACACCGCGATCGCGATCCAGCGCGCCCTCAGCACGTCCGCTTGCAGATCGTGCCGATCGATCCATCGGGCGAAGAACGGCTGTAATGTCCGCATCAGCGCCCTTTCGCCGGTAATTATGACGATCCCCGCCGCCATAACGATGACGAACCCCAGAACGCAACAGATCACGCCCATTGGAGAAAGCAGCGTGCGCGCAGTGCTGTCGTCAAGCCAGAAGCAAATCAACGACATGGAAAAAAACGCAATTGCGGCCGACCGCGAGGCGTCGGCATAGATCGTCCGTTCGCACAGTAAACGATACTTGTCTCGACCAAGCTGCTTCGCGGCCACGATCTGCCACAGCCTGTTAACACTGACTCCGAGGCCCAGCAGCAGGCCAAAAACGAGAAAATATCCGGTTGTGCCGTGCCAAATTCCCATCACAGCAAAAGTCATGAAAAAGCAAATAGCTCCGAGATAGGCCATGGGCACGGTGTCTCCCCATCGCCGGCCCATGGCCTTGAGCAACGGATTGAACAGATAGAACTTGAACCATTGCGAAAGCGTGATGTGCCAGCGCGACCACAAATCAACGAAATTCGCCGTTCGAAACGGGCTGTTGAAATTCTCGGGCAAGCGCAGCCCAGCAAGAACGCCTATTCCGATTACGACGTGCATGTAACCGGCAAAATTCAAATAGAGGTGCAACAAAAACAATGAAGCGGTTGCCGCGAGATAGGGCGCGGCCGGCAACCAGAAATGCGCCGTCAGATGAGGATTGAAATGTTCATAGAAAAAAGAATCCTCGCGAACGGCCAGCCTGTCGAACAAAATGAGATAAACGTAGCCAAGCGCAACGCGTCCGAGCCCGCGCTCGAGCGCAAAATTGCTGGCCTCGACCGGCGGCGATTGCATTTGAGCGTCATGGTCTTGCCATCGCTGGATCGGTCCGGAGACGAATGTCAGAAAGAACGTCGCGTAATTGATGTATCTCAGGAGCGACGGCGTCGCCGTCTCTTTCTGTGACACGTCAATCATCAAATGCATAATTCTAAATAAGACATACGACAGGCCGACCGTCGAATAGAGGAAGCTCAGCTGAGGTAGGCTCGATACAATCGTATAGTGTCTGAGCCAAATGAACATACCAACAACCGCAGCAATCAGGATGCCGAGCAACCGAGCGCGCCACGCAACGGCGCAAATCGCCAAATAACCGAAAGCTAGAAAGCAGATTGTTGGATACAGCTCACGCGCCGTACGAGCGAAACTTGCCACAAATATGATATTGACAGCGAGCAGCGCCACTTCGCGCTGCGTCCGACTTTGCAGCAACCGCAGCAAGGCAACTGCAGTGAGGGAAAGGCCGACAAAGGCGAGCGAGCCAAATTCCATGGTTATTGTTTGTCGTTCACTTGCTATTGCTTCGCGGATCGGCGCGCCAAGAGCTTGATCATCGCACCGACATTGTCCAGCTTGCCCACTTCCGCCGCGTTCAGGCGGACACCGAATTCCTTCTCTACGGCAAGGACGAGCGTGATATGCGTCACCGAATCCCACTCGTCGATGTCAGCCGCCGTCATCGCGTCGAATATCTCAATGTTGTCGTCGTCGAAGACATCCCGAAAAACCTGATTGAGCTTGTGTTTTACGCCTGTGAGAGCGGTCATGCGACGTCGAGAACCTCAGGGACCTGAGCAACGGCGCCGCCGATCTGGCTGACGAGATCGGGCGTATCGGCGCCAATGGCGAGGCGCCAGGTCGTTTCTCCTTCACCATCGGCGATTTTCTCGAACCCCAAGCGCTGATAGAGGCCGGCCACGAGCTTATTTTTCCCACTGGGACGATAGCGGCCGACCACCGCGCGGCAGTTCTCGCGCCGCGCCGCATCGAGAATGTTGTTACAGATAAATTCTTCCATCGTGCGGCCAAGCACGCGGCAACTCATGACCCAAGTATCGACGTGCAGCTCGGATCCGCGCACCAACAGCACAATCACCGAGATCAAACCGTTGTCGCCGATCCGGTCGCGTAACTTGAAATACCGGACGACATAGTCCGACAGCCCGCCAAGCCGCTTGAGTTCAGCCTCGCTGTAGCGGCTGCCGGTCAAGTGAAATTGGTTGCTCTTGTTTATCAATTGCGCCATGCGCGGTAGATGGAATGCATCGGCGTGCCCGCTCTCGCAGACCATGTCGAGCGAACGCAGGTACTGCGTAATATTTCCGGCGCTGTCTCTCAATTCGGCGCGTTTGGCGTTGTCGCGATAGAGTTGCGCACGCGCACGATCCTCCACCGAGAGGCTTACGGTCTCGAAGTAATGATGTCCTTCGATCGCCTCGATATAGCCGGCCGGGTCTTCCGGCAGATCCGGCACTGCGACCTCGGGCAACTGAGTGCGGACAAAATCGCGCTCTACCGCATTGTCATCGACGAAGACAAGCGAGTCGAGCCCGACGTTAAGCGTGCCCGCAATTTCGCGTATGTTGTCCGCCTTGTTGGTCCAATTGGCGACGAAGACGGCGATGTCCTCAAGCTTTAGAACGCAATCGGGGTGCGAGCGAAACGGCGCCATCGCGGTGTCTCGTTCGTTTTTGGAGCACACCGCCACTATAACGCCGCGCTCCTTCATTGCGCGCAGCCATCGCTGAAAATCGACAAACGCCTCGCCGTCGACGCCAGTGCCAAGCCGAATGCCCGCCAGCCCGACAACACCGCCCCAGAGCGTGTTGTCGAGATCAAGCACGAGACATTTTCGCGCCCGTCCTTTGAGTGCGGATAAGAGCCGAGCACCGTGGAAGGCCAGCTTGCCGTAAGCGTCCAGCGCGAAGGCGTGCTTCGAGTGGTACCAATAGCGCGTATCCGTCCAGCGCTCCTTGCCGTGCAGCGCGGAGAAATGCTCCAAGTCGTAAAGGAGCACTCCGGCCGGAGCGGCGCGCGCCAATTCGAGGTTGTAAAGCCGCAGAAGATTGCGGCGGCTTGTGCTCATTTGCGCCGCGAAATTTCCAAGACTGTCGTTTGCAGGAATATCCGCGTTGTTTTGCAGGATCGTGCAGTCCATGCGCGATCTGATGGCCGTCCATAGGGACTGCGCGTGCCGCACGGCCTCGGCGACGGCCGTGGCTGCCGGCGATTCGTCGCCGGCCTCGATGCGGATGTCGCGACCGGTGGTGAATATCCAAACGAGATCCGGCGCAAAATCGTAAAGGGGACTTGATTGGTCGAGAGCAGTCGCTTCGATCGTGTTAAACGGAGCGGTCCAGATTTCCGCGGCAAAGCCTTCGCGCGCCAGCCAATATTTCAGCACCTCGGTAAAGTGATCGACGGTGCTGGACGCCAAGATCGCAATTCGTATCGGCTTGAGACCAAGCTCCGCAGCCGGCAGTGCGGAATAAAGCCGAGCAATGCGCGCCTGCAACACAAAATCGTCCTCGGGCGAGGACAACGCCGCCAAACTCGCGAACGCCGACATCCAATCCCGATTTGCGATCAGCGCTTTGATCTCGGCTATCTTGCCCCTAAGTTCGGATGCTTCCATGAGTGCTCGCCGGGCGCTATCGAGGGAACGGTCGGGCTTAAGGAATAGCCGCCGCCAAAAAGGCTTCGGCGGGCGCCATCGGATTTTGCCGCGGTTGAAGCTTCTGGAGCTGCTGTTTGATCAATACGTTGATTTCGTCTTGCTCGCGCTTGATCCGGCGGAAGTCATGACCCTGGTCGTAAAGGTACGCCATGTGCCAGAGACTCGTGTCGGGATCGACATGCGTACTGCTGTCGATTTGAAGAAACATATCGAGCTTGATCCGAGTGGCTTCTTCATAATTCATCGTATTGTGAGCCCATTTGCTCCCGATGCCATGCAAACCGTAATGCTCGCGTTTGTCGTGAACTTGCGTATGTGCGATGTAATAGAATTCCTTAAGCGAATAAAAGCGCACGCCGTTGTCGTTGATGAAATCGATGTTTTCGCGGATGGTGCCGTCGTCCTCGCCGGGATACCCGGTCACGAACGCAGCCAGGTAG
>JBAPZR010000028.1:0-2151 GCA_049285335.1 Xanthobacteraceae bacterium | reverse complement strand
TTCCCAAAGAGCACCACGTAAAGCAGGATAGGGCCCCCTACGATAAGCTTCAGGGCATCCGCCATCGCACTAAGGTCCGCACCAATATTTATGGTGTTAGCAATAACCAGAAGAATGATGATGCTCTGCAACACACCGCCCGGGTAGTGATATCGTAAGTTTCCTCCAATTCCCTTCCCTGTCGTTCGGCCTATGCGCGCGCTGATCTCTTGGATCGCTGCCATCAGCGGGTAAGTGAATAAAAGTGTCCAGCTAATCGCGAATCCGAATTGCGCACCGGCTTGCGAATAGGTCGCAATTCCGCTTGGGTCATCATCTGCGGCGCCGGTGATCAGCCCCGGACCTAGGACACGCGCGATACGAGAGTGCTTCAGGCGCCCAAAGAACAGAGGCGGCGGCGAATTTCCAACGCTAGTCACTATTGCATTTCCGACGGAGTGCGTGCCCCAAGGAAATCTCACTTCGGGGCATCTGCCGATCGATAAAGGCTGACAGACCTTGAAACTGCTGGCGAGAACGAAAGTTCCGCCGACAAACGAAAAGTCACGCCGCCGCTAAGCCTAGCAATTGCTGAACGGGACACTGCCGTTTGTTTGTACGCCGCGTTTCCTTAGCAGATTGGAACGCGAAGGTTACAGCCGCGTTGGGCGAACAGCACATGGCCGAGTAAAGGGATCTTTTGCCAAAGCAATAAAAACCCGTAGCTCACCATAAGGGAGAAACACAGAGAGCGGAGAACAAAATGAGGAAGGCATTATTAGCTACGGCCGCGATGGCGGTGGTCTCGCTGGCCGTTGGTTTTGGCGGGATTGCTGCAGCGCAATCTCAGATGGGAAACGAGTCGGGCAAAGGAATGTCCGGCGCGGCGCCTGGGGCGACGGCCCCTGGGACGATGCAACAAAAGGGCGCTGGACCGAGTGGCACGTCATCGAGCGACAAAACGATGAGCCCGTCGGGCGGCCAGCCGGCGCAAAGCTCGGAAAGAAACAGCAAGCAGAACGAGCGGCTCGGTCAAAGCCCCAGTGACCAGCAAAAGGGAATGACGCGCGGCGCACAAGAAGAGAAGCGCGGTACGGAGCCGAGGGGCGCCCAGGAAGAGCGCGGCGTGAAAGAACGCGGCGCCCAGGACGAGCAAGGCAAAACTGGAGTGAACGAGAGCGGGCGTCTCGGCCAGAGCCGCGGCTCAGGGAAAGCTTCGGTTCAGTTGTCGCAAGATCAACGCACGCGAATTCAGGCGGTTATCGGCAAAGAACACGCATCGCGCTTTAGCGGTGCCGAGCAATTCGACATTTCCGTCGGCTCTAGAATTCCGCGGGACGTTCATCTCGCGGTACTCCCTGAAGACATCGTAAGCATCGTACCGGAGTATCGCGGCTTCGAGTACGTTCTGGTCGGTGACAGCATTCTGATAGTCGATCCAGCGACACTGGAAATCATTGCCGTCATCCCTGCGTAGTGAACGGTTGATTTTGTGCAGCGAGGCCTGCGCCGGGCGCCCCTGGCGCAGGTTTTTCGTGGAAGCTCTGGAAGAAAAAGTTCCTCAAAGGAACTTGGTCGGTGACTTTGCGAAACGCTGAGCGATGTCGCAACGCAACACGAATATCACCGCCATGGGGAGGAACTTCGGAATGTGAGGACTGTTAGCCGATTGGTTTACTGCGCACTCGTGCGGAGGCTGTCATGGATGGAATAATTTACCTCGTCGGTCTGATCGTCATCATCATGTTCATTTTGTCTTTGCTCGGCCTGCATTAGCTCGTTCCAAAATGTGGGGTCAAAGGCCATGAATGCGAAAAAAACCGCCGCAGCGATGAGTCCGCCTCCAAATGACGGACTCCAGCGAATATACGGATTTGCCGAACTTGCCTGAACTACGGACGAGGCAGGAACACTGACGTCTCCGGTTTCACCCGGCGACATAGCCGCCCAGGGCGAAGCTGCCGATCGCCGTCAGGACCACCCATGCGCCGGATAGCACCACTAGACCAACCGAAGTGCGTTCTTATCACTTTCGCCACGGCGGTTGGACTTGCTGTGTCCTCCCTGTCTCCAACATGGAGAGACACTTCGGTTGGTCTAGTGGTGCTATCCGGCGCATGGGTGGTCCTGACGGCGATCGGCAGCTTCGCCCTGGGCGGCTATGTCGCCGGG
>JBAPZR010000027.1:0-2187 GCA_049285335.1 Xanthobacteraceae bacterium | reverse complement strand
CTCGCGGGGGCAGTCCGCAAGGCCCTTCATGTCGCTGCCGGCGACACCACTCCCGCTGCTCCGGCCGCTCCGCCGTCCTCAGACGTAGAACGGCAGATGAAGGTGGCCGAGCGCGTCATGGAGCTTGACCGCAATCTGTTGCGCGAATTGGCCAAGCGGTGACCGAATGGGTTGCGCCAGCCGTCGCGCTTGCGATCCATGAAAAACAAATTGACGAGCACGGCGGCCTCCACGGAATCCGCGATCTGCCATCCTTAGAATCCTGTCTTTTGCGGCCGCAGATACTAGTTGCCTACGGCTACCCGGCCCCCGATATCGCCGCGCTGGCCGCCTGCTACGCTCACGGTATCGCCAGAAGACACGCGTTCCTCGACGGCAACAAAAGAACATCCTCCGTCGTGACCAGGACCTTTCTCAACCTGAACGGCTACGACTATGCTGCGTCCGCCGATGAGGCAACTCGACTCGAAATCTGGAAACATCTCGGCGACGGCTCAATGAGCGAGGAAAGCCTAGCCGAATGGATGCGGGCAAATATCATTAAAAGAGGACGCGAGTGGTTTTTGTAAGAGTTTTTGGGCGTTGAGTCTGGGGGGTGGTCAAGCAACCGGAGAAGAACAATTTAGTAACAAAGGGCATGACCCCCTTTTTAGAATTTTTTATTCACAAACCTCCGCGCACAGGAAAATTCCGGAGGGTCTCCGTCTGTGCAGCGCGGTCGGGGTGGTATACTGCGGACCCGTTTCGGAAATGAGGGTCGCCGTCCAGATGGCCCGCAATGACTCAGCCGTGGCCGCTGATTCGACATTGCCGGAGGGCCAGTGAAGGAGTGCCTCGGATGCGGTAGCCTGGCGGCGCTAGTCTCAGCGGTAAATAGTCGAGTCAATTCAATGCTGCACCAAAGGCAACTGTGGGGCAACATCGGCCGCTGCCGATCGCCTGGATTCACGGCCATCGGTCCGGCTGTCAATCTGGTCAGTCGGTTGGAGGGGCTGTGCCGCCCCGCTTGGGAAGACGGTTCTTGCCTCAGGGGCGCTCGCCGTGCAGACCGAAATGCCCTTGGTCCCACTCGGAACGCATGTCCTGCGCGGCATCGCATCTCGATGCGAAGTGTTTACGTTGCCGGAGAGCTGAGCCTCTCGCCGACCCATCAACTTCTTCGGAAGCCGCTTGTAGATGATCGATGCCGAATTGACCCCATAACAGAAAATCGCAGGCGCATTTCCATTGAACCCCAGCGGCAAATGGCGCCTGTAGTTCGAACTCCAGCCCCATCTGTCTCGCTTTTGCGATACACTCGCGACGTCGTTGATTAACGACAATCGGCCGAACTCACTGCAAGTGTGGAGATTTTGAGTGGCCCGCACGGCACGACGGTGTCGATCAGCCATGAAACGTCCATCGCAGATGACATGCGTCGCCTAAACGCGTTCCTACCACCTGGCGGATTCCGCTCGGCCGCAAGTGAGCAATATTATACAGACGCCATTGGATACTGAACGCATTCTTTAACAACCATAGCGGCATGTGCGCCCTCATGGGCGGTTTCAATACGCCGTCCACGCCGGCGGCTGATGAAAGTCCTAGGAGGAGGGCTCCGCCGAAGTGTTCTCGGCGCTCGAGTGAAGGGCAACGACGCTTTTGCTGAAAGGGCATCTCGTGGCTACGAAAGAGCGACTTGCGGCTATGGCGGCCTCCCTTTGCGCCGTTTGCTCAGGGGCGATGGTGCTCAAGCTCGTAAAGGCGGATCCAAACAACAACGCATTGGAATTTCGCACTTACGTGTGTGCCGCGTGCGGCCATAGTCAGACGTATAGCGTCACCGGCGGCGATAGCTGATGGGTTGGTCCAACTCAAAACCGCAGCCCAATGAGTTGAAATCGTAGACCTCGACTGCTGCGCATCTGGAGCATCGCGATGAACGTTCCTCATTACGTCAATGAAAGCAAATCCGACATCGAGGACTGCAGCCTATCTTCCGGGCCGATTGTCAGCCGCGAAATCCGCGGACGCTTCTGAGTTGAGGAATTCTGCGAGTCTCACCTTGCAGACGGATCTAGCTTTTCCAACACGTAGTTGCCGGAACATCGAAAACCAACCGCCACTCGCCGGTTTGAAAGAAGCGCCCCGCACACGGGGCATTTGCCATGACCAATAGAACCACGACCCCCAAGGACACCAAAAAGC
>JBAPZR010000026.1:0-2432 GCA_049285335.1 Xanthobacteraceae bacterium | reverse complement strand
GCTTTCAGTTTGTTAGCTTGAAAACACCGTAATTTTAATTCGTATAAATTACTACTTTCGGGTGCAATGTTCTAATCTGCTACGGCCGGCTGTATGGAAGATTCAGACAACAAACGCCGCGCAGGCTGGATTGCAGATCCAGCCGCTGCGCGGCGCGCCACTTCGGGACTAAAATGCAAGACGAGTGCTGCTCGCGATAGTCTCCAAATCTTATGCGGCGTTTTTCAGTAGCGGTGGGGGCGGCGCTGGTAAGCTGGGCGGCGCCATTGATTTGGTCGCTCGGACACGCGCTAATTTGGTGTATGGCGTCGCTGTACGGAGACCCTCGCTCTGCGCAGACCTCACCTCGCCGTTATGTGAAGGCGGTCGGGCGCTCCCCGACGAAATTCGCGGTAGGACGCTCATTGCTGAGCGCCCCCCGCACAGATCCGTACGAGCGGGATTCCCGCATACGGCTCCCACCTCGGGTGTGTGACGGCGAAGCGTGCTTGCGGCCAGGGGTGCAGGATGTGCGGTTTGGGGAGCCAGTCGTTGGCGAGCCGCGTGATCCGCTCCCATGTCATGTCGTCCTTCTGACTGCGGCGCCGGAGCGTGCGCTGCCAGAGTTCGGTGACGAAGAAGCGGAAAGCGTCGAGCGTTGGACCGTTTGTCGGCACCGCGTGGTAGTTAAAGTATCCGGTGACGACCTGTCTCAGCCATTTTCCTTGCACGGGGATCGGCTGATGAATGCGTCGTCGCAGTTCCTGTTTGATGGCTTGCAGCTTCGCTCGCATACGGTCACGCCGGGATTTCCGTTTGATTTGGAATTTACCGCGGCGCGACTTGCTGCAGATGAAGGTGAAGCCCAGGAAGTTGAAGGTCTCCGGCTTGTCGAGCCCGCGCCGCTCGCGACTCTTCGCCGCAAAGCGTCCAAACTCTATCAGCCGGGTCTTCTCGGGATTTAGCGACAGCGCGAACTTCCCCAATCGCTCGCGCATCGCGTCCAGAAAGCGCCGAGCGTCACTTTCGTACTCGAAGCCAACGATGAAATCGTCGGCATAACGCACGATGATCATGTCGCCCGCGGCCTCGTGCCGTCGCCAGCCCTCAGCCCATTGATCGAGCCCGTAGTGCAGGTAGATGTTGGCGAGCAGCGGCGAGATTACCGCTCCCTGCCCCGTCCCCTTATCACTGACGTTCACGATCCCGTCTTCCAGGACCCCCGCCTTGAGCCACTTGCGGATCAGGCGGACGATGCGCCGATCGCCGACGCGGTGCTCCACGAAGCGGATGAGCCATTCTTGGTCCATCGTGTCGAAGAACGAGCGGATGTCGGCGTCCAGTATGAAGTTCACCTTCCGGCTTTCGATTCCGACCACGAGCGCATCCATCGCATCATGCGCGCCGCGCCCGGGCCGGAATCCATACGAGAACCCGAGGAAGTCTTCCTCGTAGATCGCGTTGAGAACCGCCGTCGTCGCCCGCTGGACGATCTTATCTTCCAGCGCAGCAACGGCGAGCGGACGCTGTCGTCCATCCGGCTTTGGAATGTAGATCCGCCGTGACGGTAGCGGCCGATATGCCCCCCGGTGCAGCCGTCCGTGCAGATCCTCGAGATTGCGCTCGAGGTCTGTCTCGTAGGCTCGCCACGTCAGCCCGTCCACGCCGGCTGCAGCATTCTCTTGAAGTTCGAAGAACGCCGCTTCGAAATGTTCGACGCTGATGTGATGGAGGAGCGCGGTGAACCTCTCCTTCTTCCTTTTGCTTGCTGCTTTCCGTACGCGTTCCAGCGCCTGGGTCACGCTTGCCCGACTCTGTGTCCGGTGCGTGCTGTGCTGGTTCGCATTCCCCTTGGTCTCCGCCCTTGGCTCCGCCGGCTCCGTGGCGGATCGCTCCGCCTCGTTCGTCGGCTTCCCAGTTACTATGGCGGAGTCAGACTTCTCACTCGCGTGCATCATCGGCTACGGCTCCTCGCCTTCCCGATGCGGACCGATATGCAAGCGCAAAGCGGTCACGCGTGAGATCTCCCGGTTCCCGTACAAGGAGCGTCTGCACATGCCAGGGTCTCTGACCACGCGGGATTGGTCCGGACCTCGCGATATCGTGTCCGTCCATGTTGCCTTCCGCGCCCAATACGGCGTCGGCATCCCGGGTTGAAACGACTTTCGCGGCTCAATGGCTGGCCTATGCCCTCCCCCGCCAACGCTTCGCCTGACACCTCACGATGCCCGACGCATGACAAGGGGTCAGTGTGGTTCGCTACGCCTTCACTGTGAGGGACTCGCACCCTCTACTCCTTGCCGGTCTCCCGGCGCACATTGGGTTCGTTTCGGAAATTTCGGCTACGATTTTCTCTTCTGCTGCCCCTTTTCAGCCGCACCCCTGGGCCTCCGCCGTTCTCATCGATGAACTCGACGCCGGCGTCTTCGAGAGCACGGCGGATTGCTAGGTCA
>JBAPZR010000025.1:0-3182 GCA_049285335.1 Xanthobacteraceae bacterium | reverse complement strand
GCTGTTGCTGTTGCTGTTGCTGTTGCGATCGCTGATCCAGTGCAGCGCGATTATCCTCCGGCCGTACCGGATCCTGCGCCGGCATCGCAGGCCGCATCGTCGTCTCCGACATTTGCCGGGCGCGGTCCCGAATGAACGAATTGCCGCCTGGTGCTGGCGCTGGCGAAGGCGATGATCCGGCCGCGCCGGTGTTTTGTTGTTGGTCGGTCATTGTTGGAAGCCCCAAAGTGAAATCACGGTGCTTGTGTTTCCGGCGGCGCCGGGAACGGTCAGTGTGATGGCGCTTCCCGCCGGGCCCGGCTGACACGGATTGAACGTGGCGCCCACAGGAACAGCCGCGACGGTAACGCCGGCCGGCATCGAATAGGCGTAACTGAGATTGCCAGAGGCGACCGCAAGCGTGGCCGACACGTTGCTGATCGCCGTTGCACCAGGCCCTCCGATCGAGAACCCGCACACGTAGGCGGTCTTGCCGGTGGACGGCGTGAGCGATACCGCCGACGTGGATGTATCGGCCGCCGACGTGGTGCCCGAAAGATAACTTGCGGCGGGCAAGTTGGGAAATTGCTGCGCATCTGCCCCGACGAGAGCGAGGAGAAGCGCGACAACTGAAAGAATGATCGTGGTCAGTTTTGCCATTTTGTTTGCTCCTTATGCCGGTGGTTTCGTCGGCGCGAAATCGTAGGTTCCCCACACCGGCCGCTGCATGGTGAACTGATCGAAAGGTCCGAGCAGTTGATCGCTTAGCGTGCGACCGTTCGGCCCGCCGATCTCAGAAATTGCCAAGCGCAAAGCGTCCTTCACTTGCTGGACCTGGATCGCGGCCGACGACGCGGGCAACTCGAAAACCTCCAGCCGGAAGATCACCTTTCGCTCGGCCGGCTTCTGTTTGTTCATCGGCTTGGCAGACGATATTGCCTCACCCCGGCGACAACCCTCATCTCCCCTCATCGGCGTCGCTCAGTCATTCGGCCGCGGCCTGGCGGACGAGATCAAGCCGGGCCTGCAGCTGCGATTTCAGCTTGTTCGCCTCGTCGAGCGCTCGCACGGCGGCGCGATGCTTGTCGTCCGCGTCCTTTTCTTTGCTGACGACGAGCACCTCGCGAGCGGACATTTGTTGTTCGTGAGCGAGTTTCTCGTCGGCCAGTTTCTTTGTGTGCGCTTCCTGCGCGGCGGCGAGCGCGTTGCGCGCGTCATGCGCGTTGCTTTGCTCGGTCTTCGCCTTCGCGATTGCGTCGTTTGCTTTGTTCGCGGCGTCGGTGAATTGACCGATCTGCGCGGCTGCTTTCTTCGGATCGGCCAATAGGTCGGAGAGCGATTTCAATAGCCCCAACGCGGCGGCCGTGGTCGACGGCGCCTCGTCGCCTTCGGGCATTACCTCTTCGATCCGGTTGGCATTTATCAGGAACCGTAGCCGGGTTGTCATCTGTGCCTCTCCGTTGATTGTGCCAATAGCCACGCCGGAACGTATTCGTACGGGCGAATGTTCTGCCGGCCAGCGTGAGTTCGCCAACTGAGTTCAGTTTCAAGTTTCCGTCGCCAATGTGGGTTGACGCCGCGATGAGCGAGGCGATCGCGGATCTCGTCGTCGGACATTTTTTCGACGGGGATCATTTAGGCGGCCTCGCTGTCCTCCGCCGGCTTGGCGGCCGGCTCGAGCTCGAGCCGCCAACTCAGACCGCCGACATTCCCGTCGTTTGCGGAAAGGTTCGAAATCTGATTTGCAACAATCTGCAAATAAGCGGCGAGCTCGTTCCTGTAGCATTGATTTTCGCGCGTGAGCTCGAGCGAGCGCCATTTCTCACATCGCGCGGCCAAAAGTAATTTCACCATTTCAGCTTTCCTTTCCGACGAGTTTCAGATCCGGCGCGGGCCGATCGGTTTTTGGTCCGAGCATCCGGCGGCCACCATCGAGCACGGCGAATTTGAATTTTGGCCGCGCGCCGAGCTCCAACGCCGCACGGCCGGCGAGCTCAAAGAAATGCCGATCGAACGCCGCGAGCGGCGGCAGAACGACGGGACCGTGCGCGGTGTCGCTCATCCGATCACCCTGACGCTGTCGGCGGTGCGGCCTTTCGGGGCCCGGCGCCCTTCGACGAATTCAACGCGATCGTCGGCCACCGGCTTGTCGCCATCGACACTTCGCTCGTGAAAGAACACGTCAATCCCGCCGTCGTCGGGCACGATGGGGGCTTCTCAAGCCCGCAGTCCGCCAGAATTGATTTCCTTCGATCGCCGGAAGTCAGTGACGGGCTCGCTGTTACACTATCCGGCATAGTGGAATGATCGGCTAATCAGGATTTGCTAATCCGCCGGTCGCGGCTGCCGGATTAACCATGATCGAAGGTCGTTAACCGATAATTCACCGTTTGAAGCCCCATCAGCTGTAAGGTCGGACCGTTCTCGCTCTACTGAGATCCAGCCCGGCCTCGCCCCCATCCCCCGATGACCCCAGCGAGGTCGGGCTGATATTTTTGCGGCCTGACACTCATAAACAGCAGACTATTTCGGGATGCCCATCCGCTCGCGGATCCTGCGCTCTTCATCCTCGAAAATTTGCAAGGTGGTTTCGAAAGCTCGGAGCATTTGCTCCACCCTAAAGGTCGGTTTACCGCCATCGTTTAGCTTGGCAATCCGTCGACGCTGCTCCTCAACTATCCGACGCGCCTCGGCGACGTGCCGAATAGCCATCTCCAAATCCGACTCAAACTCGTCAGCCATAGTCGGATGATAGCAGACCGCGTACATGAGGCGCACACCCGAACGCTGACTCTGAAATCGCCGCCCAGGCGGGTTTAAAATCCGGCTACCCCGACAGCCCGCAAACCGAAAAATCAACCGGCGTCCGGTTTCTGAGTCAGCGCGCCATGTCGCAGCAAGAAAAATTCGGCAGTGCCCCGGAGGTTTCGAAAGAAAATCGTGCGCCGGGAAAGCGGGCGGCGCGGCGGCTTCGATTTTACCCCCCCGGTCGCCTTTGGCTCAAGCTCGCGGAGAGCCAACGCGGGTGGGAGATCCCAAGCGTTTGAAATCGAGCCGACGAGCTCGAAGCCGGCGGGCGAGCGGCGGCGTGCCGGAGGGTCGCTGTGTTTCCAGCGTGCTTCCACAGCGCGACGGTGCCTGGCCGATCGCTGCAAATGCCAGCCAATGCGCGGTTTCTTGCGATGCGCCACATGATGCTGCGT
>JBAPZR010000024.1:0-1696 GCA_049285335.1 Xanthobacteraceae bacterium | reverse complement strand
CTCAGTGTGCAGGGCGATGCGATCACAGCGCCCAAACAGCTGGCATTGGCGGTTGTCGCAACGAGTACCGTCGTCGATCCGATTGCCGTTGCAGACGTCGAGGCCGTTCTCAGCGCAATACCTCCAGATCGCACTCTGCACGAACCGTGGAAACGTCGCCGGGAATGCCGGATTGAACTGGCGTGCATCGATGTTGGCTGGAAGCAGATGAAGATCCTCAGCGCACCCGCCCGGACGGTAACACCGATCTCCGTATGGGTGGTCGGCAGACAGCCGTCGGAGGATCCCGGTTCGGTGCAAGAAATTGTGGACCAGGGTGTCGACAGCCACGAAGGTCGCGCCGACTTCGGTCCACAGTGGTCGTCGAGGGGCTGCCAACAGCAAGGTCGACAACGCCATCGCCAACACCTTGTCGGAAACGCCGTAGACGTTCCGGAGCGCGCCAATGAGGGCTTCGCGAAGGGCGGCGAGCCGGTCAGGGTTTTGGGAATTCACTGTCCCCAATTGTGAGTCAATCCAACCAACGAAATCGTTATCGGCGACATCCCGCATGAACAGAAACAGGCTATACGCCATCTGATTGAGGCGACCGTTCCGGAGCGGGTGGCGCGGCAACGGACAGGCGTCGATGTGGCCGAGCTCTGCACACGTGCCAGACCCTTTGTGGTACCGGCAATCGTAAAACCGCCAATACCCTGCGAGCTTCGGGCACGATGGAGGTCGTGATAACCCGTCGGCGATATCCGCCCAGCGGGCGTTGCCGTGCTGCGCAATATATCCCGCAGCGACTGAATCCGAGATCCCTTGATAGCTCAGCAAGTCGACCAGCCAGTCAAACAAAGCAGGCGTATCATGGTCTGTGATGGCGCGCGTGATGCCGCAGTCGCCGAGGTCGGCGCGAATATCGTCGAGGTACGACGCTGACCCAGCGAGGCAGCAGGTGGCGTGAACGAGCTGGACCGCGTAGTGCAGATTGGCATCGGTATGGGTCGTTGTGTCTTCCATGTCGTCGCTCACGCTCAGTGATCTATCGAATCCATCGCCGTGAAATCGGACGTCGTCCGGCTTTCCCAAAAGCTTCGTTGTCTCTGTGTAGGACCTTCCGAAATGCGAGGCCGCCTCAGATCATCGAAACGAGCTTGCGCTGGGCATCGGTGTCGCCGTCGATGTACCGCTGCGTTGTCTGGATCGAGCGATGGCCTGCTAAGAGCTGCACGTCTCGCAGCGACCCACCCGCGTGATGGGCGAGGCGGGCAGCGCGGGTAATGAATGTTCGTCTCCCCGAGTGGGAAGAACAGCCGTCGAGACAAACCAGCCGATAGGCGTTGGCAAACCATATCACGACACTCAACGGCGTCATCGGACCGCCGCGCTCCGAAACGATGATTGGACCTGTCCCTTGAGTGATCGCCCGTAATTTGGTCAATGCTCGTCGCAAGTCTCCGTGCAGCGGCACCTTGCGGCCGCTCCCCTTCTTGGCGGCATGGTCTGGTAACTCAATTATAGTTCCGACGGCGCCGGTCGGATCGGTAACCATCTCCCAAGTCAGGTGGGCAATCTCACCGGCGCGAAGACCGGCTTTTGTCGACAGCAACACCATGACTTTGTTGCGAATTGGCTGTCGCGTCGTCTCGGCAAACAGGAGAAGGTCGTCAACGTTTGCGTCTGACAAACTCTTTGCTTGCTTGCCTGCCAT
>JBAPZR010000023.1:0-2041 GCA_049285335.1 Xanthobacteraceae bacterium | reverse complement strand
TGAGGGGGGCTTTCCCGACCGGTCGTAGGAGGCTGTGAGGATTGCCTCTTCAGCGTATTGCCAGAACTGATTTGCATGGGCACTCTCCGGTACCCCCGTCCCAATCGCAGCATGCGTTCCTTGGCAGTTACTTACTGTTCAAAATTTTGCTCACCTGCGCCAGTCCCGTCGAACACAGTTCAGGCTCTTACAGAGTTCTGGGACCCCCGCCCTGTAGTGGCAGTAACCCGAAACATTATCGACTACGGCCTGCAAGTGCCGGATTACGAAGCTCCCGTGCCAAAATGAGCAACGACGACGAAATCCAATCCCAGGCAATCGAAGACGAAAAATCCACTCACATCCGAATGGACGCAGCATTCTGTGCCCGTAAGCATACGGCCATAGCAGCTGGCCTGGAAAGTGCGCCGACTGGCGTCATCACCACGCCTGGAACCAAGAACCCCAAGTACGTCTCGGACCTAACCGCGAGATACCATCGCCTAGCTCTTGCTGAAAACTCGTAGGTTTGCCAGCGATGCTTGGGACATAGCATGGGCGGCAGTCTATCTTGCGAGTGACGAAAGCCCGCTACGTCACTGGAATCGAACTCGTCGTCGACGGTGATATCCCGCTAAAGTACGGCTAACACTTCCCAGCGCCGCCGCGATACGCTGTTCGAGCAATGAGGCAAGTCCGAAGGGAACTCCCGCGGCTGTTGGAGAACTTAATTTCGCACCGGCATCCGGTGGGGATCGCGTCTGGCAAAAACTGCATCGCCCCGCTGATGTGGTACGAGACGCTGGACGATGTCCGGTTCCAGCGGGTTGTTGCGAATTTGCCTTCTTGAAACGTCCGCACTGAGGTGAAGGCGACCGTTACTCTTTTTCTAACGCAGTGCTCATCGCTGCGTCTTCCATACCTGTGAAATTTCTTCGGCATAGAGCCGGTATGCGGTCTCGATATCATGGAGCGGTATTGCCTGAGGCCTTGAGAGCAACCGGCACGACGTCCTCCGCCATGCGGTTGTAAGCTCGTGCTCATAGGCGTCGTAGGCACGCTGCAGCGCGTCCGACAGCCGGGCGTCAGTGACGCGAAATCCCGGACGATGCATCGCGAGACCGCTGTCGCCAGTGCCGTCATGGACGCGCGGGAGGTGCGCGGACGCACTGCGCAGCGCACTGTCCATTGCGAACATGGATACGCGCAGTCTTTGACCGTCGCGCAACAAATCGTCGTTGTGAATCTCTCGGGGTCTTCGTTTCATTGTCCTTGCTCCGTACTATTTTGAACAAAGGAAGGCAGTTGAGAGCCGCAGCAATAAGGCGCTCTGGTATGTGGGGAACGCCATGCGTAGAAAAATGCTTGAAGCGGGGTTGGCAGCGTTAGTTTGGGGATGCAGTACTACGTTAGTCTGCGCCCAACAGCTTGGTACGAAAGACGAAGCGAGAGCGATGCTCAATCGGGCAATTGCGGCGCTTAAGTCAAGCGAGGTCGCGGCGCTGAACAAGTCTAATGATCAAAACAACAACTAATTCCACGATCGCGATCTCTACGTCTTCTGTTTCAATATGTCCGATGGGAAGGTCACCTCATATTCCGCGCCTTTTCTGATCGGTGCTGATGTCCGCACCTTGACGCTCATCAACGACCCGATTGGACAAAGGGCCGACGATCTAGTGCGAAATATCCCAGAAGGTAAGATCGCCATTCTGCAATACAAATTCCCGAAACCTGGCACGACCGAGCCAGCTACAAAACTGTCCTTTGAGACCCGCATTGGTAATCAAGGTTGCGGCGTCACCTACTACGAATAGCCAAGTGTCTGATTTGCCGCTTTAGGTGTGAAAGCCATTATCGAGGCCGTGCGAAAGCATTACGAGTGGCGTACGAGACCGCGGCCTACTTCAGATTGAAAATCGGCATGTGGTCGGGGCGGTGAATTGTCGGGAAATGACATCCGATCTGATGGGGGGCGGGACCGTGCCCATCCCTGACAGGCTTCGGTTCCACAACTTGGTAAATGACGCGAGCCACTAGGGGTTCGGCCACGGCCGTGCTA
>JBAPZR010000022.1:0-2430 GCA_049285335.1 Xanthobacteraceae bacterium | reverse complement strand
GCGCCAAGAACGGCGCAACGGTTATTACGATTGACGACGATGCCCAGAAGCAAAGCGGTATTAAGACGCAAACGCTAGAGGCGGCCCCGCACCAGGAGCAAATCAGGGCCTACGGCATGGTACTCGATATCGAACGGCTGACTGAGCTGAGTAACCGCTATGCCAATGCTCAGGCGCAGGTGCAGACCGCGCAGGCCAAGCTCGCCTATTCGCGAGTCGAGTTCGAGCGCGACACCAAGCTTTACAACGATCACAAAGCAATATCCGAAGCGCAAATGCAGTCGGCGGAAGCCACTTTTGCTACCGACCAAGCGAACATGATGGCGGCGCGGGCCCAGGTGCGCAGCCTCACCGCCACGGCGTATCAGGACTGGGGCTCGGTGATCGGCAAATCTCTGATTGACGGATCGCCGACAATCGAGCGCCTGATCGAGCGACAAGACTTTTTGTTGCAGATCACACTGCCGCCGGGCGTGACGCTGGCGGAGGCGCCGGTGACGGCGGCCATCGAGACCGGCAAGGATAGGCGCGCAACGATCACCTTCGTGTCGCCGGCAACGCATATCGATCCGAAGATTCAAGGGATCAGCTTCTTTTATGTGGCGCCGGCAGACAGCGGCGTGCTGCCCGGGATGAATGTGCTCGCCTTCCTGCCGACCGGGGACACCGCCGATGGCGTCACCATTCCAGCGTCGGCCGTCGTCTGGTGGCAGGATCGGGCCTGGGTCTATCAGCGCACCGAAGCCGACAAGTTCGTGCGTGTCGAGATCGCGACCGACCTACCGGCGCCGGCGGGCGGCTATATCGTCGCCGGCATGCCGCACGACGTCGAGATTGTCACCAACGGTGCGCAACTACTTCTGTCGGAAGAATTTCGCTCGCAAATCCAGGTCGACGAGGACGACTAGTGAGCACCGGGACACCGTCCGGTCCGCAGGCCGCGATCATTGCCTTCTCGATCCGTTTCCGCGGCATCGTCATCGCGCTGGCCTGCATTCTTGTTGCCTACGGAGCCTACGCGCTCGGCCGTGCCAAGCTCGATGTGTTTCCCGAATTTGCGCCACCCCAGGTCAGCATCCAGACCGAGGCGGTGGGGCTAACGCCCGAGCAGGTCGAAATCCTGGTAACGCGTCCCATCGAAAACGCAATCAACGGCGTCCCCGGCGTTCAAACGATGCGCTCCAGCTCGATCCAGGGTGTCTCGGTCGTGACGGTGTTCTTTGCCTCCTCGAGCGACATTTATCGCGATCGCCAGGTCGTCGCCGAACGCCTCGCCGCCGCGACTCAGGAATTGCCGCAGGGCATCCCGCCACCGACCATGACTCCCCTCACCTCGTCGACCAGCCGCATGCTTGTCGTCGGTCTCACGTCGCAGACGCGGTCGCTGCGGGAATTGCGCGATGTTGCCGACTGGACCGTGCGCCTTCGACTTCTTGCGGTGCCGGGCGTTGCCAGCGTTACGGTCTTTGGCGCTGACAAGCGTTCGATCCAAATCCAGGTTCATCCCGATGAATTGATCCGTTACGGCTTGACGCTCGATGACGTTGTAAGCGCGGCGCGCCGGGCAACCGGCGTGCGGGGCGCGGGTTTCGTCGAGACGGCGAACCAGCGCATCGTGTTCCAAACCGAAGGACAATCGCTGACGGCCGACGACATCGGCCGCACCGTTTTGCTCAGCGACGGCGCGGCGAGCGTCAGATTGAGTAACGTGGCCGACGTTGTCGAAGCGGCCGAGCCGGCGATCGGCGGCGCCAACATTCAAGGCAAACCCGGGGTGATCCTCAATGTGGCGGAGCAATATGCCGCCGACACAGTCGATGTCACCAGGCGCGTCGAGGCGGCGCTGGAGGAGTTGAGGCCCGGCCTCGCTGCCGACGGAATTACGCTCACGCCGGATCTGTTCCGGCCGGCGAATTTCATCACCACCGCGACAAGCAATATCCGCGACTCGCTGATTCTGGGCGGTGTCCTCGCCATCGTCGTGTTGTTTCTCTTCCTGTTCGATCTGCGCACAGCCGCGATCTCTTGCACCGCCATTCCGCTGTCGCTCCTCACCGCGACTTTGGTGCTGGAACGCCTCGGCGTTACGCTCAATACGATGACGCTTGGCGGCCTCGCGATCGCCATTGGCGTCGTCGTCGACGATGCGGTGATCGATATCGAGAATATCGTTCGGCGGCTGCGCGAGAATGCGAGGTCGGCGACGCCGTTGCCGTTTGCCCGCGTCGTCCTCAATGCCACGTTCGAGGTCCGCAGCGCGGTGGTCTACGCCACTTTTGCCGTCGTTCTCGTCGTATTCCCCATCGTGACTTTGTCCGGACTGACGGGGCGCCTGTTTGCGCCGTTGGGCTTTGCCTATTCGCTCGCAGTGCTCGCGTCCCTGATCGTTGCGCTGACGGTGACACCGGCGCTGGCGATGGCGCTCCTTCC
>JBAPZR010000021.1:0-2359 GCA_049285335.1 Xanthobacteraceae bacterium | reverse complement strand
ATAAGCATTCACTCCGATCGTAAACCTCGAGGTTAGTGCATAGCTCGGCGCCACATAATATTCTGGATAGGAAATATCGATCGCGCTTCCCGGATAGCTATAATAGGCAACGCCAGTCTCGAGGGTGATCGGTCCGAATACCGGACGGAAACCTGCGTAATCGGTCATCTGCAATTGCGAGAGCATCGGTATCTGCACGGAGTCCGCGGTAACGTCGGCGAAAAGAATATTGTAAGTCGCCTCGAAATTCGTCGAGGCGCTCGGCTTGTGATCGGACAGCGTATAGCCGCGGTAATTGTAGTCGCTGGTGATCGACGCGGTGACGTTGACGTTGAGTTTCGACGCGGTGTCCGGTCGTGGCGCCTGCATTGCTGCCGCGGAGGATGCGGGCGGCGTCGCGCTGTCAGCTTGCTGAGCCTTAGCCTGTGGTCGCAGCGTGCAGGCGATCGCCATGGCAAGCACACCTGTGGCCGTCAGGTGGGCAAACCTTCGGACCGGCTCGCGTGCCCGATCCTCGCTGTAAATCCGGTCCATACCCCGGCCCGTAATGCGGTTTCGCGTGCCTGAAATCCGGAATGGCTCATACGCCGACGTATGTCTCGGTACGCGAATCGGATCGTTATCCCGATATCCTACATCACCCCGCAAAACCAAAAATCGGATGACGCGCTCGTGCACACGAGCCGGCTTGCGCTGGCTGGGGGCTGATGCGCCAAACCTTGAGGAAACGCGCGTGGCGCTCCAAAATGTGGTCAAAGACGGCAACCGTGCCGCCGAGGTGATCGACAGCGTCCGGGCAATGTTCAAAAAAGAACAAACGGAGAGAGCCCAGCTCAATCTGAACGATCTCATCAGTAGCGTGCTTTACCTGCTGCGGGACGAACTGCGGCCGCAACATAGGAACCGGTATCGATGCAAAGGACATCGACCACATATTCGATGCGTTCTTCACAACGAAATCAAACGGAATGGGTATGGGCCTCTCGATTTGCAAGTCGACCATCGATGACCACGGGGGGCGTCTATGGGCCTCGCCCGATCTGAAATATGGATCGGTGTTTGATGTCTCTTTGCCGATCCGCCAGGGCGGCGTGAGGCGGTCGGGAAAGGGCACTGCCAGCAGGATCACGGTCAGCAGGATGTTTGGTTCCAGATAGCGTAAGGAACTGAAACGAAATGAGTGACAGTACTTGGCATGCCGTATCGCCGCTTCCCGCTGCCTCGATCTGTCGAAGATACACGCTTTGCTTTGCTTTGCTTTGCTTTGCTTTGCTTTACTTTGCTACCCACAGAACTCATCAAGCTTATTGAGTATCGAAAGAATCTCCTGAGCGTCTCGGGAAGTCGGGTCAATGTTCCATAGACGGTCGAGCAGCACGGGATATTCGGGGTCCAGTTTGCTCTCCAATTCATCTATATTCTGAGCCAGCTCTTCGACCTTCTTGGTGTCTTTCTTCCGACTAGCCTGCTCGAGTCGCTGACTGAGATCAGCAATTTTGCAATAGGTCTGAATCTTAAGTTTATCGCCGCTGATGATTTTGAACACGTTTTGGGCGTCGGCCTTCAGCGTCTCGGTGCTTGGCCGTTGTTCCTGCGCATACACGGGCACGGCGGAGATCGCTAGAAGCGCAACTAGCAGCATAACGTTCATAAAGGAATCCCAGGCTTTGCTCGGCGGCCAGTAACGATTATGGCAGTAGTTGAGGGCGCAAATAGGCCGATGATTTGCTCAAGTCATGGTCCGAATTTCCCGCGAGCAGTGAAATTAGGTTCATTACGTTTCCGTCGCCCGCGGCGACCACCTGACCAGGACCTGCGGCTTCCTGCTACCCGGGTCGAGGAATCGCCGCTTGCGTCCTCCTTCACAGTCTGCAACGCCCACCCAGGGTATGAAAAAACCGCCCAATTGGGGGGCGGTTTTCGTTCGTAATTCCCAGACCCTATGCGGCGCTGATATTGGCAACCGCGGTCTTGCCCGTCCGGCGGTCTTCCTGTGTATCGAAGGAGACTTTTTGGCCTTCGACCAGGCCACGCATTCCAGCACGCTCAAGCGCGGTAGCGTGGACGAACACGTCCTTGCCGCCACCATCAGGTTGAATAAAGCCGAAACCTTTTTGGTCATTGTAGAACTTCACGGTGCCCTTCTGCATAAACCTATCCTTTCGCTGATTTAGGTGCACTTGAACCCCAAGCTCGTGGTGGCGGACCTTGAGGTTCGAATCTCGATTTTTTGGAGGGTTCTGAACGCGCGCCTGGGCATTCAGCGAAGGCGAAACGGCCCGACGCCAAGCTACTCACCCGCGACGAGGCGCGGCAGATTGCGGCCGACGTGGCGAAATCGGCATCATCGCTGTTGCGC
>JBAPZR010000020.1:0-2936 GCA_049285335.1 Xanthobacteraceae bacterium | reverse complement strand
GGATTAGGTCGAATACCGCGAGACCCTTGGCATCAGTGACGATGGCTTCGCCGTCGATCAGGAACGAGTGGGCAGGCAGTGAGGCGACGGCCGCAGCGGCAAGGGGAAATCGCGCTGTGAAATCGTTGCCGTGGCGGCTGATGAGCCGGACACCGGCGGGATCGCGCCGCGCCATAATGCGAAATCCATCATGCTTGATTTCGTGAATCCAATCCGGCCCTGCTGGCGGCTGTTTGGCGGGAGAAGGCAGGCACGGTTCGATGAAACAGGAGGCGCCCCGAGTACTCAACATGGGCGCTTAATAGGAAACGAGAGACAAAGAGTCGAATCGGACCCCAGTGGCCCCGGCCATCGTCGGGGGCTGGGGGGCTTAGAACGGATGGTCCGGGGCCCGCGCACCATTTGCGGCGCGCCTATCCAGAAAACTGAAGGTGTGTGGCATTCGTTCCGTCTCGATGCGGCCATAGGCTTCAAATTGGAAGCGGAGCAAAAAAGAGCTCTTGCCCGCGCGGCGTCCATTTGGCGGGTGCATTCTGGCTGGCCATTGCGTCATTATAGCCGCGATAGCCGCGCGAAGTTGCGGGATTGGTATAAAACGTTAGGCAACCAACGGGGAACAGAAATGGATCGACTCGAACCCTATAAGCGCTTCCAAATCCGCGCGTATGAGGATTGGTCGGGGCAATGGTTGGCCGAGGCCCGGAACCCGTCGATGAACCGTCCCGATGCTGACTACATTGCCACGCCCTCCGGTCATTCAACGCCAGAAGCCGCTATTAATTTCATAAAGCAGATGATCGATGAGCGGATGATCGATGAGGACGCAGTGGCACGACTTACTAGGCGAGAAGGCGGAGAAATCATCGAAACTCTCTACGGCATTAATCCGAAGACGTTTGACGTTGAAACCGTGTCCCTAAATCGAGGCGGCGAGCTGCGCAAATTGGGTAAGGACGTGGAGCCTCGCACCCATCACGTGGCACACGCCCGCGACCCAAAATCAGAGGTGCGGATCGCCTTTGGTCTAACAAACGTTTTCTCGGTTCCCCAAGCGCTTGTGGACCAGGAGAGTACAAAGAGGCGCGTTGAAGAGTTGCGGAATAGGGCCGCTGAAATGAAAGCGGGCAAGTCTGAGTAGCGGATTCCTCGATAGACCAAGGCGGCGGGAAGCGGCGATCAGTCATTGGTAGAATTGTTACGCGGCCTCTTCCGCCTTGTGGCGCCGTTTTTGGTGGCGGCGGATCTTACCGACCGATTTGTGTTTCTCCTCGTATTCGGTCCGTTCGATCTCGCCGCTGGCGAGGCGTCGATTGAGATCGGCAAGTGCTGCATTGCGTCGTGCGCCAGACGCCCAGTCTGCCACCCAGACAATAATGGCTGCAAACCCCACGAAGATAATTAGCGGGATGATCAGGCCCATGTGAACCTCCGAGCTGAATGTTGGGTATCGTATTGCTCAAATAGGTTCTGGGGCGCCCGAATCTAGCCCTTCGGCTTGCGGAGCGCCGTTACATTGGCCCCGGTAGCTTGAGCGACGATAATCTTCAGATGTGACGCCCACTGATCGAGCGCCGCTCGCTTCTCAGCCTCATACTTATTGGTGTCATAGGTTCTGATCAGCTTAGGTGGCAAATGATTGAGCACGCCCTCGGCAATGTGCGGCTGAACTCCGAGCTTGCCCAGGCCCGTGCGCACCGTGCGCCGTAGGTCGTGAACCGTCCAGGGCTGTTCCAGAACGCCATCTAACTCTCTCTTCCCGCTTGTCCAAGCGCAGAAGCCGGATCGCCCCATTCTGCCGAATACATATTCGCCTTCCCGGCGACGCACAGTCGTCAGGATCTCCATAGCGGCGCCAGTGAGCGGCACGACGTGCTCCTTGCCGTTCTTGGTCCGCTCGCGGGGCAGGGTGATTGTACGGGCTTCTAAATCGACCTCGGACCATTTGAGATCGCCGAGTTCGGATCGCCGGCAACCAGTAAGGAGGAGCATCTTCAGAAGTCGACCATAGCTGGTCTCGGGCGCGGCCAACGAGACTTTCGCGATTTCGACATCGGATAACGAGCGTTCACGCGGGCCGTTCTCTTCTCGCTTGTTTGTTCCGACGTCCGGATTGCTCTCGCATATTCCCTCCCAATCGCCCAAGCAAACAAACCCGAAAGGGCAGAGCGGGCGCGATTGCAGGCAACTGGGCCGTGGTTCTCGGTGATGGCGGTGAGGACGACGGCGACATCAGCACGAGTGATCTTGGTGATCGCCATTTCGTGAAGCGGTTTCCAATATTGCTCAAGGAATGTCTTGGTCGCCAAATGGGTGCGTTTCCTAAGGCTGGCCTCTCTCGCCTTGAGATAGGTTGGAATCGCAGCGGCCACGCTGTTGTGCGTCGGCTCCGGTTTGGCTTCCGCCCTCCGCTGGTCCCGCTCGGTTGCCGGATCAATGCCGTGGCCAAGCTTGGCGATCGAGAGCTTGCCCTTTTCCACCGCCGCAAGCTTGCGCGCTTGGGCGCGTGACAACTCCGAACCGCCGAGCCTGATCCTACGGTTCTTACCGTTGAGCTTATATTGGTAGACCCAGCTGCACTTGCCGTCGCGGGTGCGCAGGCCGAACCCTGGGAGCTTATCGTCCCAGTCAATGATGTCTGACATAGGTCGTCATCCCCCGATTTTCGGGAAGACCAGGGGAAGAAAAATCGGTCTTCCCCGGTTCTTCCCGAGACAGATTGTGGCTTTTCTGACAGAGAGTGTAGTGATAAAAATGCTGAAATCAAGGTGACTTAGCATGACAGAAACTGACAGGGAAGACACGATTCCTCTGTCGGACGATCAGAGGTACATGGCGCTTGCACTTTCACTCGGCCGTCGTGGCCTGGGCTGCGCATGGCCTAATCCGGCGGTCGGCGCGGTCATCGTCAAGGACGGCCAAATCGTCGGCCGCGGCTG
>JBAPZR010000019.1:0-1780 GCA_049285335.1 Xanthobacteraceae bacterium | reverse complement strand
TTGGACGCGCTTAGGCCACGACCAGGCGGCCACCCCATCCCCCGACACCCCTGGCCGCTCAGCGTAGAAGCCTAACGTTTGAGGCAATAACTAACAGCGCCCCAAGCCCCAGACTGCTTGGGGTTCTATTTGTTCGTTTACATTTTCAGCAATAGCCGAGCCGCGCACTCGTCGGTGATCCTCGTTGGCGACAGTCGCACGACCTCGGCAAGCGGCGCATTAGGCGGGTCTTTGATAGGCACGGCCTGCGCGTATGTTAAGGCATAGAGCTGCCACCGCAGCTGTGAGCGCCAATATGAAAGTGAAGATCATCTTCACGCCGTAACAGTCTAAACCGTCACGTTCCAAACGCAACGCAGAGCACTCTGCGGCTGACGTTACAGTTCGAGCGGGTGCCGTGCCTGCCGCAGTGAGGAGGAGCACTAACGATGATCAGGTTGACGACAGCACTGCTGACGCTCGGGGTTATCATAGCAATCGCGTCAACCGCTCAGGCGCAAGGCGACGAGTGCTTTTGGGTTGGTTGTAACCCCGAAGCAGGTGTGTGCCGGTTACTATGTGGCACTGACGATCCCCGACAAACTGAAATTGGCGGTCAATGGCAAGCACCCTATGCTAATGCCTACCCTCGGCGCCAATACCATCGACAGGCCAAGCACCACCACAAGACTCAACCTCACAGCGGATGACGGTAGCCAACCGCCGCTTCCCGCCGCCCTGGTCGGTCGGGGAAGGATAACACGTCAAACTTACGACTTCGGTCGGCTGACCAATGCGGTCGGGCGCGATAAAGTGGTCGCGGCATGAAAAAGCAAGCCTTCTATACATTGGTGCGGCAGCTAAGAGAGGTAGAGCAGCAATTCACACAGTTTGAGCGGCAAATCACACGTCTTGAGCCCGAGGAATTTGCTCGCCAGTGGGAAGACAATAGCCACAAGCTCGAAGGAGGCGACGAGGAGGCAAAAGAACGTGACGCGGGCTTCAGACGAGCCGCCAAGTGGTGCTTGGAGTTTCACACCTATCGCGTCGAACTTAAGCGGCGGCGCCTTCAATGGAGGCAGTGATTGCCTCGCGTCCGGTCCTGCAGCTCGAGCGCGTTCCATGCCCGCCGCGGTGATGCCACAATAGTTGATGCAACCTAATGTCATGTCCGCGGGGCGAAACGAGTTGACCAAAGGTCTGTGGAGCAAACCCTTATTGTTGGCCGCGGCGTTGGCTCTAGTAAGTGGAAGTGCGTCTGCCCAGATGGGTCGCGGACCACCTCCTGGTGGTGGTGCTCCCGATAATGGGCCGACGCCGCTGGAACAACAACGGCAAAAACAAATCGACAACGATTACAAAGCTGCGACCAAAAACGTTCCCAAGCAAAAGCCGAAGGACCCTTGGGGCGACATTCGGGCGGCGCCGACCGTCAAGGGCCAATAACTCCTTCCCGTCGAGAGCCAACACTGACGCCCCGCCGCTTCCCGCCGCCATGGTCAGTCGAGGAGCTTGATGGGCTATCAATGACAAAACCGGAAAGCGAACATTCCGAAATGGCCGAGCTGCTAAAAATCGCCCACAAAGGTGACGCGGCCGCTTCGGTTTTGCTGGGGCGGTTTTGATCAGCCTGCTTGCTGCGCTCGCGTTGGTGCTATGGCTGATCACAACGCTGTGGGCAATCGTGTGAAAAAATCTCGACAGCAAGGTATTGCTCTTACTCCTCTGTTCGCAACCGCTGCCCGGGTGCTGAAGATTTGCACGCCATGCCGGGCGGGGCCATCCGGAGTGCGAACGATGC
>JBAPZR010000018.1:0-1573 GCA_049285335.1 Xanthobacteraceae bacterium | reverse complement strand
GCCAAGGACAGCGGACTGCGACCGACCGAAGGCAATAACGACCTCGTTCTTTGGGATTTCCACGATCTCTTGTTTCACGCGCGGAGCACCGAAGGCCGACACGCCAATCCATTGGGCGGCGTTTGTCCCTATGCCGGGATCGTATCGCCGCTTCCTGCGGTGCGGCCCTCCTGGCTCGGCGAGAGAATCGACTTGGCGAAGATCCGGAGCGCGCTCGCGACTGCCGGCACTGATGCCGAATCGCCGGTCGCAAGGGTTCTCCGTGAGCGCCATTCGGTACGTAGCTTCGACGATCAGAACCCGATTACGCTCGCCGAACTTTCGCTGTTTCTCGAACGCACTGCGCGCGTGCAATCGGAATGGAGTGGAGCGCTCGACCTCGGCGGCGGCGACACCACTCCTCCGATCGACTACACCGCCAGACCTTATCCGTCCGGCGGGAGCTGCTATGAGCTCGAACTTTATCTCGCCGTCGACAAATGCGAAGGGTTGGCGCCAGGGTTCTATCATTACGATGCGCGCGGACACGCTTTGGCGTCGATCGAAGTCCGCGCGCCCGACTTGGAAGCATTTGTAAAATCAGCAGAATTTGCAATGGGTGCGCCCGCGGCGCCACAAATTTTGATCACGATGGCGGCGCGCTTTGGCAGAGTTTCATGGAAATACAGCGCGATCGCATATTCTCTTATTCTCAAAAACGTCGGTGTGTTGACGCAGACGTTCTATTTGATGGCAACCGAAATGGGACTCGGCGGCTGCGCGATCGGAAGCATCAATATCAATTTGTTCGCGAAAATGACGGGCGTTGCGTTTTACGTCGAAGGCCCGGTCGGACAATTTGCTATTGGCCGTGCCGCGCCGTTGGAAGCGTCGGGTTAAGAGTCGCCTACCACGACCATCGGCGGCCTCGCTCATCGTGATCACGCGATGCTCCTTGCTCGAAATAGCCCGTGGTTTTTTGACCTCGCTGTCCAATCAGCGCAAACACGGCGCCTTGTGGATCGGTACACCGCGCAACCCTTCCGTTTGGAATGTCAGTCGGGCCCTCGAGAACCTGACCGCCTGCCGACCGCACGCGCTGCGCCGCCGCGTCGACGTCGGCGACATTAAAGTAATAGAGCCAGAAGGCGCTCGGCGCCGCGGGCGGCTTGTCGAACACGCCGCCGATCGTTTGACCCCCCGCGGAGAACAGCTGATAGGTGCCCTGCGGTCCGGCGCCAGCTTCCGCCGTCCGCCAGCCGAAAACGTCGCGGTAAAAAACAAGCGCCTTCTCGTGGTCGGCCGCGAGCAATTCGTGCCAACTCACGTGCCCAGGTTTATCGATTGCGGCAGACTGCTGGTGGCCGGAATCCCGCCATTTGACCAGAACAAGAATTGCCGTTTGCGAATCCGCAACGACCGAAAAACGGCTGACGTTGGGAATATCGGTTGGTGGGACGTGCACGGTTCCGCCGAGCTGCTTAAATCGCTCGGCGGCAGCGTCTACGTCGTCGACGCTGACATAGCCGATCCAATGCGGTCTCACGCCCATTTGGCTAGCCTCTTCCGGCAAATTCAGGAGGCCGCCCACCGA
>JBAPZR010000017.1:0-2994 GCA_049285335.1 Xanthobacteraceae bacterium | reverse complement strand
CCAGATGAGGTTCTGAAAATCTGGCCGGTCGACAAGGCTGTCGGCAATGTCAAGAACAACGACGCGCACCCTTGTCACAGCAGTCAGCGCAGAAGCTCATCTTCCAAAGAGCTCGGCAGTTGTAAATGACGTGACATTGTGCTGGCAAATCAGGTGTTAGAATCGCCTAATGACAGATTACGGAAACACGCGAGGGCAGGGCCACGCCTTGGTTAGTCTGCGTTGAAATCACCAAACGGGACCGCGATTTCCCAATCTTGACAGAGTTGACCGATAAACTGTATTCAGTAAAAGGCGAAAACACACACTATAATAATAAGTTAGGGGGAGGTGCCCACAATGAATCTGCAGATTCCAACTGTTAAAAATGGCGGCTACGCCACCGCCGCCGCTAACTGGCGCGTTGAACAAAAACATGTTCGACATTGGCGTCAACGATGGTGCGCATCATTCTATCGGTCCTGCTTTGGCGATGCAGAACGGCGCTTGGAAATAACGCAGCACTAATCGCTTTGCCACGCAGCCTGCAGGCGGTGTCTGTAGCATGAGGCGAAACAAATGGATTCAAATAATCTATCCCACTCGCCGTCATCTGAGGATTTAGAGCGTTTTGCGGACCCACGAACAACCGGACTTGGTTATCCGGACCTCCACCGCCACATCCTTGCGCTCGCTGAACGCAACCGCCTCTTCATCGTCGATCGGCCAACCAACAAAGACACGGAGATGCATCCTCTCGTGCGCTGGCAATTCCGGGGTGGTTTGCCGGAACGCGAGCGGAAGGCATTTCTGTTCACGCATCCTATCGACAGCCGTGGGCGCCGATTTCAAGGTGCCACGCTCGTTGCGGGTCTTGCCGGCAATCGCGAAATCTACGCGATCGGTATGGGCATGCCAGTCGAGGATATTGGAGCGGCCTGGGTGCGAGCCATAGCTGGCCCGCTTAAGCCAGTGTTGGTCGACGATGCGATATGCCACGACGTCGTCTTAACCGGCGAAGCCCTACGGGTCGCCGGTGCCTCACTCGATTCAATGCCAGTACCGATCTCCTCGCCCGGCTGGGACAACGGCGCATATCTTACTGCCGGTCATTTCATCACACGTGATCCGGAAACCGGGATCCAAAACGTCGGAAACTACCGTGGCCAGATCAAGGGTCCGCTTCGTGTGGGTATGAATCCGTCGATCGAGCAACGCGCCGGCATTTACCCGCACTGGCTCAAATACAAGGCACGTGGCGAGAAGATGCCGACGGCGATTGTAGTCGGCTGCCCGCCGGCGATTTCTTACTGTTCGGTGCAGAAGGTTCCGGAGGACGTCGATGAATTAGCGGTCGCCGGCGCTTTGGTCGGGACGCCCATCTGCGTGACGCGCGCAAAGAGCGTCGATTTGCTGGTCCCCGCCGAATCGGAATGGGTTATCGAGGGTTTCATTGACACCGAATATCTTGAGCCTGAGGCGCCGTTCGGCGAATCTCACGGCTACGTCAATCTCTGCGAATACAACGCATTCATGGAAGTTACTGCAATCACCCGTCGAAACAATCCTGTACTACCCTCATTCATCAGCCAGGTGACACCGAGCGAATCCAGTACGATCAAACGCGTCGCCTATGAACCCCTTTTTCTTCACCACTTGCAGCGCACGCTTGGGATCCGTGGTGTGAAGCGAGTTTCTATGCACGAGCCATTAACGGGTGTGCTGGTGCTGATTGTGCTCGTGATCGAGCGCGGTATGGCCGAAACGGAAGTGTGGCGTGCCCTCTATGGCGCCTCCTCACTGCATCGTTTTGCCGGACGATGGGTTGTTGCGGTTAACGAGGATATTGATCCCGAAAACAGCGACGCGGTTCTCTGGGCAATGTGCTACCGCGCACAGGCCCAACACGATCTGAAGGTGCTCGACCGCAAGGATCCGGGTCACGGACCGCGCGGACTGCGCGACGGCGGTGAAGCCGCGTCAGTGCTCGTTAATGCAACGTTGCGCGGCAACTATCCGCCCGTTGCGCTTCCGGCCCGCGAATTCATGGAACGCGCCCGTGTTCTATGGACCGAGCTCGGCCTTCCCGATTTTGTGCCGCAATCTCCATGGCACGGCTATTCTCTGGGCTTCTGGCCGCCTCACCTCGCCGAGCAAGCGCGCATGGCGACTGACGGCGACTCCTTTGCCTTGGACGAAAGGCTCCGTCAGCAGCGCCGCAGCGATGTCGAAATGAACCGACCCTTCGACGAACCGTAGATCACCCGGCCTCATCGTAACCTGTGGCGCTGCGTGCCGAATCGCGGCCGGTTTCAGTATTGTAAAGAGCAGTTCGTCCATTATCGTGTCATGCGGCGCTGTCGAGCCGTCAATCGGCAAAAACAGGCCCTCCGGCACAAAGCTGAAGTGATGGGGTCATCAAAGGCTTTAGCGATGGATCAACGCAAGCGCGGGAATTTTGTACCGAAGATCAGCTCGAAGAAGTTCGAGCGAATGGAGTGGGATCCAAATCTGCGCGAACGAAAGACGATCACTGATTATTTGGCGACTGCATTACGCACCGCAATTTATGACGGTCAATTTGCTGATAATGAAGAGCTCAATCAGGTAGAGTTGGCCGAATTCTTCGGCGTATCACGGGTACCTATTCGTGAAGCGCTGCGTCAGCTTCAGGCTGAAGGATTAGTGCAGAATATTGCGCATCACCGCACCATTGTAACCGGCATGACGTTGTCACAAATTGTGGAGTCTATTGAAATGCGCGCGGTTCTGGAGGCGCACTTGTTACGTAAAGCTGGGAAGCGCTTCAAACAGGCCGATATCGAACGTCTAGCGAAAATTTGCGAGGAAACCGATAAGATAAAGGATTATGGATCGCGCTGGGTAGTGAAGAACTGGGAGTTTCATCGCGCTCTTTATGGCCCTTCAGAATCCCCGGCTGTCATCGAGGCCATTGAGCGAATACAATTGAACGTCGAGCGCTACGCGCGGCGAACCGGCAGTATAGAGCGCCTG
>JBAPZR010000016.1:0-7305 GCA_049285335.1 Xanthobacteraceae bacterium | reverse complement strand
TTTTGAACAAGACTTCCGTGTAACCGCGCCGAAACATCGCGGTGACGTTGCCGGTGCCGGTCGGGGTGAGGCCGCCCGTGGAATTGCTGTTCGCCTGGATTGAGATCGGGGTCGGCGCAAAGCCGGCGCGCTGCAGCGCCCTGCTCGCCGCTTCGGCGTCACGCACGAAATGGGCGACGTGGTCGAGAAATATTTCATCGTCGGCCGGGAGCTGGCGCATCACTTCGCCTGATGATGGTGCGGAAGGCAACCCGGTCACTCGGAATGGGCAATGCCGACTTCCTCGACGACCTTGCCCCAACGCGCGATTTCGGTGTGCAGGAATTGTTGAAGCTGTTCGGGTGTGCCGGTGCCCACCGGGTCCATGCCGATATCGCGCATCCGCCCTCTGACGTCATCCATCGCGACCGCGGCATTGAGTTCGAGGTTGAGCTTGGCGACAATCGCCGACGGCGTTTTTGCCGGCGCGATCACGCCTTGCCACGCCGCCGCGTCGTATCCGGGCACGCCTGCCTCGGCGAGGGGGGGAACGTCGGGAAGCGACTGAAATCGGTCTTTCGTGGTGACGGCGAGCGCGCGCAATTTGCCGCTGCCGATCAAAGGCGCCGCCGGGCCGTAGTCGGTGAACATCAATTGAATGTAGCCGCCAATCAGGTCGTTGAGCGCCGGCGCCGTGCCGCGATAGGGCACGTGAGTCATCTTGAGTCCGGTCATGTTTGCGAAAAGCGCCGCAGCGAGATGATGAAAAGCGCCGACGCCGCCGGAGCCGTAGCTGAGCGGGCGCTGCTTGGCGAGCTTGATGAGGTCCTCGACATTGTCAACGCCCAGCGACGGACTGACCACGAGCACGAACGGCACGCGCGCGATCAGCGCGACCAGCGTGAGGTCCTTGGCGGGATCGTAGGGAAGGCTCTTATAGAGCGTCACATCGGCCGCGAGCGAAGACACCGCCATCATGATGGTGTAGCCGTCGGGCGGGGATTTCGCGATCAGATTGGTGGCGATCAGCGTTCCGGCGCCGGGCCGGTTCTCGACGACGAACGGCTTGCCGAGCCGTTGTTCGAGCTTCTGCGCCAAAAGCCGGGTCAGAATATCGGTGCCGCCGGCCGGGGCAAACGGCACGACGAACGTGACCGGGTGGTTCGGCCAGTCTTCGGCATCCGTCGGCTGACCTTCCGCGCGGGCCGCCACGATCGTCATCGCGGGCAGGCCAGCCGCGAGCAATGCGCGGCGTGAAAGCATTCCCTTCCTCCCTGGAGTCATGGCCGATTTCTCCGGACCGCGCGGCGTGATTGGGTGATTGCGCGCCGCGTTGGCGCTTTAGCATGCCCGGCGCGCAAAGGTCACCCTTAAGACAGCGATGGGGGCGGCGCGCGAGGCCGTCACGCGCGCGCTTTGCATTTCTTGACAGGGACTTATGAGCCGGCCATAACGGCGCCGGTCGGCGCGTCCATACGGCTCTTCGCGCGTCACGATGCCGCTGACCACCAGCAGAATTAACAGATAGAGGCCGGTCCGGGCGAAAACCCGAGCATCGGGGGTTCGAGCGAGGAAGAGAGATGTTCGCGGTCTTTAAAACGGGCGGCAAACAATACCGGGTGGCCGCCGAGGACGTACTCAAGGTCGACAAGGTCAAGGGCGAGCCCGGCGAGATCGTCGAGTTCGGCGAGGTCTTGGTTGTCGGCGGCGACAACGTGACGCTCGGCGCTCCGACTGTGGCCGGCGCCATCGTCGCGGCCGAGGTCCTCGCGCAAGCGCGCGGGCCGAAAATCATCGCGTTCAAAAAGCGCCGGCGAAAGAATTCGCGGCGCAAGATCGGTCATCGCCAGGAATTTACGCTCGTGCGCATAACCGAGATTTTGACCGAGGGCAAAAAGCCAAACAAACAAGCGCAGCCGAGGCCGAAACGCGTACCGGTTGCGCCAGCGGCCGATGAAACCGCCGAAGTTGGCGCCGAGGCGTCGGAAACACCCGCCGCGCGGTCCGGTAAACCGGCGGCGAAGAAGCCCGCGAAGCCGAAATCAAAGCCGGCGACGAAAGCGAAGGAACCGGCCGCCAAGCGGCAGAAACCAAGAGGCAAGAAAAAGTAAAAAGAAGTGATCGGAGAGTGATGCTTTTGTCACGAATCCGGTGTAATCACAGCAACAAGTGAGTTTTACAGACTTCTGTTAGAGACCCGCGGTTCGGAGATGGGTTATGGCACATAAGAAAGCAGGCGGATCGTCGCGTAACGGACGCGATTCAGCCGGCCAGCGTCTAGGCCTGAAGATTTTCGGCGGCGAACAAGTGCTTGCCGGGAACATTATCGCGCGCCAACGCGGCACCAAATGGCACGCCGGTCGAAACGTCGGCGTCGGCAGAGACCATACCCTGTTTGCGTTGATCAACGGCAAACTCGAGTTTCGTACCAAAACCAAGGGCCGCGTATTCGTCTCCGTACGTCCGATGAACGAGGCAGCTGCCCAGTAATACGGTGGATCATACGAGGTCCGCCGGCATCCAGTCGAACCGGCGGGCCCGAATGGGCTCAAAAAGGGGAGACCGGAATGCCGGCTCCCCTTTCGGTTTCCTGGAGCCCAAGTGATGACTCTCGCGACGCAAATCTCACGGCCCGCTTCGGCGCAGCCAACAAACGAGCGCCGTGTCCCGTTGCTCAAGACCGAGCGACTGTCGCTGCGCGCTCCTTGCCGCAACGACGTTCCCGCTATCGTTCGTTTCGCGGGCGATCGGCGCGTGGCGGCGAACACCGCCCGCATTCCTCATCCCTACGGCGCCGACGACGCCGAGCAATTCATCGCGTTGGCCAACCGCGAAGACGGCAGCGTGACATTTGCGATCGTTTTCGACGGCGCTTTGATTGGGGCGTGCGGCATCGAACCGCGACAGGACGGACCGGAGCTCGGCTATTGGCTGGGCGCGCCCTATTGGGGCCGCGGTTATGCCACCGAGGCGGTCCGCGCCGTGATCGATCACGCGTTCGGCGAGCTCGGCCTTCAGATGCTGCAATCGGGCGCGCGCGTCAGCAACCCGGCGTCGCGCCGGGTGCTCGAGAAATGCGGCTTCCAGTGGACCGGTGTCGGTCTCTATCGCATCCGGGCCATCAACTCGTCGGCGCCGGTCGACCGCTTCCGCCTCGATCGCGGGCTGTGGGCTTCGCTGAAGGCTTGGGGGCAGGTGAGGCAGGTGGCCTAAGGTTGGGAACCCATGCGAGCTCAAAACTCATAAAAGCGTTCGCGAATAGCCGTCGATCACGATTGCGCTGCAAAGAAACTATTGCACGGGATTGGAGGCGAAGAACGGCGAAAGTTTCTCGACCACCGCCGGCCCGAACGATCCTTGGGGATTTGACGGCGGCGCCTTGTCCATCATTTCCCAGCCGTGAATCAGCAGGCGCGCATGTTCCAAGGCGCCGGCAAAATCCAATCCGGGGTGCACGCTTTGCCGAAAGAATGCATCCCCGAAATAGGTCCAGTCCCGTTCCGGCGCGCAGCCGAATGAACTGTGCTGCGCATCGGCCGCGGTGATGACAATCGTATTTTCGTTCGCCAATGGCGGCACGAAGACACCCGAATAGCACGCCGAAATGATCACGACGCGATTCTTGATACCTTCGTGGTCCAGCGTTTGGGCGACCTGTTGGGGCGTCAGCTCCGTGTTGCCGCCGGGCAATTGCAAGGCAAAGCCCGACCGGTCGCCGTGGGACGTCATGAAAAGAATAAAAACATCGCTGTCCTTGTCCATGACTTTGCCGATAGCGTGGGCGGCCGCGGCGAAATTCTGAAAATTGGCGAGCGGCACGGTATCGAGCGTGTCGCTGTGGTTGACGAGGCGCATGATCCGCCCCTTGATCGGCAACACAGTTGCCATGACGTCAAGTCCGCCATCCAGCTCCTTGATGAAGACATCCTCCCCCCAGCCGGCGATACCCAGCGTAAAGATATCGGTTTCGCCTTGGCGCGCCGGCGTCAGCCGCGCCACTTCTTGCTGGAGCAGCGGCGATTGCGTCTTTTCGATGCGGGCGATGTCGACGCGCGGCGCCGTTCCGCTCCGCGCCTGGTAGAGCGCGTTCGCGACTTCCCACCAATTGGCATTGCGCTCGTCGTAATCGGGCGGCAGAAAAACCGGCACGTGCGCGATCGCGGCATTGGCGATAAACAAAGCAAGCCACAAGGCGGCGATTTTGCCCACCAGGCGCAAACCCGATCGGTTTTCAAGGCTGCCGACGATGCATGTCATGGCGCCGACCCACCAAATGACGGCGAGCACATAGAAGCCGATCACCAGAACCTTGTCGATCCACGGCGCGGCCTGCGTCGCTCTTGCGGCGAGCAGCACGGCAACGACGCGGATCGCGGCCGTGGCGACTTCGCCGACGATGGAAAGAACGAACATGGCCGAGAGCGCGGTGGCGCGCGCGTCTGGGCGCACGAACAACGCTGCGACCGCAAGCTCCACCGCGATCCAAGCAACGACGGCGTCAAGCCCGTAAGGTGTGAAGAGATGCCAAGAGCCGGCCTCGGCGAGTTGCAGCGCGATGCGAACCGCCGCCAGGATCGCGGCAAAGGCCAACAGGACTGGCAGCCCGACCAGCGGCGGGTCGGACGTGATCCGCCAAATCGCAGCTCGCGCTCCGAGCCTTAGAACGCGCCACACGCCGATTGTTCTCCGCGCAAACCCCGATTCCGGCCGCCCTGCCGGGCCGGCGCCCGGACGCCGGATTCAGACCGTATATCAGAAAACGGCGAAGATTGTGACATGCTACTGAGGATCTCGTGAGGGTGTGGGAAGCATCATTTCCATTGTATTGTCTGAAACAACCCATATTGTACTCTGACGGACGCGGGTCATGAGTGGTTCAGGAAACATGCTTTTCCAATCTTCCCCGGGTGCTTCCCCGATTATCCTCATAGAGGGGATTTTCCATGAAACTGACAGCAAGGGAAATCGCGTCGTATCGACCACCGGAAGGCAAAGACCACATCGTTTTTGCCTCTGACTTTCCCGGTCTCGGGCTTCGATTTCGGAACGGCAAGGCAACTTGGGTTTTCCAGTGGTCTACGGGCACCGGAGCCACACGCCAGAACGGACGCATCAAACCCGGATCATACCCGGCACTCTCTCCGACTAAGGCTCGCGAGATCGCCGAAGAGCATCACGCCCGAGTGACGCTAGGATTCAATCCGAGTCAGGAAAAGCGCAAGCGGCTTGCCGAGAGTGGGCACACGTTCGGCCTTTTGATTGCCGATCACCTCAAGGCAATGCATGACAAGATCAAACCGAAGTCGCACATCGAACTCGTCCGGTATCTAGACAAGTACGCGGCCAATTTGCATCGGCTTCCGATTGCCAATGTTGACCGCCGGACAGTCGCAAAATTCTTGGACGGCGTCGCAGAAGAGCATGGCAAGATCGCGATGAACCGATGCCGGTCCGCGTTGTCGAATTGCTTCGTTTGGGCAATGAAAAAGGGGCGCGTCGAATCCAATCCGATTATTGGCACTGAAGTTCATGAGGAGAACGAGCGGGATCGTTGGCTGAGGGATGATGAACTGAGGGCGGTGTGGAATGCGCTCGGCGAGGATGATTACAGCAACATCATCCGACTGTTGATTCTGACTGGACAGAGACGAGGTGAGATCGCTGACCTTCGATGGAGCGAAGTTGACTTTGAGTGCGCCGTTATTGCCCTACCTCCAGAGCGAACTAAAAACGAACAGCGACACGAAGTACCGATGTCGTCGGTGGTTCGGGACATCCTGCTTACGCAGCCTAAAACGGGCGAACGTGTATTCGCTCCGGTGGTGTCATGGCATCGCTCTCGAGAATTAATCGCCAAGAAAGCCGGATTTGCAAATTGGACTTTGCACGACTTGAGGCGAAGCGTCAGCACCGGCATGGGCGAGATCGGCATCCTACCCCACGCAATCGAAGCGGTGTTGAACCACGGCAGCGGTTTCCGAAGTGGCGTCGGCGGCACCTACAATCGCTCACCATACTTCGCCGAAAAGAAACAGGCGCTATCATTGTGGGCCGACCACGTTGCTGCCGTTGTCGAAGGCCGGGAGAGCAATGTCACGTCAATTTCGGGGAGGTCGTGATGCCGAATCCGTATGAGGATATTCTCGACTTCGTCTTGCTCCCTCCAACCGATCTCTCTGACGAGAAATCTGTCGCCGTATGGTTGAATACAATCTTCAACCAAATTCGAGCGCGCCTTGGTGAGAAGAAAGCGATTCAAATGTTTGCCGTTCACACTAGGACGCTCACGAAAAAAGATGAGACTGTGTGGAAAAATGCTGGCCTGATTTTAAGGTCGCTCCACATGGATAAGCGGGATATTTCGGCGCTTGCGCGTGAGCTGGCGGGGGAAGGGAAAAATAGCGCCAACACCGTTGAAGCGTGGCGGCAGCAAATTCATGTAGCCCTTAAGGACAAGAAGGCTATTGCAGAGGCACGAAAGGTTTGGGAGG
This sequence comes from Xanthobacteraceae bacterium, assembly GCA_049285335.1. Taxonomy (GTDB): domain Bacteria; phylum Pseudomonadota; class Alphaproteobacteria; order Rhizobiales; family Xanthobacteraceae; genus BOG-931. Next base: position 835 of record JBAPZR010000016.1, on the reverse strand, counting down.
AGTGTTACGACCGCAAGTTTGATGACTTTTTTCACCCACCTAAGTCCCCGCACAAAACGTCATAAACGGCGTGTTGTGAGGTAATTTTTCCAAAAGACCCGATAGGGGACTCCTGCCGACCGAGCGTAGCGTATCTCCTCAGTACAACATGAGGGGATCAAATGTCGCTCGAAAATTCACCATCACGCGATCTCGACATCAGGGTGATTTCTGACAAGGAAATGCCCGGCCTTTTGAATATTTCTCCCGCGACGTGGGAGCGATCAAAGAAGGCAGGAGATCGGCCAGCGGTCACTCAACTCTCAACTCGCCGTATCGGCTATCGTGTCGATCACATCCGCGCATGGCTCGACGGTAAGTGGAAACGGTGATGGCCAGCAAATTTTTGGTTCCGTCAACGCCGCGAGCCGAAAACGGGTTCGCCGCGATGACACAAGCATTTGGACGTTCTAAACAAGGGCCGAGCAGCGGCAGCATCTCTTTAACAGTTGATGGACTACCCACACGAACGACCAAGGCGTGGGGCATCACTGGTGCAGAACTTAGTCGGCTTTCCAATGCAGTCCGCTTCATGGAACTGTACTGCGAGCGAAGTCGTGCTGGTCTGTGGTGGGCGAGTACCGCCAGAGACACTCCGCGCGACGTGAATCGCTGACATCTGGAAGCGGATCACTCGCCTACAGGGCAAGTACGGAATTGGGCGGTACAGCGTCATCACGTTCGAGAGCAGGGGCGGCCTCCATGCCCACATAATGTTTCTCGGCACGTGCGACGTTGAGCAACGTCTCAAACAGTCGGCACGATTTGGCGAACTCCTTGATATTCGTCCCGTCCC
>JBAPZR010000015.1:0-23974 GCA_049285335.1 Xanthobacteraceae bacterium | reverse complement strand
CACCGGCTCCGGCTGCGCGACCCGCCAATTCCGGCAGCCGCCCGGCGGCAGCCCCGCCGCCGGTGCCATCGGCATGGCGCGACCGTCCGAGCACTGCGTCCGGCGACGTGCAGCAGCCTCCGCCGCCTCCCCCACCATTACGGCCCGACAAACGATCGGCCGCCACGGCGCGAAACGATCCGCCGCCGCTGCGTAAACCGATCGATCCTGCTCCCAACGAGGCTTCGCGTCCCGAGGGTCAATCGAGCGCGCGCAGTCGGCTCCTTGACGCGCGAGGCGCTCCGGCGCCGCGTGAGGAGGTGAAGGGCTTTCGCGGCGTCAAGGCCGACGATCTCGACGCCGCGCACGGCCATGACGCACCAACACCGGATGACATCCACGATCAAAATTCGGATTCGCCCTCGGCCGAAGAAGAAAAGCCGTGGCACGAGGACAGCCTTGAGCCGCGATTCGATTCTGACAGATCGTCCGATTTGCTCGATGACGTTTCACCGTCGATGCGCGGGCTTGAGCCGTCACACGGCTACGAGGACGAAGGACAGTTTGCCCCGGTCAGGCGGTCCCGCGCGCCGCGGATGCGGGAACCGGATCACTATCGGACGCCGCGCTCTTACCGCGGACTGGCGAGACTCATCGTTGTGCTCGCCATCCTTGGCGGCCTTGCCGGCGCGGTTGCCTGGCAGTGGTCGAACATCACGGCGCTCTACTCCTTCGTTTCCCACATGCGATCGCGACAAACGCCCGTCGCCCAGCAACCGGCGGCGCAGCCGAAAATTTCCGGCCGCGTGCCGCAGGAGCAAGCAGGGCAACCGCCTGCCGCCGCACCGAACGCCCAGGCTCCGGCCGAGGGAGCGCAGCGGGTCGTGCTCTACGAGGAAGACTCGAGTAATCCGCAAGGCAAACAATATGTCGGCTCGGCGGTCTGGCGCACGGAGACGGTTTCGCCCGGCAGTGGTCTCGCACCCGAACTTCAGGTTCGTGCCGATATTACGATTCCTGAGCGCAACATGACCGTCACCTGGAAATTGCGCCGCAACACCGACCAGGCGCTTCCAGCAAGCCATACGATCGAAATCATGTTCAACCTGCCGCCGGATTTTCCGGGCGGCGGCGTTGCCAACGTACCGGGCGTGTTGATGAAAGAATCCGAGCAGGCGCGCGGGGTGCCGCTTGCCGGTCTTGCCGTCAAGGTGACCAATGGTTTCTTTCTGATCGGACTTTCGGCTGTCGATGCCGACGTGCAACGAAACATGCAGCTTCTCAAAGACCGGCCGTGGTTCGACATTCCCGTCGTGTACAACAATGGTGGTCGCGCCATTCTCGCGATGGAGAAGGGACCGCCCGGCGATCGCGCTTTCACGGATGCGTTCGCCGCGTGGAGCAAATAAGGTCGGGACTGCCCCAATCATCCTCTATACTCGTTGGTCGATTTCGGATGGGGACAGGCACAGATGAGCGCGTCTGACGCAAGAATGCCGAAACCGGCTGAGAACCTCCACCTCGCCTCGGCTTTTCGCACGCTGGAGACAGAATCGGAGGGTCTCGCCGCGCTCGCCGCCGCAATGGCGGACGGGCTTGGAGCGCCGTTCGCCTCGGCGGTCGAGACCATCCGTGCGGCCCGAGGCCGTGTGATCGTGACCGGAATGGGCAAATCCGGTCATGTTGCGCGCAAGATCGCGGCAACGCTCGCTTCGACCGGCACGCCGGCCTTCTTCGTCCATGCCGCGGACGCCAGCCACGGCGATCTCGGCATGATCACTTCCGACGACGTGATGCTGGCCTTGTCGTGGTCGGGCGAGACTGAAGAGCTCAAGGACCTGATCAATTATTCGCGGCGGTTTCGCATCGCGCTGATCGCGGTGACGGTCAATCTCGACAGCACGCTCGGCAAAGCCGCCGACATTGTGCTGGTCCTGCCGGCGACACGCGAAGCCTGCCCGCACAATTTGGCGCCCACAACATCATCGTTGATGCAGCTTGCGCTCGGCGACGCTTTGGCAATCGCACTTTTGGAAAGCCGCGGCTTTACCGCACGGGATTTCGGGGTGTTTCATCCGCGCGGCAAGCTCGGCGCGGTATTGAAATTCGTTCGCGACGTGATGCATCCCGGCAATGCCGTGCCGCTGATCGGACGCGGAGCGCCGATGTCCGAAGCGATCGTCGAAATGTCCGCGAAGGGATTCGGGTGTGTTGCCGTTACCGAGCCGTCCGGAAAGCTTGCCGGCGTCATCACCGACGGCGACTTGCGTCGGCACATGGGCGCGGACATGCTGCAGGCGTCGGTGGATGCGGTAATGACCGCGTTACCCAAAACGGTCCGCCCCGATCAGCTGGCAAGCGAGGCGCTGCAACTGCTCAATTCGTCGAAGATCACCGCACTCATCGTTGTGGAGGCGGATCGGCCCGTTGGCATCGTGCATTTCCACGATCTGCTGCGTGCCGGAGTGGCCTGATGCGGTCAATAAAGCCCGCCGCCTTTGAGAACGCCAGGATCTTCAGGACGGGCGCCGGCAGGCGGCGCGCCCTGCGCTTGCGCGGCTGGCGCAGCGGCAGGCGTTGCCGGGGCGGCCATTGCCGGCGCAGCGGACGGCTTCTGAACGCCGGTCTGAACGGATGTCTGAACTGCTCCCACAGTCGGCTGTTGCGCGGCAGTGGAATTCGCCGGGTTCTGATCGGCTTGGCCGTGGGCGATGAAGTCCGTGTAGCCTGGAGAGCCGGGGCGCGGCGGGGCATCGGTGGGCAATCCGCCGGCCCAATGCGGCCAATGATCGGCGACATAGCCGCCACAGTTTGCCAGACCCAGTCCAAGACCGAGCACGATCGTCGCCGTGAAGAGCCGCTTGTCGATCATGTCCGCTGCCGGATTCTTGGACTTGCTCGAAGTCTACACCGAACGCCATCAAACGCATTCTTCAATCGCGCGGCATTCCACTAAGCGGTGCGGTTATGCGTGCCTATAAGCTTGCGACATCCGGCCCACCGCATCCCGCTTCGAAACACCGGCTGGTCAGCCTCGAACCGGCCGAGCCCGTTTCCAGATGGAGAGCATTCGTGGCGGGACTATGGTCTGCCGCGCTCGCGTTGATGCTCCTGCTTGTATCGGGATGTGCACAGCTCGCACAGCCGAGCGAAGCCCCGCCATCGACGGAGCCGCCTTACGCATCGATCGCGTCGCGATATCTTGCATCGGTCATGACAGATCGCAGCGCCTTTGAGGATTTCGAGATTTCTGGACTGCGATGGGTTCATTCGCTCAAAGGATGGAGCTGGCTTGCCTGCGTGCATTTTACCGACCACGGACATGTGCGCAGCTATGCTCTGTTTATCCAGAACGAGGCCGTCATCGACGGCCGCTACGCCGTCGAAACGGATGCTTGCGGCTCCCAGACCTATACGCCATTTGACATGGAAACAGGCACGCTCGGCCGTCCAACGACTCCCAGACAGCCGCCGCTTTACTGAAGTTATTGGCCCTAGCTTGTTGTTGCCTGGGCCTGATCTGTTACGAAAGTGGGCGTCCACTTTTGAGGATCATGCTCTAACGCCGCGTCGACCGCCGAGAGCACGCGCTCCACAGGGAGCTCATCGAGACATTGGCTATGGCTATCGAGCCGGCGCTCGCAGCCTTCCAATTGGCAGGGCATGCAAGGCAGCGGATTTTGCACGAGCCAAACATTGCGGCGGTGTTGAATCGTGCCGGCGGCCTCCCATGGCCGCTCGAGTCCGCCGAACGGCCAAGGACCCCACAGCCGCGGATCGGTCGGCCCGTAAAGCGCCACCGTCGGCGTCGCCGTCGCGGCGGCGAGATGCGTGATCGCGGTGTCCGGTCCGATATAGACACGCGCGCCGGCGATGAGCGCCGAGAGTTCCGGCCATGTGAGCTTGCCGTCGAATCGCAAGATGTCGGCGCTGATACCGGCACTGCGCCAAACGTCGTCGAGATAGGCGCGATCGCCAGCCGCGCCGGTGACGGCAATAGCGAGGCCGCGCTCGGCAAGCGCTGCAGCGAGCGCGCGCCATCCCTCGCCCGTCCAGCGTTTGTAAATAAACATCGGCGCCGCGTGCACCACCGCATAGGGCCGCGCCGGCACCAGTTCGGGGCGCACAACGCCAGCCGGACAAACGATCTCGGCGCGAAGCGGAATGGCCAGCAATTCCGCCAGGCTCAAAACATTGTCGACGCGATGCCGACTGCGGTCGTTAGTCAAGGTGCGGCTCAAAACGACACGCTTGACGGCACTGCTTGGTCGTCCGGGCTCAACCGGACCGGCGCTTTGCCGCCCGGCGACGACGGCCAGAGCGATTGGACGATCGCCAGTCTGGACCGACACCGCGAGATCGTAATGGCGGAAGAGCCGCATTACCAACAAAAGCGTTTCGCTCAAACGCGGCCGCTGCGGAACCGCAATGACATCGCGAAGATCGGGATTGCCCGTCAATATTCCTTCTGTGCCGGTAAAAACTAGCGCGTCAATCGACGCCTGCGGATACGCTTCTTTGAGGCTCCGAATAAGCGGTGTCGTCAGCAACACGTCGCCCAATCGGCGCAAGACGACGACGAGGATGCGCGCACTGGGCGGCAAGCGAACCGGCTTCATGGCTTCGCCATAGAGGTGCGCTGCGGCACGGCAGCATTGTCGTCGGCGCAAAGCGCGGAGAGGCCGTGGCGAGCGGATATGCGGGAGCTGTCGATCGTCTCGCCAAGCCTTTTCCAGTTTGCCGCCAGTTGCGAGCGGTCGTTCTGCGGATGCCAGAGGTGCAGCACGCCGGTCGCGAACCGCCCGTCCTTGCGCCGCACGCCCGCATGAAGGAGCCGCACCACGAGATCGGAATCCTCCAACCCCCAGCCGGCATAAGCGCCATCGAACCCATCCACACGATCGAGATCGTTGCGGGCGACTGCGAGATTGCAGGTTTTCGCGCCCTCCCAATCGCGGCCATAGAGTTTGCGCAACGGCCCGAGCGGCAGGGGCACCGCCGGCATCAGACGATTGACGCCGCCGGTTACCCGCCCGCACACCAGCGTGCCGAAATTCCAGGTTTCCGCTGGGAGTCCTTGCGCTAGCACGGCTTCGGTGAGTTTGCGCGACAACAGAATGCGATTGCCGGCGACGAACCAACCGGGCTCGTAAAGCCGCCGATGCATGGCGATGAAATCGGCTCTCGGCAAGCAGTCGCCATCGAGAAAAATGCAAAGCGCGCCGGCGCTGGCGCGGATACCGCGATTGCGGATCTCGCCGCCGCGAAAGCCGTGGTGTTCGTGGCGCACATATTTCAACGGCACCGATAGCCGCGACGTCCAGCTCTCGACCAGGCGAGCGGTAGCCGCCCGCGAACCGTCATCGGCAATGACGATTTCGAAATTCCGATCCGATTGACGGGACAGCGCGCGTAACGAGGCATCGAGCGCGTCCTCGCGGTTATAGGTCGTGACGATAACGGAAATGAGTGATGCGCCGCTCACGATCGCTCGCTCGCTCCAAACATCAGAACCGTCCGCATCGGGTCAATCCTCCGCCGGCTCCTTCACCGGCTGCGCACGCCGAACCATCGCGGTGGTCGAATGGCCCGGCACCAGATCGACCAAAATGACGTCGCCGCCAGCATTTTCCACCACCTCGCGGCCCACCACATTGTCGCGGCTATAATCGGCGCCTTTAACGAGCACCGCCGGCCGCACGCGCTTGATCAATTCGAGCGGCGTGTCCTCGTCGAAAACGACCACAAGATCGACCGCCTCCAGCGCTGCGAGCACCTCGGCGCGGCCCTCGGCCGGATTGATCGGCCGCCCTTTGCCCTTGAGCCGCGTCGTCGAGGCATCGCTGTTAAGACCCACCACAAGGCGGTCGCAGGCAGCGCGCGCTTCAGCCAATAACTTGACATGGCCGCGGTGCAAAAGGTCGAAGCAGCCATTGGTGAAGCCGATGCGCAAGCCATGACGCCGCCATTCGGCGAGCCGATCGTCCAGCACGGCCCAGTCGAACACGATCTTGTCCTCGGGCGCGAGCGAGGCGGAGGGAAGGATGCGGTGGCGCAGTTCGCTAAGCGTCACTGTCGCCGTGCCGCGCTTGCCGACCACGACCGCCGCCGCGGCATTGGCCGCGCGCATGGCGGATTCGAATGGCGCCCTCATCGCCAACAGGATCGCCATGATCGCAGCCACCGTGTCGCCGGCGCCGGAAACATCGCGCACCTTGACCGGATAAGCCGGAATATGAAGCGGCGCGGCGCCGCCGACGTGAAGGGTCATACCCTCCTCGCTGCGCGTCACCAGGACGGCTTCGCTGTCGACAATGCGTGCAAGCTCGGCCGCCGCTTGTGCGATTTCGCTTTCCGTCGCGACCGGCCGATGCACGGCGGTGCCGAGTTCCTGCCGGTTCGGGGTGATCAGCGTCGTGCCGCGATAAATGCTGTAGTCGTGACTTTTTGGATCGACCACGACCGGCTTTCTAAGCTGCCGCGCACGATCGATGATCGCGCGGATGACGCGCGGCGTCAGCACGCCCTTGGCATAGTCCGACAACACCACCGCGCCGCAATGTGGCAGTGCTGCTTCGGCGTGGGCGATGACCGCCGCTTCGCTTGTCGCGCTTGCCGGCCGTGGCGTTTCCCAATCGGCGCGCACGAGATGTGTCGAGTGATGTTCCGAGACGAAACGGACTTTTCGGGTGGTGTGCCGTCCGGCTTCGATGACCAGATGCGGGGTGATCGACCCTTTGAGCTTGCCGAATGCTTCCGCCAAGGTCGCGGCGGCGTCATCCTTGCCGATAAGGCCGACAAAGACGCAATGGGCGCCCAGCGCCGCTATGTTGCGCGCCACATTGCCGGCGCCGCCGATTTCGACTTCGCTCCGCGCGACCGCCAGAACAGGCGTCGGCGCTTCGGGCGAAATGCGCGTGACTTCGCCATAGACGAAATCATCGAGCATGAGGTCGCCGACGCAGAGCACGGTCTGCCTCGACACAAGCTTCAGCGCGTCTTCAAAATCGAACATGCTTATCGCCCGCCAGACCTCAACGCTTGCGAACGTGCTCAGCGATAACGATCGGCACGATCAAGATAACCATCGACGTAGCGTCTCACCGCCGCCTCGAGCGGCGTGGAATCCGCATTATAGCCGGCGCGGCGCAGGTTTACCGTTTCGGCTTGCGTGAAATACTGATAGCTGTCGCGGATCGATGCCGGCATGTCGATATATTCGATAGCCGGAGCGCGGCCGAGCGCGGCGAACATCGCGCTCATCAAATCGCGAAAACTCCGCGCGACGCCGGTGCCGACATTGAAAATGCCCGAAACGGCCGGCGTCTCAACGAGCCAGCGCACCACCGCGATCGCGTCATCGACATAGATGAAGTCGCGCTTCTGATCGCCGTCGGCGATACCGGCACGATGAGATTTGAACAGACGGATCGCCTTGCCGGCTTTCGCCTCGTCGAACCGCTTGGTGACGAGGCTCATCATCTCGCCCTTATGGTATTCGTTCGGGCCGAACACATTGAAGAATTTCAGCCCGGCCCATTGCGGCGGCAGCTTGTCGCGGCGGCGAACCCTTTCGACCACGGCGAGATCGAAGATTTGCTTGCTCCAGCCGTAGAGGTTCATGGGTTTGAGGCGCTTGAGCGCGTCCTCTCTCCAGTCGTCGGAATAGCCCTGCTGGCCGTCACCGTAAGTCGCCGCCGAGGACGCGTAAATGAACGGCGTGCGCGCCGCTGTGCACCAATCGAGCAGATGCAGCGACAGTCTGAAATTATTTTCCATGACCGCATCGCCGTCCGTCGCGGTCGTGGCAGAGATCGCGCCGAGATGGATTATGGCCTCGAGCTTGCGTCCGTCGAGCCACTGCCGAAGCTCTGGCGGCGGAACGAAATCGGCGATCTGCCGGCGCGCGAGGTTGCGCCACTTGCCGTCGCTGCCGAGCACATCGCTGATTGCGATATCGGCGCGGCCGGCCTCGTTGAGGCTCGCAACGACGTTCGATCCGATAAACCCGGCCCCGCCGGTGACCAGCAACATCGCGCCCCAAGACCGGTTGAAGAAGGTTCGATCGGCCCGTCCCGATCGCCGTGCTTCCTTTGCCCCAGTCTCGCATATTGAGCAACACGGATCGGGGAGGGTCCACATAAAGGCCGCCTTTAACAATGAATTATTGTTCACTCTATGGCTATTCTCTTGGCGCAATCGGCAATGAGATCGGCTCCATTCGCCAAGCAGCAGCCACGCTGGCTATACTCGCCCGCGGGAATGCTCAGCTATAGCAAGGCTCAAATGTGCCTCAAAACATTGGCCTTCGGCGGATAGGATGGGATACGGTCGGCGGCACCTTCGCTCGTTGCACCGATGGGTGGGGCGTGTCGATGTCGCAAGGGATAAAATGAATTTGAATTCGCAAAATGGGCACGGCAGTCCTATCCTCATTGTGCCCTATTTGTGGATTGGCGACTTCGTCCGCTGCCACTCGGTGGTTAAACTCCTCAAGGCCCGTTTTCCGGACCGTCCGGTCGACATGTTAGCGAGCACCCTTTGCGCGCCCTTGACCGACTACATGCCCGGGCTCCGCCACGCGGTCGTGGTCGATCTTCCGCGCAGCCGCCTAGCCTTCGCCGAGCAGCTGGCGCTCGCGCGGCGCCTCAAGCACGAAGATTACGGCGCCGCTTTGGTCATGCCCCGGACCTGGAAATCGGCGCTTGCGCCGTTTTTCGCCGGGATTCGCGAGCGCACTGGGTTTTTCGGCGAGGCTCGGCTTTTCCTCCTCAACGACCTGCGCTACGGCGAGCGGAAGCTGCCGCGCATGGTGGATCGTTGCGCCGCCTTGGCGTTGCCGCCGCGCGCAGCGTTTCCGCCCGAATGGCCGGCGCCGGAACTCAAAGTCACGCGCAACGAGATCAACGCGTGGCGGCGCGAGCACGGGCTTAGCGATGACAGGGCGGTGGTCGCACTTGCGCCGGGCGCGGTGGGTCCGTCCAAGCGCTGGCCAGCGGGCGCCTATGCCATGCTTGTGCGCAACCTGCACGATGCCGATCTCGGCGTTTGGGTGGTCGGCGGTCCGCAAGAGAAAGACCTGGCAAAAGAGATTATCGGCGAAACGCGCGCGCGCGATCTGACCGGCACGGACCTGCGCAACGCTATTCTTGCACTTGCTGCCGCCTCGATCGCGGTCTCGAACGATTCGGGGCTTCTGCATGTCGCGGCAGCGCTCGGCACGCCCTCGATCGGAATTTTCGGCCCGACCAGTCCGTGGCACTGGGCGCCCCTAAACCCGCTCGCGGCAACAATCGAGACACCGACCAAACTCGATTGCCAGCCGTGCCACAAACCGGTCTGCCGCCTCGTGCATCACCGCTGCATGCGCGATATTCGCCCCGAACAGGTGTTCGCGGCCGTCGACCAGGCCCTCACCGCGCTCGTGCCAGCCGGATAAATCGCGTGCACTCCACCGACGACGCGATCACCGAATCGCTGTAGGCGAAACCGATGGCCGCGCAATCACATCATAAGCTGCGCCCGGGGCGGCATCCATGACGGTTCTGGTCAGCGGCGGCGCCGGCTATATCGGCGGCCAGATGGTCTACGAGCTCATCGACGCCGGCGAGCGCGTCGTCGTGCTCGACAATCTCTCCACCGGACATCGCTGGGGCGTTGCCGCGGGCGTGCCGCTCGTCGTCGGCGAAAGCGGCGATCAACTGCTCGTATCGCGGCTTGTCCGCGAACACGATGTCGAGGCCATCATTCACTTTGCCGCCTCGCTGATCGTGCCGGATTCGCTGCGCGATCCGCTCGGATATTATCGCAACAACACCGTCAATTCCCGCGCACTGATCGAATGCGCGATCGAAAGCGGTGTGCGCCACTGCATTTTTTCGTCCACCGCGGCGGTCTACGGTAATCCGGCGACGATCCCGGTCGACGAGGAGGCGCCGACGTTGCCGATTTCGCCCTATGGCTGGTCGAAGTTGATGACGGAAATCATGCTGCGCGACGCAAGCCGCGCGCACGATTTAAGACATGTCACGCTACGCTATTTCAACGTCGCCGGCGCCGACCCGCAAGGGCGCACCGGACAATCGAGCGAGGCCGCGACGCATTTGATCAAGGTCGCGGCCGAGGTCGCGTTGGGGCGCCGTCCGAAGCTGCAAGTTTTCGGCACCGACTATCCGACCCCCGACGGCACCTGCATCCGCGATTACATCCATGTCAGCGACCTTGTCGGCGCGCACTTGCACGCATTGCGCCATCTGCGCTCCGGCGGACCGTCGTTGACGCTCAATTGCGGCTATGGCCACGGCTTTTCGGTTCTCGAAGTGATCGACACGGTCAAACGCGTCTCGGGCATCGATTTCAAGGTCGAGAATGCGGCGCGGCGCCGAGGAGACCCGGCTTGCATTGTCGCGGCCAGCGAGCGCGTGCGCGCCGCGCTCGGCTGGCGTCCGCGCTTCGACGATCTTTCGCTGATTGTGACCGATGCGCTTAATTGGGAACGCCAGCTGATGGAACGGTTCCAACGTGGTGACAGTCGCGGCCGCGACCGCACGGAAATCGCTTGAAAGTCGCGGCCTCTCCAGGCATGCAAGACCGGGCTGCACGCTTCTCCGCAGCGGGGTGAGAATTGCACATGAAAGCCGCTATCGTCGAACCTTCGAATGACTATTCGACCTATGCGCTCGTGCGCCGCCTTCTGGTCGACGAGGCGCTCGGCTATTGGCCGCGCTACGCGATTGCCTTTTTTTTGATGGGAATTGCCGCCGCTTCCACTGCGCTGACTGCCTATCTTCTCGGCACGATGACGAATGAGGCCTATGTCAACCACAATTTTCACGGCATCGTCGTCATCGGCCTGATCGCGATCGTGATCTTCGCGGCGAAGGGATTTGCGACCTACGGATCCGCCGTCGTGCTGTCGTGGATCGGCAACAGCATCGTGGCCAACAATCAACGGCGCTTGTTCGACAAGCTGCTGCAGCAAAACATCGGCTTTTTCGCCGATCGGCATTCCTCGGAATTCATTGCCCGTCTCACCACCGGCGCTGCCGCCGTCGGGCAAGTGATCAATCTCCTCATCACCGCCTTCGGCCGCGATCTGATGTCGCTGATCGGACTGACCATTGTGATGGTCATCCAGGATCCGGTCATGGCGATGATCGGCTTTATTTCGGCGCCGCCGGCTTTCTTCTTCCTGCGCAAATTGATCCGGCGCGTGCGCAACATCGTCCGCATTCAGTTCACCGGCGGTACCCGGATCATCGAGACGATGCAGGAGGCTTTGCAGGGTCTACGCATGGTTAAGGCGTTCGCTCTCGAAGACGAGATGCGCCGCCGGATCGAGAAAAGCGTCGCCGATGTGCAGCATGAATCCAACAAAATGGCGCGGGTCTCGAACCGCGCCAGCCCGATGATGGAAATGCTCGGCGGCCTCACCGTGGCGCTGGCGACGATCTATGGCGGATATCGCGTCATCGAGACCGGCGCGACTCCGGGCGAATTCGTCTCCTTCCTCGCAGCGTTCCTGCTGGCCTACGAGCCGGCCAAGCGGCTGGCGCGCCTTAACATCGACCTCAACAACAATCTCGTTGGCGTGCGCGTTCTCTATGAAATCATCGACAGTCCGTCCGGCGAGCCGAACGACGACAATCTGCCGCCGCTGAAATTGAGCAACGCGCGCATCGAATTTGCCGATGTCGGCTTTGCCTATCGCGACGACACGCCGGTCTTGCACGATATGAGTTTTGTCGCCGAACCGGGCAAGGTCACAGCGCTCGTCGGCCCTTCTGGCGGCGGCAAGTCGACGGTGCTCAATCTTTTGCTGCGTTTCTATGACGTCGGTTCCGGCGGCATTCTCATCGACGGCCAAAATATTTCCGGGGTCTCGCGGCGTTCGCTTCGTCACGAGATCGCCTATGTCGGGCAGATCGTGCATTTGTTTCGCGGAACGATCCGCGAAAACATCGCGCTCGGCAAACTTGACGCAAGCGATGCGGAAGTGATTGCCGCGGCCAAGGCTGCTCACGCCCACGACTTCATCATGAGCTTTCCGGCGGGCTACGATACGCCGGTCGGCGAGCACGGTCTGCAATTGTCAGGCGGACAGCGCCAACGCGTTGCCATCGCCCGAGCGCTGATCAAGGATTCCCCGATCATTTTGCTCGACGAAGCGACCGCATCGCTCGATTCGGAGTCCGAACGGCACGTCCAGGAGGCGCTGGCGGAATTGTGCAAGGGCCGCACGACGCTCGTGATCGCGCATCGGCTTTCGACCATCATGCACGCCGACTGCATCCTCGTGGTCGAGAACGGCGTGGTCGTCGAATCCGGACGCCACGGCGAGCTTTTGCGCAAAGGCGGCCGCTATGCATCGTTCTATCGACTGCAACTTAAGGAGCAGCCGCCGCTTGCCGAGCCGGAGGCGATTGCGGCCTCGTCCCGCTGAAAATTTCGCGCCCACTCCGATTGACGGCGCGATCTGCGGGTTATAAGTGCAGCGCCTTCGCTTTAAGCCTTTGACCTCTTCCTCCAGCTTGAAAAAAGTCATCATGAACACCGACAGTAAGACCTTTGTCATTCCGCAACCGCCCCAGGCCGCCATTCCGGTTGCCGGCACCGGCAAATATTTTCCGGTCCGTCGCCTGTGGTGCGTCGGCCGCAACTATGTCGAACACATCAAGGAGATGGGACAGGACGTACGCGAGTCGCCATTCTTTTTCGCCAAACCGGCCGACGCCCTCGTCCCGGATGGTGGGACCGTGCCCTATCCGTCGCTGACCAAGGATATGCATCACGAAGTCGAGCTCGTGGTCGCGCTCAAGAGCGGCGGCCGCAATATCAAGACGGAAAAAGCGCTCGATTGTATTTATGGCTATGGCGTCGGCATCGATCTGACCCGGCGCGATTTACAGATCGCCTCGCGCGATATCAAACGCCCATGGGAGATCGGCAAGGCATTCGACCATTCGGCGCCATGTGGGCCGCTTCGGTCGGCGGCCGATATCGGTCACCCCTCGAAAGGCCGGATCACGCTGAAGGTCAATGGCAAGGTGCGCCAGGATGGCGACCTCAATCAGATGATCTGGAACGTGCCGGAAATCATTTCCAAGCTTTCGGAGATGGTCGAGCTTGCGCCGGGCGATATTATCATGACGGGTACGCCCTCCGGCGTCGCCGCCACGGTTGCCGGCGATAAGATCGAATGTGAAATCGAGGGCGTCGGAACGCTGCACGTGAACATCGCCGAGCCGCTGAAATAGCACGCGCTTTCAGAGTGCGCCGGCGTCGGGCCTGATTCGCAGGTTCGACGGTTCCCGCTTTCATCGCCCGCTTTCGTCGCTTCCCGTGGATCGGGACCGCGGCACCCAATAATCCGCGCGCCGACGAAGACCTTGTGATCCTTTGCGCCGTGATCTTTTGGACCGTGTCAACGCAGCGTCATACGGCGCGAGGCATAAGGGCGGCGGCGTGACGGATGGAACCCGGACGATCATGCCGCGTTAAAAAGGCACCTGAAATCCGACCAGGAGATCCGCATGGGCGCGCCCCGCCGTATCACTTTGCGTGTAAAGCCACCCGTTCCGTTTGGCGATATTACGATGGTGCCGGCGCCGCTGAGCGGCCGCTCCGAGGCCGAAATGGCGCGCGCTATCGCCGCTGCGCTAGCGGCTGACGAGCCAGCCACGGCGGCCGATGCTTATGGCGCCGTCCGGCAGGCTTTCCCCTTCGCACCACCCAGCGCACGCTTGCGCGCGCTGGCGATGCTGATGGAGAAAATCCGCGGTCCGGTTCACTGATCGGCGTCTTAGAGGCCGAGATAGGCGCTGCGCACACGATCGTCCGCCAGGAGATCGGCGCCGGCCCCGGTCAAGGTCACCCGGCCATTTTCCAAGACATAGGCGCGGCTTGCCAGCTTGAGTGACAGCGCGACGTTCTGCTCGACCAGCAAGCAAGTGACGCCATCGCGGTTGAGGTCGCGAATCGTATCCAGCACTTTGTAGACGATAGAAGGGGCCAGCCCGAGCGAGGGTTCGTCGAACATAATCAATTGCGGCGCGCCCATTAGGCAACGCGCGATCGCGAGCATTTGCTGTTCGCCGCCCGACAGCGTCCCCGCCGACTGGCGCACCCGCTCCGCCAGAACGGGGAATAATGCGAAAGCGCGGTCGCGGTTTTTATTTCGCGCCGCGCGGGCGCGCGGCAGCATGGCGCCGATGTCGAGATTCTCATCGACCGACAGTGTCGGGAAAATCTGCCGCCCCTCGGCAACCTGTCCGATGCCGAGGTTGCAGACGCGATGGCTCGGCCAACCCAGGATATTTTCGCCGCGAAAGAGGACGCGGCCGCGGACCGAACGATTCATCCCGGCTATGGCGCGAATGAGCGTGGTCTTTCCGGCACCGTTGGCGCCGACGATGGCGACGATGGCACCCTCATCGACATCGAGCGATACGGCTCCGACGGCCTGAACATCGCCATAGAACACTTCGAGGTCTTCAACGCGCAGCATCAGACCGGCTCCGCACCGAGATAGGATTGGATGACCGTCGGATCGCGCACGATCGCTTCGGGGCTGCCCTGCGCAATCGCGGTGCCGTGATCGAGCACGAGAACTTCGGACGCGAGCGCCATCACCGCACGCATGACATGTTCGATCAGAACGATGGTCAGTCCGCCGGCCCGATTGAGGTCGCGCAATATCGCGACCATGCGGTCACTTTCCGTGGGGCGCAATCCGGCCATGACCTCATCGAGCAGCAACAGACGGGGTTTCGTCGCCAGCGCTCGCGCCACTTCGAGACGTTTGCGATCCGGCAGCGTCAGCGTCGCGGCAATCCGGTGGCGTTGATCGAACAGATCGAGGCGTCGCAGCAAGTCTTGGGCATGCTGCCGCGCAGTGACGACGTCGCGATCGTGCAGCAAGGCGCCGACCACAACGTTGTCTTCGACGGTCAGGGCCGGAAAGGGACGAACGATCTGGAACGTGCGGGCGATGCCGCGTCGGCATACTACATCGGGCGGCAAGCCGCCGATCGGCGCGCCGGCAAAAACGATCGAGCCCTCGTCGGGCGCGATAGCGCCGGCGATCAAGTTGAACAGAGTGGTCTTGCCGGCGCCATTCGGGCCGATAACGGCGAAAAATTCCCCCACCGGCACCTCGAAGCTCACGTCGTCGACAGCGACAAGACCGCGGAAGCGTTTGCTGACTCCTTCAAGCGAAAGCAGCGCCGTCATTGCACGCGCTCGTTGATGCCGATGCGTCGGGCGAGCCACGGCCATATGCCCTCAGGCAGTGCGACGACGACGAAAAGGAGACAAATGCCGTAGAACACCTGCTTCGCGCCGGGCAAATCGAGGCCGCAAGCGGCCATCGCGGCGTTGAGCGTTTCGGCAAGCCCGGTGAGCACAAATGCGCCAAGGATCGGGCCGAACAGCGTGCCGAGTCCGCCGATAATGGGACCCAAGATCATCTCGATCGAGCGCGAAATATTGAACACCTGTTCCGGAAAAAGGTTATTGTAAAAGAACGCGTAGAACACGCCGCCGAAGGACGTCACCACCGCCGAGATCATCACCGCCGACATTTTGTATCGGAACGTGTCGATGCCCGCGGCGCGCGCGGCCTCCTCGTCTTCCCGAATCGCGAGCCAGAAATAGCCGACGCGGCTTGTCAGCAGCGCTCGGCAAAACACGAAGGCCACCATCGTCGCGGCAAGGATCACGTAATAAAACATCGTGGGATCGCCGCGCAGATGCCAAAGATCGTTATGCGCATATTGCGCGACCGGCAGGAACAAGCCCGCCGATGCATTGACAATGTCGAGGTGATCGAAGCCGATGCGGGCAAATTCGGCGAACGCGATCGTGAGAATGGCGAAATACACTCCGGCGACACCGAACCGGAAGGCGAGAAAGCCGATGATCGCGCCGCTAGCCGCCGCAACGGGGATGACGATGAGAAACCCGAGCCACGGGGCGATGCCGTATCGGACGAACAGCAGCGCCGCGATATAGGCGCCGAGGCCGGCATAGATCGCATGACCGAGCGACAGCTGCCCGGCGAATCCCATCATGATGTTCCAAGCCTGGCCGGTAAAAGCGAGATAGAGAATGACGATGAGGACGGTGATCAGATAGTCGCTGACCAGCCACGGCGCGATCAGAAGCGCAACGATCAGGAGGCCAAGCAAGACCCAAGTCCGGCGTGAAACCCCGTCCGAGAGCGAGGCCAGCATGCGCCCGCTTTTGCCGACGAGACCGTCGGCAAGACTGGCGAAAGGACGCTCGGCAATTTTGCCAATCATCAAGTCGATCTTTTGCCAACGATGCCTTGCGGGCGAAACAGCAGCACCAGCACGAGAATGGCGAAGGCGAACATGCTCTTGGCGGACGGCGTGAAGAGAAGTCCGGCGAGTGCCTCGGTCTCCCCGATCAAAAGGCCGCCAAGAAGCGCGCCGGCCATCGAGCCGAGGCCGCCGGTAATCACGATGACGAAAGCCAGAAGCGTATAAGCAGGTCCGATCATCGGCGTCACATCGACGATCAAGGTCATCATGACTCCGGCCGCGCCGACGCAGGCCGCTCCGATTCCGAAGGTTAGGGCATAAAGGCGTTTGACATCGAGGCCGACCACAAGCGCACCGGTGTAGTTATCGGCGCAGGCGCGAATGGCCTTGCCGAGCGACGTGAAGCGAAAAAACGAAAACAACACGAGCGCAAACGCGATCGCGGCCGCGCCGGCATAAAGCTTGGTCGCATCGACGATCAGCGCACCCCATTGGAAGCTGTCGAACGCGTAGACAGTCTGCACGCTGCGCGCGTCCGGGCCGAAAACGATGAGGAGCGAATTGACGATGACGATCGCGAGCGCCACCAGCAATAAAAATTGGCTGTGCTCGGGACGATTGATGAAGGGATTGATCAAACCGGCCTGCAGCACATAGCCGAACGCAAACATGACCGCGGCGATCGGCACCAACATGACCAGCGGATCGAGATGCAGCCCCGAAAACAACAGCACGGTGAGATACATCGCGATCGACATCATCTCGCCATGGGCGAAATTGACGACGCGCACGACGCCAAAAATGACCGATAGCCCGAGCGCCATCAGGCCGTAGACGAGACCCGTCAATAGCCCGCCGACGGCGACGTTCAGGTAGACATCAACCGGCACCGATTAAGCCTCAGACGCGGTTCTGATACGGCGTCATCGGCCATTCGGGTTTGGCGATGGCGGCGGCTTTTGGCGCCAGCGTCAAAAGCTTGCCGCCGCGATTTTGGATCGTGCCTTCCTTGAGCGCGTCGTTCTGGCCCTTGGCGTTGAACTGAATTCCCGGACCGATGCTCACATTGTCGGTGATGTTGGTGGTTCGGATGGCGTCGGCCAGCGCTTTCGGGTCGGTCGAGTTGGCGCGCTTATAAGCGTCGGCGGCGATCAAAAGCGCCTCGAACGTGTAGACGTGATTGGTGCTCAGATTGATGCCGGGATAGGCCTTGGCCAGTTCGGCCTCAAGCACCTTAGCGAGCCTTTTGTTGGGGTCTTGAAACGGGTCGAAGCTGATCGGTCCGTCGGAGAGTTTGCCGAGCGTTTTAAGATACTGGTCTTCGTACCAGCCCGGCCCCATGCTCATGATGGCCTGCGGCGTCCAGCGCTGCTTTACCAGCTCCCGCGTCAACAGCATCGCGTCATTGAGCCGACTGACAACGAGCAGCGCATCGGCGTTCGCCGCCTTGGCCTTGGCGACCTCGACGGAAAGATCGCGCGCCGCCGGATCGTACGCTATCTCCTCGACGATCTTGTAAGGCATGTTGAATTTCGGCATGAGCGCGCCAATGCCCTTGGTCATCGCGGTGCCGAAGGTATCGTTGACGTGCATATAGACGACGGTCTTTGGCGAGGCGCCGATAATGCCGAAGAGCTCGAGCTGATTGGCAAACGCACTTGCGAGCAGCATCGGCGCGGTGGGGAAATTTCTGAAAACGAACTTGTAGCCCTGCTCGGTGATCTCGGGCGCCGCTCCGATATTGATGACGAGCGGAATGCCCTTCTGTTCGGCGACCTGCGCGATTGCGGTGGTCTGGCCGGAATCGAAAGCGCCGATCAGGAGCTGCGCACCGTCATTGATCAGCTTTTCCGCGCGCTCGCGCGCGACATCGACGTTGGATTCGGTGTCGCCGTTCATGATCGCAAGTTCAGGCAAGCCCAGTGATTTGAGGATCGCCGGCGCTACGTCGACGCCGCGCTGGCAGTCTTGGCCGATGCCCGCCTCGAAACCCGACCGCGGCAGAAGAACGCCGACTTTCAGAGGACCGCTATTGCCGGTCTGGGCGCGAACCAGCGCCGGCGCGGCCACGCTCGTTGAGCCGGCCGCGGCGACGGCCAAGAGTTGACGCCTGTTCAGGCTGATGCTGCGCGGCATAGCGATCTCCTCCCTCGATTTTGCCGAAAGGCTAGAAAATGGGTGCGCCAATCGCAAGTCGTGGATCATGCGCCAAGTAGTGGCGTCACTGCCGCAGCAATGCGCAAAAGTCGGCGGTCGTGACCATTGCGCGCCACGAGCATGAGGCCGACCGGGAGAGCGGCCGAAAGCGGCAGCGAAATGGCGCACAGATCGAAGAAATTGATGATGCTCGTGTTGCGCAGCACCGCCGCGTTGCGGACGGCGAAAGTCTTGGCATCGGCGACGTCCGCGAGAACCGGCGCCACGATCGCGCAGGTCGGCATGGCGAGCACATCGAGATCCTTAAGCCGTGCATCCATGACGCTCACGAGTCGCGAGCGCTGACGCAGCATGTCGGCGTAGTCGGCTTCGGCAACCCTGCAGCCGCGTTCGATCCGGAAGCGGACATTGGGATCGACATCCGCGGCGCGCCGCCGCAACCGGTCGCGATGGAGCGCGCAGGCCTCGGGCGGCACGACGCCGCCCCTTTCGTTCACTTCCAGCATATCGTCGAGCGAGGAGAGCTTTTCCTGGCTGATGCGAACGCCGGCATCGTCGAGCCGCGCGATCGCCTTGGCGAAGGCGGGCGACACGATGTCATCGAGTCCGCCGAGCGGCAGGCCTTCGGCAATGCCGAAACGCAGGCCGGCAAGTGCGATCGGCTCCAGCGGGACGAATTCCTCGCTGGCCATGATCGCATCGGCCTTGGCGCAATCGGCGACGCTACGCGCGATCGGCCCGATCGAGTCGAGTGTCTTGCTCAGAGGAAACGCGCCTTCGGTCGGAACGCGTTGCCGGCTCGGCTTAAATCCGACGAGGCCGCACAAGGCCGCCGGAACGCGCACCGAGCCGCCGGTGTCGGTGCCGATCGAGATTTCACACATCCCGTCGGCAACCGCGACGGGCGCGCCGGCCGAAGAGCCGCCCGGCGCGCGTGTCCGATCGTGCGGATTGCCCGGCGTGCCGAAATGCGGATTGGCCCCGATCCCCGAAAAGGCGAATTCGGTCATATTGGTCTTGGCCACGATGACCGCGCCGGCGCGCCGCAGCCGCTGCACGACGGGCGCATCGGCAGCCGCGGGGGCTGCTTCCTCGGCGAGGATTTTCGAGCCGGCGCGGGTCGGCTCGCCGGCCACATCGAAAAGATCCTTGATGCTGATGATGGCGCCGTCGAGCGGTCCGAGGCTTGCCCCGCGCTCTTGTCGCGCATCGGCGGCATCGGCGGAGGCGCGCGCGGCGGCGGCGTAGACCGAAAGACACGCGCGCGCCCCCTCGCCTTTTGGATCGGCAATGCGCGCCAAAGCCAGCTCCAGGCGGTCGCGGCAGGATGAAGCTTTCATGGTTGACTCACTCGCATTCTCTTCGGCGGAAAGGCGTGGATGTGCAACGGCGGAGGGTCCGTTGCGTTGCGCAATATATAGCAAACCTGCCATCATTGGCGGCAAGATCATTCGCCGCCGCAATCGTCGCGGCGGCAAACGGGACGCGGCAATGGGAAACGGCAAACCGGCAATCGCTTTCATCGGTTTCGGCGAAGCGGGACAAGCGATCGCGGCGGGGCTGCGCGACACGGACGCCGCCGAGATGGCGGCATGGGACATTCTTTTCCCGCGGGCTGAAGGCATGAGCCTTCGCCGGGCGGCGCAAGCGAACGGCGTGCGCTGCGCGATATCCGCCGCCGACGCGGTCAAAGACGCGGAAATCGTCGTCTCCGCCGTCACCGCTGCGTCGAGCCTCGAAGCCGCGCAATCGGTCAAGACGCACCTGACCGGAAATCCCTTGTTCCTCGACATCAATTCGGTTTCGCCGGGCCGCAAACAGGATGCCGCGAAGCTTCTCGGCGACAAAGCGCGCTACCTCGACGTCGCGGTGCTGGCCCCGATCCATCCGGCGCGGCACCAAACCCCGATGCTGCTCGGCGGACCCCATAGCAAAGCGGCCGAGCCGGTGCTCGCCGCGCTCGGCATGCGGACCAGCATCGCCGGCGCCGAAATCGGCGCGGCAGCCGCAATCAAAATGGTGCGAAGCGTGATGATTAAAGGGATCGAAGCGCTGACGCTCGAGTGCTTCCTGGCCGCCGCACGCGCCGGCGTCATCGATGAGGTCGCGGTGTCGATGAAGAACAATTACCCGGGTCTCGATTGGGCGAAGATCGTGCCCTACAATCTGGAGCGGATGGCGACGCACGGCGAACGGCGCGCCGCCGAGATGGAGGAAGCGGCCGCCACGCTGCGCGAATTGGGCGTCGAGCCGCTCATGACCAACGCCACGGTCAAACGGCAGCGCGAAATGGGCCAGATCGGCAGGCGGCAAACCGTGCGCAACGTTCTTAAAGAAGATCGCGCGGCGATGCTCGGCGCCATTAGCGCCGCGTGCCATGGCCGCGACCAACATGGCGAAGCTATCGGAGTTACAGCGGAGACCGCAAATTCAGCTAGAACAACAGACCGGCGTACATCGCGGCAATGAGGACAACCAGTAGCGTAAGCGCAGCGAACTCAACCACTCGGTCCCGATACATTACGAGCTCCCTTGGGATTAACCGCCAAAGCACAAACTGAGTCGGCCCGCGTAACGTCACGCGACATTTAGGCCATACTCAAAACTGGCTGGCCTAATCAGCTTGGGGAACGATGCCCGGAGCGGCAGGGAGATTTTTCACATTGTCAGCGATAATCTTAGTCAGCTGCATCACAAGCTGATTGAGTTCTGCATAATGCTCGACGTCGTGTTGAATACGACAGCCATCGTTATGCAGTTTTTTGTGCAGTTGCTGAAGATCATCTATGAGATCCTCAATTTCGCGCATCGAAACTTCACGTACCCGACGTAACATTGTGTCGACGGAGCTCGTCGACATTTCAACATCACGATGTTCGACCTGACGAACGGTATCATTTGAACTTATCAATTGGTGAATATTTCGCTCAAGGTCTACTTCCGATGACGGTTTGATTTCAGCGGAACCATCCAGCTTAGCGCCTTTCATGATACGCACTCCTTACACTAGTGATCAGCTATACAAAGTTGGTGACTATAAACGACGTATTTGTTTGTTGTTTTTTAGTATTCGTTTTATTTGTTTGTTGTTTGTTTTATAACTATTGACTAGTTTGTGACTGTTTTGTGGCCGAACGGATGGTAATTGTTGGCCAACGGAACATAATAATCAGAGTTGTTTGTTTGCTCGTGACGCCGTTCTTTTAGATCGGTATCGGGAACGAAGCTTATGTCGTAAATCCGACTTTGGTCGGCGCTTTTTACGGAACGAGGTGTGGCAACTGAGTTTAACGACCAGCCGACCGAGTTGCGTACCTGCTCGCGCTAGTGGCCTGGACGACCCCCAGCCCCTTACCCCGGTCAGGCCACGCAATTGATGGAAGGCGGGGCTGGTTCTCTGCTGAGGTCCGGTCCCGCATTTTTTCACTCCCACACAAGCGAATGCCGCGCCGGCTTGCAACGGTGTCCTATTGTTCTGCGGCCACTTATCGCCGTCGGCCTTTGCGGCGGTCGCGCACTGAGGCGCGGGTCGATTTTGGCATCGTGCGCCGCGCCGTCTTGGCAACCGAGCGGCGCGGCGGCATTGCGCCGCTCGCCTCGAGCCGCATGGTCCAGTATTCCCAGGTTCTCGACACCACATTCGGCATCCGGCTGAGCGTCCCGGCCATCTTGACTTCGCCGCGATGCAACGGTTCCGGCGTGCCGAGTGTGAGCGCGCGCAGCTGATAATCGGCGTTCTGACACATGAAGATCGAGCGTGCGACGAGCTCTTTCAGACTCGCACCGACGACCGTCGCGCCATGCCGATTCATCAGCACGACGGAACTTTGCCCAAGCGCGCGCGCCAGCGATCGACCTTCCTCCGGTTTGACAACAAGAAGATTCGTGTCGCCGAACTCGTCATGTTGATCCCAGAACGGCGCGTCCTCGCCGATCGCCGCGCCAAGATGGAATACCGGCACGATCGGCTTGCCGGCGATGCAGAACGGCATAACCGCCGCAGCGTGGTGATGGCACACGGCGACTACGTCGCTCCGGGCTTGATAGATGCAGCCGTGAATGACGCGCTCGGCGTAGAGCAGCGTCTTCGGCGGCCGCACCGGTTCGGAGTCGAGCGTGTATTCCAGGATATCGTCGGGCTCGATAAGAAGCGGCGAGCGCGATCGCGACAGCAGGTAACGGTTTGGATCGGCCGGGTGGCGCACACTGACGTGACCGAAGGCATCGAGCACGCCTTCATGGGCAAGGATGCGGTTGGCGATCGCCAATTCCTCAACCAAAGCATTCATTCCGTCGATCACAACGTCCCCCGTTTCGGCAGACTTTATAATCTCGTCGCCGTTACAGCACGGCCAAGCGCATCAAGCTGTGAGTTCACGAACATCAAAGGCACGGATCGGCCGATGCAAACCTTTCAAGTCAAGCTCGCCGAGCGCCTCCACCTTCGCCATCGATTCGATTGCGACGTGAACCCTGCCGTCGATGAGAATTTGCCCATCGACGGCGTGCGTACACAACCGCGAGCCGAGATTGACCACCGTACCGGTTGCCAAATAGTGGAAACGACCTTCGTAGCCCACGTTGCCCAGCGTGGCATGACCCGAGGCGATGCCAATGCCGAAACCGAGCTCATGGCCGAAACGGCGCCACTTTTGGATCAGCGCCCCGACCTGAGCACGCATCTCGACCGCCATGCGCACTGCGCGGGCCGCCGGATCGGGGCATGGAATCGGATCGTTGAATATGATCAGAAGACCGTCGCCGGCAAAATGCTGGAGCGTACCCTCGAAACGATCGATCGATTCGCCGAGACAGCGATAATAGTCCTGCAGGACGGAAATGATGTCTTCGGGCTCGGCGCGTTCGGCAAAGGCGGTAAAGCCGCGCAGGTCGCAGAACACTGCCGTGATGTCGCGGCGGTGAGTTTCCAGAAGCTTTTGGTCCGAAACCACGAGCTTGGCGATTTGCGGCGAAAGAAAATTCTTGAGCCTGTTCATGCGATCAAGCTCGGAAACCTGTTCATTCACCCGCTGTTCGAGCGTCTGGTTCCAACTGGCTAGATCGCGCGCTTGGGCCTGAACTTGGTCGTGGAGCTCCTTGATGCGCAGCATCGAACGCACGCGCGCGACCAGCGCCGCCTGATCGATCGGCTTGGTGAGATATTCGTCCGCGCCGGCGTCGAGCCCGGTAACGATATCCTGTGAGGCCGCCCGCGCGGTGCACAGGATGATCGGCATAAATCGCATTGCCGGATCTTTTTTCAGCCGGCGGCAAACCTCGAAGCCGTCAAGCTTCGGCATTTCGACATCGAGCAGCATGAGATCGGGCTGGTGTTGCGACGCGCTTGCCAAGGCCTCCTCGCCATCGGCCGCCTGCAATGTTTCGTAGCCGTGCTTGGACAGCCGCGTGACGAGGATGTCTCGGTTGGTCTCATTGTCATCGACGATGAGGATGCGCGCTGGGCTATGCATTTGGAACGCCTGTTACGGCAAAAACTCCCTGATTTTGGCGACCAGCTGCCGCGGGCTATAGGGTTTCGTGACGTAAGCGTCGCA
>JBAPZR010000014.1:0-19565 GCA_049285335.1 Xanthobacteraceae bacterium | reverse complement strand
ATTCCAATATGCTGCACCTGCGGATCGGCGAACATCTGATCGATCGAATAGATTGGACCGCACGGCACGCCGGCGGCGTTGAAGCGCTCGACCCATTCGGCGCTGGTGGCGGAAACGAGATAGCGATCGATTTCCGCGCTGAGCGCGTCTCGGTTCTTCGAGCGCGCCGTCGCATTCTGATAGTCCGGATTTTCCATCAACGCGGTTGCGCCGGCGGTCTCGCAAAATCGCTGCCAGATTTTCTGGCCGGTGGTCGCGATATTGATGTAACCGTCTTTTGTCTTGAACACGCCGGTCGGGATGCTGGTCGGATGATTGTTGCCGGCCTGTTTGGCGACTTCGCCGCTGACCAGATAGCGCGCGCCTTGGAAATCCAGCATGAAGATCTGCGCCTGGAGAAGCGATGTCTCGATGTGCTGACCCTTCTTGGATTTTTCGCGTTCGAGCAAAGCGATCAGGATGCCGAGCGCGGCGAACAAACCGGCGGTGAGATCGGCGACCGGGATACCGACGCGGACCGGCCCCTGGCCGGGTAGACCGGTGATCGACATCAGGCCGCCCATGCCCTGGGCGATCTGATCGAAGCCTGGCCGATTGGCGTAGGGCCCGGTCTGGCCGAAGCCTGAAATGCTGGCATAGACGATGCGCGGATTGATCCGCGCCAGTGTCTTGTAATCGATGCCGAGGCGCTTCTTCACGTCGGGGCGAAAATTCTCCACCACGACATCGGCTTTCTTGACCATGCGCTTGAACGCCGCCAAGCCCTCGGGCGACTTCAGATTAAGCGTCATGCTGCGCTTGTTGCGATGCAGGTTCTGAAAGTCGGGCCCTTCGCGCGGTCCGCCCATCGGTTCTTCGACGCCGGGGGGCGACTCGATCTTGATGACATTGGCGCCCCAATCGGCAAGCTGCCGCACGCAGGTCGGCCCGGACCGCACGCGCGTGAGATCGAGCACCGTGAAGCGTGCGAGAGCCTTCGAAGCGCGAGGAAAGGGCATTGCCGGTCTCTCCGATAATCGATTTCCGTCAAGCCGGGCGCTGGGACAGACGATCCTTTCGGGCTCCGGTGCTGGGCGCGGGCTGCTCGGGATGATGAAAATAGAGTCGCGAGGGCAGAACTTCCCCGATCCTGACGAAGTTGTCTACGGGCCAGCGATGACCTTTGCGCACTGGGCTTTGGCTTTGGCGCGGGCCGTCGTTAGCCGCCGAGGTATCGGATACGATAGTGCAGCCATCATAATGCAGCCATGGCCATTTTTCCGGCACTTGGAGAGACGATCATGAATGAAGATGTACTTAATGTCAGTTTACGCAAATTCCTCAAGAAGGTCGGCATCACCTCACAGCGCGAGATCGAGCAAGCGATCCGCACGGCGATGGCGGATGGTCGGCTGAAGGGAAATGAGGCGCTGCCATCCAAGGTGCTTCTCACTGTTGATGGCGTAGGGCTTGCCGTCGAGATTGAGGGCGCCATCGAGCTCGAATAACGTCGCCGCCTTGTCAATCGGTGGAAACATCATGATTGCAGTCTGTCGCTCGCTCTTCATCGTACTACTGTTTGCCTTCGCGACCGCTAGCTTCGCGCAGGATCGCGGCCGCGATCACGGCGATCGCCAAGAAAACTTGCACCAAGAAAACTTGCACCAAGAAAACTCGCATCGGGAAAACGCGCACGAAGAGAATGCGGGACAGCGTGGCGCCGAGCACCGCCCGCACGGTGGTCCTGGCGTGCTGGCTTTATTGCCCGGCGATTCAATCACCGAACACAGTATCGACCTGCCGACCGGCAGGCTCGCCTACAGGGCAACCGCCGGCACATTCCCGCTGTTCGACCAATCCGGCGAACGCGCGGCGCAAATCTTTTACACCGCGTTCGTTGCGAAATCAGACAACCCTGGATCGCGGCCGGTGACGTTCGTTTTCAACGGCGGCCCGGGCGCGGCATCGGCCTTTCTCAACCTCGGGCTCGTCGGCCCGCGGATTGCCGAATTCGGCATGAACGGGCGTGACGGCGCCAATGTGCGCTTGGTCGACAATCCCGATACCTGGCTTCGCTTCACCGATCTGGTGCTGATCGATCCGGTAGGCACCGGCTGGAGCCGGGCCGCCAGGCCCGATGACGCGCGCGACTTCTGGTCGGTGCATGCGGACGCGCAATCCATGGCGAAAGTCATAGCGCTTTACGTCGCCAAGAACGGCCGCGCCGCCTCGCCGAAATTCATCCTCGGCGAGAGCTATGGCGGCTTTCGCGCCGCGAAAGTCGCGCGCATTTTGATCCACGATCAGGGCATCGTGCCCTCAGCCATTCTTATGCTCTCACCGACGCTCGAAACCTCGTTCCAGTTCGGCGGCGAGGACCTCGCACTCGGCGCGGCGTTGCAATTACCCTCGCTTGCCGCGGCGGAGCTCGAGCGCCAAGGCGCGTTCAGCACGGAAGCGCTGGCGCAGGCGGAGCATTTTGCCCTCACCGACTATCTCGCCACGCTTGCCGGGCCGCCGCTGCAAGGCGATGCGGCCAAGGCCTTTTATGCGCGGGTCGCAAAAATGACCGGCCTGCCGGTGGACGCGATCGCGCGGGCGAGCGGTTTCATCCACGACGCCTATGTGAAGAATCTCGCCGCCGGCGAACACAAGATCGTCAGCCATTACGATGCGACCTTTGCATCGGACGATCCCTATCCCGCAACGCCGACGCCGCGAGGTCCCGATCCCATTCTCGATGGGGTCATACGCGCCTATGGCGGCGCGTTTGTCGGATATGCGCGCGACGAACTCGGCTTTAAGACCGACATGTCCTACATATTGCTGGCCTCGGACATCGCGGGCAAATGGAATTGGGAGCTCGGTCACGGACCGGCCAGCGTGATCGACGACCTGCGTGTGCTCCTGGCGTTGACGCCGTCGTTTCGCTTGCTCATCGCACACGGCTATAGCGATATGGTCACGCCATACGCGGTATCACGGTATGTGCTCGATCACCTTCCGGCGTTCGAGGGACGCACCGCGCTGAAGCTCTATCGCGGCGGCCACATGTTTTATCTCGATCCAGACTCACGAAAAGCCTTCACCGCTGACGCCCGCGCAATCTACCCCGCACCGTGACCTTTGCCGGGATTGCATGCGCAGAGACTTTCAAACGGCGTTAAACCCTCGTGAATCCGCAGCCGGGGGGTCTTTTGCTTGATCTTTTAGGGACGCGGCGCTTTGTCTCACTCGGTCTCGCTGTCGCCGTTTAATCGTCTCTAACGCATTGCATTTCGCACCGTAATACGACATTCGTTTGATTGAACACCGTGGCCGTTTGGACCTAAATGGTCCGCCATCCGAAGACCAATCACCAAAGCTTTGAGGGAGAGAAAGGATGTCCAAGGATTTTACACGCACGCCGATCAAACGGCGGACGGTCCTTCAGGCCGGCCTCGCCATCGGCGCGGCGCAAATTGCCAGCCCATTTGTCGTCAAGTCGCTTGCCGACGAGCCAGTAAAAATCGGTCTCGATAACCCATTGACTGGCACCTATGCCGCGCTCGGGAAGAATGAGCTGTTCGGCGCGCAACTCGCGCTGTCACAAATCAATGCCAAGGGCGGCATTCTCGGCCGTCCCGTGCAGCTCTTGGTCGAGGAGTCGACCAGCGGCGACGCCGGCACGGCGGTCGAGAAGGCGCGCAAATTGATCGACCGCGACCAGGTCAATTTTTTGGTTGGCAACATCAACTCGGCGCTAGCGGCCGCGATCGCCAACGTCTCCTACGAGAAGGGCGTCTTCCACGTGGTGCCCGGCGGCCACACCGATCCGATTACCGGCACCAATTGCCACTGGAATGTCTTCCGCGTCTGCAACACCACGCAGATGGAAGCCAACGCCGTCGCCGGCTCGCTGATCAAGATCGCCGGCAAGAAATGGTATTACATCACGCCCGATTACGCCTTCGGTCATACGCTGCAGGCGGGTCTGGAAAAGGCGGCGGCGACGCTTGGCGGCAGCAAGGTCGGCGGCGATCTCACCCCGCTCGGCACCACCGACTTCTCCTCCTATTTGATCAAGGCTCAGGCCGCGAACCCGGACGTCATCATTTTCCTGGTGGCCGGCGACGATGCCGTCAACGCGCTCAAACAAGCGGTGCAATTCGGCCTCGACAAGAAAACCCATATCGCCGGCGCACAACAGGAGCTCGAAGTGTTGCTTGGCTTGCCGCCCGAGGCGCGAATCGGCACTTGGGTCTTCGAATGGTACTGGAAGCAGCCGAACGTCCCGCACCTCGATCAGTTCGTTGCCGATATTCGCAAGGCGAGCGGCGGTCACGTGCCGACGGCGCGGACCTGGTTCGGCTATGCCGGCATTTGGACCTGCGCGCTTGCGGCCGAGCAGGCCAAATCGCTGGACGCCGTCAAAATGGCGAAGGCGATGCAGGGCTTCAAATTGCCGCCCGAAGTCTCGCTGATGCCGGACGGCGCGTTCTATCGCGCCGCGCAGAACCAGCTCATTCCGGACCTTTACGTCGGCAGCGCCCAATCGGCCGGCAGCGGCGACCCCGAAGATCTGTTCAAGGTCAGCGATGTCGTCAAAGGCGCCGATATCGCCGGCACCGTGGAGGACGCGGGCTGCAAGATGACGTGGCCGGCCTGATTGGCGAGAAAGTCCAGGCGCCGCGGCGCGGCGCCTGGAATCGCGATGGGGAGGGGGTAATGCCAGGCATGTTTTCGAGTGTGTCCGCGCCGACGCCTGCCTTGCCGCGTCGTGAACAACCGGCCATGAGGTTGTAGCGCGCATGACCCAGCTCATTCTCTTCAACATCTTCAACGGCCTCATCGTCGGCGCCTTCTATGCATTGATGGCGCTCGGCCTGTCGTTGATCCTCAATTTGTCCGGCGTCATCAATTTTGCCCACGGCGGATTTCTGGCGCTTGGCGGTTATATCGCCTTCACCCTGATGCCCTTTGTCGGTTTCTGGGGCGCCCTCATTGTCGCGCCGATCGTGACCGGGGCGCTTGGGATCATCGTCGAGCGCGTTCTCATCCGCAGATTGTACGGACGCGATCCGCTCTACAGCCTACTTTTGACGTTCGGACTGGCCTTCATGTTCGAGGACGGCACCCGTTTTATTTGGGGCGCGCAGAGCCTGCCGTTCCAGGTCCCAAGCGCCCTCGTGACGCCGTTGAGCAGCGATTATTTTTTTCTCACCGGCTATCGGCTGTTCATGGTGCTCGTCGTCAGCGTCGCCGTGATCGGGCTGTTTCTGATCTTGAGCTATACCAAGCTCGGCATTCGCATCCGTGCCGGTACGCTTGATCTCGAAACCGTCTCGGTGCTCGGCGTCAATGTACGCATGCTGCGCAGTTTGAATTTCGGCCTCGGCGTCTATCTGGCCGGGCTCGCCGGCGTACTTGCGGTCGGCCAACTCGGCTTGCAGCCGACGATCGGCTCATCGCTGATCATGCCAAGCTTCGTTGCGATTATCGTCGGCGGCCTCGGCAGCCTGCCCGGCACGCTTCTCGGCGGATTGTTGATCGGCGTGGCATCGGGCATCACCACGGTGTTCTTCCCCTCCGCCACCGAGGCGGTGATCTACGTCATGATGGCCGCGGTGCTCTTGGTCCGACCGCGCGGACTTCTCGGCGAGGAAGGCAGGTTCTAGTGGGCGCCCTCGGCATCAACAAGAACACGGCGAATCTGGCGGTCTGGCTATTGCTTTTGACCTTGCCGTTCTGGTTGCCCGCGATCGGCGGTTACATCGAACTCGGCGAACGCGTCATCGTGCTCGGGCTTGCGGCGATGTCGCTCAATTTCCTCCTCGGCTATACCGGCGTTCTGTCCTTCGGCCACGCCGCTTATTTCGGCCTTGGCGCCTATGGCGCCGGCATGACCATCCGCTACCTGGTACCGAGCACCGGACTCGGGATTCTCGTCGGCACTTTGGCCGGCACGATTGCCGCCGCGCTGGTCGGCCCGCTGATCGTGCGGCTGCGCGGCGTTTATTTCGCCATGGTCACCATTGCCTTCGGCCAGGTGTTTTATTTCATCGCCTTCCGCTGGAACTCCGTCACCGGCGGCGACGATGGGCTCACCGGCTGGACGCGGATGCCGCTTCATCTCGGCTTCACTACCGTCGACATTCTCCATAATCCGCGCGCGTTCTACTATTTGATCCTGGTGATCTTCGCGATCGCGGTGGGCGTGATGGCCTGGCTGCTGCGCTCGCCATTCGGGCGCACCTTGATCGCGATCCGCGAGAACGAGCGCCGGGCGCGCTTTCTCGGCGTGCCCGTCGACCAGCATATCTGGATGTCCTGGGTGATCTCCTGCTGCTTCGTCAGCCTCGCCGGCGCGCTTTATGCGCTCCTTAACAACTTCGTCGACCCGCGGGCGCTGTATTGGACACAATCGGGGGATTTCGTCATCATGGCGGTTCTGGGCGGCATGCGTTCGTTCTGGGGACCGTTGATCGGGGCTGCGATCTTCGTCGTGCTTCAGGACTACCTGTCGAGCCAGACCGAAAACTGGATGTCCTTTGTCGGCCTGTTCTTCGTCCTGGTTGTGCTGTTCTTCCCGCGCGGGATTCTCGGCGCGATAAGGCGCAAGGTAGCGTCATGAGCCTGCTGCAGGTCAAAAACGTCTCGAAATATTTCGGCAGCCTGGTCGCCGTGAACAATATTTCGATGACTGTCGAGCCGGGCGAATTGCGCGCGATCATCGGACCGAACGGCGCCGGCAAGACCACGTTCTTCAACCTGATCACCGGCTTCTTCACCCCGTCGGCCGGCCGTATCTTCTTCGACGGGCAGGACGTCACCGATCTAATGCCGGCGCGCCGAGTCTGGTGCGGCATGGCGAGGACCTTCCAGGTCACCGAGGTCTTTCCGGAACTGTCGGTGCGCGAGAACCTGCGCATTCCGGTAGAGGTGGCATCGGGCTTTCGCCTGCGCGCGTGGCTGTCTCACACCGATGACGAGAAGATCCGCGGCCGCGTGAGCGAGCTGATTGAGATGGGCGGTTTGACCGCGAAGGCCCACCGCCAAGTCGGCGAGCTCTCGCACGGCGACCAGCGCGCTACCGAAATCATGATGGCGCTCGCGCTCAGGCCGCGCTTGCTGCTGCTCGACGAACCGACAGCCGGCATGGGCGACCAGGAAACCTACGACATCACCCAGCTCATTCGTCGTCTGCACAAGGACAACAAACTGACGATCGTGCTGATCGAACACGATATGCGTGTCGTGTTTCATCTCGCCGACCGCATCATGGTGCTCGATCAAGGCAAATTCCTCGCTGAGGGCACGCCCGAAGAAATCGCCGCCAACAAGGCTGTCCAAACCGCCTACCTCGGCCAGGCGGCGTGAGCGAGGCCGAATGACCGCAGCTTTGATCGCCGAAGGGCTTCACACTTATTACGGCAAGAGTCACATCCTGCACGGCGTCAGCCTCGAGGCCGCCGAGGGACAGGTGACGGCGCTGCTCGGCCGCAACGGCGCCGGCAAGACCACGACGTTACGCAGCCTCATGGGGCTCACCCCGCCGCGCGACGGCCGGGTGATGATGTTCGGGACCGACACCACCGGCTGGCCGCCATTTCGCGTCGCCGCGCTCGGCGTTGGTTATGTGCCGGAAGGCCGCAGAATATTTCCGAATCTCACGGTCGACGAAAACTTGCTGGTGCCGCTGGAACGATCTGGCCCGTGGACGCCCGATTCAGTTTACCGGCTGTTTCCGCGATTGCAGGAGCGCAAGACAAGCCGCGGCCGGCAGCTCTCCGGCGGCGAACAAGAGATGCTGTCGATCGCCCGCGCGCTCTTGCTCAATCCCAAGCTTTTGATTTTGGACGAGCCTTCGCAAGGACTGGCGCCGCTGATCGTGCGCGAGGTGTTTCGCATCGTGGCGCAGATGCGCTCGGAGGGCATCACGGTCCTGCTTGTCGAACAGAACGTGCGGATGAGTCTCGAAGTCGCCGACCAGGCCTATGTGCTCGATGATGGCCACGTCGTCTATTCGGGCCCGGCGCGCGAACTCGCCGCCGACGAAGCACGCGTGCAATCCCTCGCTGGCGCCAGCGCCGAAGAATGGACGCCGAGGGCTCACTGATAGCGGACATCGGTTGGACGATGCCGAATGTCTTTGTCACTTCGCAATATTCATCCCTGCGATCACACGCCCTAATTTCAGTTTCTCAATGATCCCGTAGTCGGTCGCTAAACTGCGGCCAGCGTGGTTGAATACCGCGGCTTCCCGGCCCTGACCGATCAAACTTCCGTGTTGTTTGATCGATGATCGTGGCGCTACTATCGGACGCCGGGTGAAGGCCAGTGATGCTCGTTATGAACGATCTCGCGATTGCCCGGGCGATCCATGTCCTCGCCGTGGTCGTATGGATCGGGGGGGTGGCGATGGTTACGACCGTGATTTTGCCTATGGTCCGCCGTGCGCAAACGCCGGCGGAGGGCCAGGTGCTGTTGGATGCCGTCGAGCGGCGCTTTATCTGGCAGGCACGCATTGCCACGCTCCTGGTGGGAGCGAGCGGCTTCTATATGGTGGAACGGCTTGATCTCTGGGACCGCTTTCGCAACATTGATTTCTGGTGGATGCATGCGATGGTTCTGCTATGGCTGATCTTCACTTTTGTCCTCTTTATCGGCGAACCGCTTGTCTCGCGTGCACACAGGAATCATGGTTCGCAACCAGCGTCGAAGGGTCGGCTCTCCTTAATGCAATGGCTACATTGGGTGCTGCTGCTGTTGAGCGCGATCACGGTGCTGGCTGCTGTTACCGGTAGCCAAGGAATGTCGCTCGTGCCGTGACCGTGGACCGCGCGCTAGTTTCAATCGTGTTCCACCAATCTAATCCGCACTTCACCTATGCTTCTCGAATTGCTGTACCGAGTTTTGCTGTCCATTAGTCTTATTATCGCTATTGGGCGCTGTTGCGGGGTCGTCACGGTTTGCAATTGTTCGAGTAGCTATTTGGCCTTGTAGACGCGCAGCGGGACCGGAACGGTTTTAAAAACCGCTTTTGACTGAAATCAAAGCAATCTCTCAAATTCCTGTCGTTGATCGGCTTTGAACCTGCGAATTGAGTGCCACAGTGTGCGTCCACGCAATCCCGATGGCACTCTCATCGTCGGCCGATCGGCGCGCGCCAGCGAGGTAGCATGTCAAATCTCAGAAGCATCATTGTATTAGGGGTGAGCACCTGGGCATTTGTCGTCTGTTTTGCCGTGTGGCTGATGTTTGGAGTAATCGGGATTCCGATAAAAAACGAACTTGGTCTTAACGGGTTTGAATTTGGCTTACTGACCTCGACCCCGGTGTTGACCGGTGCGTTATTTCGCCTGCCGCTCGGCATATGGACTGACAGGTTCGGCGGTCGGATAGTGATGTTCGCCCTGCTTGTCGGCTCCGCTGCGCCGGTATGGTTCGCCAGCTATGCCAGCAAACTTTGGCAGTTCCTTTTGCTCGGCTTGGCTCTTGGCATAGTCGGCGCCGCTTTTGCGGTTGGCACGCCTTATGTCGCGCGTTTCTTTCCTAAGGAGCGTCGCGGTTTCGCCATGGGCGTGTTCGGCGCTGGAACCACGGGCGCAGCGATCAACATGTTCATCGCTCCGATTCTGATCGCCCACTACGGGTGGCAGGCAGTTCCGAAATTCTACGCTGTGGCACTGCTGGCAACAGCGGTGATCTTCTGGGTCCTTTCGGCACCCGACGTGTCGGCACCCGGCAAGAGTGGTGTCCCGCTGCGGAAGCAATTGGACGTTCTCAAGGATCTGCGCGTCTGGAAGTATTGTCAGTACTACTCGATCGTATTCGGAGGTTTCACTGCATTGTCGGTATGGATGCCGCAATACTTCGTGCAGGAGTATGGGCTGGGCATTGCGCAGGCCGCGTTCTTGGCCGCATGCTTCTCGCTTCCGGCAGGTGTATTGCGCGCAGCGGGCGGCTGGCTCGCGGATCGCTATGGCGCACACAACGTGACCTGGTGGGTCCTTTGGGCGGCCTGGATCTGCCTCTTCCTTCTGTCTTACCCGCAGACGGATTTTATCGTGCACACCATCCGTGGTCCTGCGCAGTTCCACATTGGACTGTCGGTGCTTCCCTTTGTACTGCTGCTCTTTGCGCTAGGTGTGGCATTTGCCTGCGGCATGGCATCGACGTTTAAGTATGTCGGCGACGATTTTCCGCAGAACATGGGCGTCGTCACCGGCATTGTCGGTCTTGTTGGTGCACTCGGCGGCTTCGTGCTCCCTATCATTTTCGGGGTAATCCTCGACTGGCTAGGGGTCAACTCTAGCTGCTTCATGTTCTTGTACGGCGTGGTCTTGGTATCGTTGATTCTTAATTATACAACTGAGGTACGGCGCTTACCGGTCATGGGCCAGCAAATGCCGGTCGGCGCGACGGGCAGACGCACAGAATTGGGAGCGGTATCATGACTCACACTTTCTCGAACGTCTCACCTATTCCGCCCGCCACCGAGAATCGTTGGCCGGTAGGGGCTCGGGCAACTGCATGACCAAAACCGGCCGCGGGATCGTGACTTCCCAACCACACGACGTACCGCCGAAAGCTCTCAGACCTCCAGGAGCAAAATCCAATGGTCCTTGCGACCCTATCCCGGATACTCTGCGTGTGATTCCAAATCGCAGCGAAGATGGACCATGATGGATCTGCTGTTCGTTGGTGTCGGGTGGACCGACGTGGCGCTCACCCTCAACCGCATCGCGGTCGGGGCGTTCTTCATGCTGTCGGGCTACCACAAGCTGTTTAACGCGCCGCGCCATCGTACGTTCGTCGATGAACTCAAGGCGCTCGGCGTTCCGGCCGTGGGCTTTAATCAATGGTGGGTGCCGACAGTGGAGTTCACCGCTGGCGGCGGTGTCCTAATCGGGCTTTTGGCGCCACTCGCCGCGCTTGGCCTGCTCGTCATCATGCTCGTCGCCATCGCGACGTCCGGGCGGCAGCGGATCAAACTCTTCAAGCCAATCAATGAAGCGGATCGCATCGACGATTGGCTCTATCTGCCTGAAACGCTTTATGCCTTTATGTTGCTTGTGGTCATCTCGGCCGGAGCAGGACCGTACAGCCTCGATGCCGTGATCCTGGGCCTGATAAATAAGCACGCCGCGTAACACGGCGTCTTCACCGGTTGTTTTCTTCCGATGGCGCTGCACGCCGGCAAACCACTGCCATCATGAGGGGTCCGCCGTGATTGTCACGAATTTTCCAAAGGTTGTGCGCGTTATCGAGCACACCTTGATACCGTTGAAAGACGGCACGACGCTCGCGGCCCGCATCTGGTTGCCGGACGATGCCGAACAGAACCCGGTTCCTGCGATCCTGGAGTATCTTCCGTATCGCAAGCGCGACGGCACCTACGAGCGCGACGCGCTGACTCATCCGTATCTGGCCGGTCACGGCTACGCGGGCGCCCGCGTCGACCTTCGAGGTAGCGGTGAATCGACGGGCTTGCTGTTCGACGAGTACGCCAAGCAGGAGCAAGATGATGGCGTGGAGGTAATCGCGTGGCTCGCAGCTCAACCGTGGTGCAATGGTGCGGTTGGGATGATGGGAATTTCCTGGGGCGGGTTCAATGGACTTCAAATTGCGGCGCGCCGCCCCCCGGCACTCAAAGCAATCGTAACCATCTGTTCGAGCGACGATCGGTACGCTGACGACGCGCATTACATGGGCGGCGCGCTCCTTACCAAAGCTGGACTTGAGTGGGCCTTTTTCTTTTTCAGCTTGATGTGCCTTCCGCCCGATCCAGCGCTGGTCGGCGATAGCTGGCGGGCGATGTGGTTGGAGCGCCTACAGAACATACCACTGTTCTTGGAAAATTGGCTGCAGCATCAACGACGCGACGCGTATTGGAAGCACGGATCGGTATGCGAGGACTACGCAGCGATCCAATGCCCGGTTTACGCCGTCGGTGGTTGGACCGATGGTTATAAGAATACAATCCCGCGTCTGCTTAAGGGACTAAAAGTACCTCGCAAGGGTCTCATCGGCCCGTGGGCCCATTCCTATCCACATTTTGCGCTTCCCGGCCCGCAGATTGGATTCCTCCAGGAAATCTTGCGTTGGTGGGATCATTGGCTGAAAGGCGTCGACACGGGCGTGATGGACGAGCCGATGCTACGTGCCTGGATGACGGAAAGTGTGAAACCGGCGACACACCACGAGACGTTGCCTGGTCGGTGGATTGCAGAGCCTTCGTGGCCATCACAAGGAATAAAGCCCTGGCGTTTGTTCTTGACTGATGAGGGACTGCGTGAGGCAAGCGCACCCTTGACTGCTCGCGCCGTATGCTCGCCGCAGACTGTCGGTAAGCATGCGGGCGACTGGGTTCCTTTCGGCCGCGGACGCGATCAGGCCGGGGACCAGCAAGAGGACGATGCCCGATCGCTGACGTTCGAGACGCCGCCGCTCGATACATCGATCGAGATCCTCGGCGCGCCGACCGTCACGCTTGATGTCACATCCGATCGGCCGATTGCGAATCTGGTCGTTCGGT
This sequence comes from Xanthobacteraceae bacterium, assembly GCA_049285335.1. Classification (GTDB taxonomy): domain Bacteria; phylum Pseudomonadota; class Alphaproteobacteria; order Rhizobiales; family Xanthobacteraceae; genus BOG-931. Next base: position 7,066 of record JBAPZR010000014.1, on the reverse strand, counting down.
TATGCGATGTGCACCCGACCGGTGAATCGCTGCGCGTCAGCTATGGCGTGCTCAACCTCACTCATCGCGACGGCCACGAACAGCCTGCCCCACTGACGATAAGTGAGCGCTACCGGGTGCGTATCCAGCTCAACGATGTAGCTACGGTATTTCCGTCCGGCCACAAGGTAAGGCTTGCGGTATCGACGGCTTACTGGCCGATGATCTGGCCCAGTCCGGAAACGGCGACCGTGCAAATTTTTGCTGGCACGCTCGATCTGCCGCAACGCTCGCCCAATGTCGCGGATGCCAAGCTCTCGCCTTTTCCCGAACCGGAGACGGCGTCACCCGAGAAGCCGACGATCTTTCGTCGCGAGGGCGTGCGGATCGAACGCATCGATCGCATTGGTTTGGAATCGAGCACACAGGACAAGACCGAGTATCGCGTCGAGGAGAACGATCCGCTCAGCGCCGTTGCCGAATTAAGCCATACCCAGACTCTGTCGCGAAACGAATGGCAAACTCGAGTCGAGACGCAGATGCGGCTGTCATCCACGGGCAATGCCTTCTTGCTGCAGGCAAGTTTGCGCGCCTGGGAGGGCGCGAACGAAGTGTGCCGTCGTGACTGGGATCGCTCTATCCCTCGTGATTTCTTATGATCGATCTGAATAAGGCATATTTAATGTACTGCGTGCGCTCGTTCGCGGTCGGGACGGCAAAAAACGGGGAGCGAAGTTAGCGTTATGATGAACGGCATCAACGATGAGCTCATCCTCGCGGCGCGTCTTCTTCTCGCGATGCTATTTCTGATTTTCGGCTGGAGAAAGGTGAGAGATTTTTCAGGTACCGTAAGCCAAATGGTGCAGTTTGGCCTCCCAATGCCAGTCGTGGCTACCGTTGTATCTATCTTCATGGAGCTTCCAGTTGCGTTCGCAGTCGCGATTGGCGCATTCACACGTCCCTCAGCTGCACTCATGGCTTTATACACGCTCGGAACAGCGCTTATCGGGCATCGTTACTGGACAGTGAAAGGCGCGGATTACGTCGACAACTTGGACGGCTTTTACAAAGACCTTAGCATCATGGGAGGCTTCTTGCTGTTGTGCATTGTTGGTGCGGGACAATATTCGATCGATGCATTGCGCGGTATTGCTGCGCCATGACGATTTTGTGTCTTTGGCTGCAAGTCACAGTTCATTGCTAAAGCACGCCGCCGGACGTACTCTGACAAATAGAAAATTGCCCTATCCGAAATGGAGTCGTCGATGGACCAAGTACAAGTCGATCAAAAAATGTATCAGATGCCGCCGCAGGACGGGATTACTGTCGCACACTTTATCACCGTCGCCGACATCGAACGATCGGCTCGATTTTACGAAACAGTCTTCGGAGGTCGTATTCTCAGCAGAGGCGACAGCAAAGGCGCGCCGGGGTACATCCAGATCGCGAACACTTGGCTCATTGTCAACGTCGGGGGTGGTCCAACACCCGACAAACCAGCGGTAACACTCAGCGTCCCCGCTGACCCCGATTCAGTCAGCAGCTTTATGAATATCCGGGTTGCAGATATTCAAGCGTGCTACGAACTATGGCGAAGTCGAGGAGCGGAATTTATCACGGAGCCAAAGGACAAGTACGGCGAGACGCGCTGCTACATTCGTGATCCAGATGGCTATATTATAGAAGTTGGGCAAAGCAAGCCGGGCTTCGCTTACGGCTAAGCGCCACGACACACGAGAGCACCCTGAAACCTATGAACGAGAGGGATGGCATCGACCCGGCGGCCAAGCCGAGCGGAACAGGCTGCGTCGAATGCCTGGCTCGGGGCGGATGGTGGTTGCATCTTCGCAGATGCGCCGAATGCGGTCACATTGGCTGCTGTGATAGTTCACCAAATCAGCATGCATCGAAACATCACGCCGCTACGGGTCATCCGATAATCACGAGTTTCGAGCCGGGCGAGCGGTGGTTTTACGACTATCGTACAGAGCAATTCTTCCGCGGCCCGGCGCTCCACGCTCCTCACTCGCATCCGTTGGATCAACCGGTGCCCGGACCGGCCGGAGCGGTGCCGTCAAACTGGCAAACGCTGCTGCACGAATAGGCGACTCTTTAGTGCGGGCGCGGGCCACGCAGTCAAATCGCAGCGTCACAAGGTCCCCGCGTGAGAATCTGTTTGCGAGCCGAACCAGATGAAGTCTGCTTTCGGGGCGAAAGCGCACACGGTGACGGCCGCTTTGATGCGCCGGCTACCGGAAGCTAGCTGGAATTTTTCGGATCGAGGCCGTATTTCGCGCACATGTTGGAGACGATCGCGAAATCTTTGCCGCCTGCGATCAGCCCCAAGACGGCGGACGACACCTTTCCGCCGACGACCGTAGCCTCGACAATATAGGCCTGACGTCCGCTGTAAGCCGCGTAGGGGCTTTGGGCATCCACGGTCGCGCAATAATTGACCGAATCCTCGGTGACGACCGCCGGAAATTTCGCCCATCGGTATTTCGCCGATCCAGGATTGCGGAGCGACGGACCGATCGCATCCATGATCACTTTCTTTTCCTGCGCGGTGAGATCGCGCTCACCGACGCTTGCGCCGGCGGATGGCGTCGGCGACGGCGGCGGGTCATTCGACGCAACGGGAATCTGTGTGCCTGTCGATCCGGTGGCACAGCCAGAAAGCGCCAAGCCGGCCGTCAGTGCGGCAATTACGCTGAAGCTTGATCTTTGCAAGTGTCGTTCGCCGTTAAGGAGAGTTTTCCGATGAGGCGGGTGAATTTGCCGCTCTGTTTGATACACGGACAGCGCCGATCGTGACGCTCGGATTGGGACCGGCAGGCTGGTCTGTTGCGGGAGTACCATCCGGATGAATGGCGTGAACTCCGCTCACGATCATGGCGCGGCCGTCGCGGGTTGGACTGCTCATTTCTTTGACATTGTCGCTAATCAGCTGATCGGCAGCTTCCGGATGGCCGGTGTTGATCCTGCGGAGATTGTTTACGAAAACCTTCGGATAAATCAACGTCGAAGACGGAACTTTCAGGCCCATGAAATTGGCGATGTCAGCGACGAAGGCGTTGCAATTGTAGAGCTCGGCGCTCCACATTTTCGAGCTCGATTGCAACTCCGTGACGTGAACCATGATTCTGTCGTACTGCTCTTTGCTCATGAGACGCGATAGCGCGCCGTGACGTATTTGTCCTCGAGATCGCCGTCGGTCCAGCCGGCCTCGGCCGGCACGGGAACGTAATGGCCGATAACCCAAGCTGTCGCATCGTCGCCGACCGGCGAAAGACCCGCGACGCTGGCCTTGGTGGGCGCTTCGCCGACCCGGCCGTGAACGATGTAGGTATGGCCGTAGTCCCAGGCGAAGCGAGACCGAAATTCGACGTAATAGGGGCCCGATCCGCTGGTGTAGACGCCGGTTTTGGCGCTTGCCGGGCGAACGATTTCCTGTTTCTGGCCGGCTGGGCCGGATACGCTTTGGGCCTGAGCAGGCAGGCTCAAGCCTGCGGTGACGGCCGATGCCAAAAGTCCCGACAGCCAAGCACAATGCGCTGCACAATGACTTGCGCCAATAAGCCTTCGCCGCATGATCCCCCTCCGACGGACTACCCCAGGGCGCCACCGGGGTGCTGACGCGCAGCCTTAGGGCCATTCGCGCGCGAACGCGCGAGCCGAACCCGCCCCGCTGCGTTTAGTAACAACAATTGACTCCCTGCCAGTGGCAAATCTTCGGCGGAAATTTCTATTTCTCGTAGTGAGGCATATTTGCAACGCGCCTGCGGGCAACACTGCCAAATCCGGGGGGCGCAATCGAGCGTTTCTTCCAGGGATTCGCTCAAGAACGATCGCGATCTCGCGCCGTTGCGTTCTTTCTTAACGAGAGGTTGATCGTTTTACGTCGAGAATCCTACATGGAACGCAATCAGATGGCGACTGTGTCTTTTCAGCACTAGAGGACGAATGGACGGCTCTGTATGGTTAAATCGTCATGACAAGGGGGAGTTCTTTCATGAAAAAGCTTGCTCTAGCAACGGCAGCGATACTGGCTCTCCTGAGCATCGCGGGCTGTGCGCAGGTCGGCAAGGGCAAAGCCCCACCGCCGGTCGTTACTAAGGGGTAAGGTGCTATACAGCATCGTATGGGGGAAAGGGCCGGCCTAGTGCCGGCCCCTTTCTTTTTAGAGGCAGCTTTTTCCCTATTCCAGGTTTTCGGGCCCATTTGCCCGTAGGCGCGCCCCCGCCCCGGTCGCTCTAAGGCCTATTCGGCCGCCCGTTTACGAGCAAGCGCCGCAGCCGCCGCGTCATTGTCCTCCTCACGCGCCAGCAGTTCCTTGAGGCCGACCAGCCCGTAATAATCGTCAAGTGGCAGTAGATGGTCGAACGTCGCGGTCAGCGAATTCTCCCGCTTGAGGATGCGCAGAACATTGCGGACCGCGTGGGCAGCCGCAAACAGCGCGATCGACGGGAATGTAGCCGCCACGACACCGGCGACTTCGAGTTCCTCCAGGCTCCGGCGCTTTAATCCCGCCGCCTGCGACAGCGTTGCCATATGCGGCCCCTCGACCTCGCGAATCACGCGCTTGATGTCCTCGATGGCGTCGACCCCCATGGGCTTGGCCATATCGGCACCCGCTTCCATGAAGAGCTGGCAGCGCGCGATCGCCGCATCGAGACCTTCAACGCCCGCGGCATCGCTGCGCGCGGCGATGAAAAAGTCTGGATCACGGCGCGCGTCGAGGGCTGCCTTGACCTTGGCCAGCATCTGCTCGATGGGAATCACCTGCTTGCCCGGCAGATAGCCGCAGCGATTGGGGAAGACCTGGTCGCTGAAGAATAGTCCGGCGACGCCTGCAGCCTCGAAGGCCCGCACCGTCTGGCGCACATTGTTGACGCCGCCGAATCCGGTATCGGCGTCGACGTAAACCGGCACCTCCACCGCCGCGCAGATGCGTGCGTAATGATCCGCATAGTCGCGCATGTTGGACTGGCCCATATCGGGCTGCGCCAGCATCGATCCGATCGCGGCATAGCCGCCGGCGCAGAGCGCCTCGAAGCCTTCGGCTTCCATGATGCGGGCCGAGAGTCCGTCATAGGCGCCCGGCATGAGCACGAGCCGCTTGCCCGCCATGAGCGCCCGAAACTTTTTCCGCACATTCATTCTGCAAACTCCCTTTTCATCCCGTGCCGATCAGCGACTGTCGCGCGTTGACTGCAGCCAGGGTTGCGTGGCTTGCGCGCGGCGCTCCCAGTTCACGATCTCGTCCATGTGCTTGAGCGTGAGACCGATGTCGTCGAGGCCCTCTAGAAGGCGTGTCCGATCCGCCGCGGCGATTTCGAATGCGATATCTTCTCCGCCCGGCCCCGAAATCCGCTGTGCGACCAGATCGACCGTGAACGGCGCCTTGCCGTCAACCTCGAGCACACGGGCAATGAAGGCATCCGCGAGATCGCCGCCGAGCACGATGGGCAACAACCCGTTTTGCAAGCAGTTTTCCCGATAAATGTCGGCAAAGCTTTTAGCCACGATGACGCGAATGCCGTTGGCCAGCATGCTCCAGATCGCCGATTCGCGCGAAGAGCCGGCGCCGAAATTCTGACCGGTGACCAAGAGTCCCGGCGAACGAAACTGCGGCTTGTTGAGAACGAAATCGGGATCTTCGCTGCCGTCCTCGCGACGGCGCGCACGGTGGAACAGCATGGCCCGATAATCTTCCTTAAGACCGCGCGAATGCAGGATGGGCGCGATCTGATCGGTGTTGATATCGTCCTTCACGAGCGGCACGGCGATGCCTGTATAACTGGTGAACGGATCCATCACGCCGCCCCTGACACGATCTGCCGTACGTCGGCGATGCGGCCGGCAATGGCGCTCGCGGCGGCGGTTGCCGGGCTTGCAAGGTGCGTGCGCACCTTGGGCCCCTGGCGATTCTCAAAATTGCGGTTGGTGGTTGAAATACAGCGTTCGCCCGGTTGACCGCGATCGCCATTGCCTCCCGCGCACATCGAGCAGCCGGATTCGCCCCAAAAGAATCCCGCCTCGCGGAAGATGCGATGAAGCCCCAGCGCTTCTGCCTCGCGTTTGACGCTGCTCGACCCTGGTACGACCATGGCGATGACGCCTTCGGCCACGCGCCGTCCGCGAACGATCGCCGCGGCCGCCTGCAGGTCCGGCAGCCGGCTGTTGGTGCACGAGCCGATAAAGACCCGATCGATCGACAAGCCGACAAGCGGCGTCCCCGGAGTAAGATTCATATAGCTGTACGCGCTTTCGGCGGCGGCGCGCCTGTTCGAATCGAGCGTGGCCGGATCGGGAACGCGGCCCGATATGCCGACGACCTGGCTCGGATCGGTGCCCCAGCTGATTTGCGGCTCGAGCGTCGAGCAATCGAGCGTGATCTCGCGATCGAATACGGTGTCGTCATCGGTCGTCAATATGCGCCAATGCGCGAGCGCGCGATCCCACTGTGCGGCTTGCGGCACAAACGGCCTTTTGGCGAGCCAAGTGAACGTCGCATCGTCCGGCGCGACGAAGCCCGAGCGGCCGCCCATCTCGATATTGAGATTGCATAACGTCATGCGTTGCTCGATCGGCATCGCGCAAACGGCCGATCCGGCATATTCGACCGCGTGGCCGCGCGCGCCGGCCACACCGATCTCGGCAATGATGCGCAACGCCACGTCCTTTGCGTTGACATGCGCGCCGAGACGACCGTCGAGCCGCACACGCATGCCCTTCGGTCGTTTGAGCGCCATCACCTGGGTCGCGAGAATGTGGGTGAGTTCGCTCGTGCCGCAGCCAAAAGCAAGCGCGCCAACGCCGCCAACGGTGCTGGCATGGCTGTCCGGCACCGCGTGGGTCGCGCCGGGAAGCACGATGCCTAGTTCGGGCGCCACGACATGCGATATTCCCTGTTCCGGATCGTCGATATCGAACAGCCTGATGCCGTTCTTGCGGCAGCCTTCGCGCATCGCCTTGATGAAGGCGGACCCCGATGGATTGGTCGCGTCGTCGCGGCCCGGCGCCGTGGCAACCGTATGATCCTGTACGGCGAATGTCAGGTCGGCCCGGCGAACCCGCCGCTGTT
>JBAPZR010000013.1:0-45011 GCA_049285335.1 Xanthobacteraceae bacterium | reverse complement strand
GGTCTGCACGGTGCACGTGCGATACATCATGTCGAGGCCGAGCGTGCCGACTTTCGGCATGTAGGCGGTCATGATCTTGTAGCGCCCCTTCGGCATTTTCGGCATTTCGGCCAGCGTCCAGTTGGGCGTCATGCCAATGCCGAGAAAGCCGATATGCAGCGGTTGCGCAACCTCGCGGACCTGCGCCAGATGCGCCATCAACTCGGCCGATGTCTGATGGACGGTTTCGAGTTGCGCGCCCGACAGTTCGAATTGGCCGCCGGGCTCGAGCGAGATCGCTCCGCCTCCGGTCACGTCGAACAGCCCGATAATGTTCGGCCCTTCGATGATCGGCTGCCAGCCGAGCAGGTGTTGCATGCCCTCGAGCAGCGCACGGATGCCGCGCCGCCCCTCGTAAGGCATCGGGCGATGCCCTTCGAGCGTAAAGGCAAATTTCTCGTGCTCGGTGCCGATGCGGAATTGCGATTTCGGTTTGACGCCCTCGGCAAGCCAGCGAACGAGATCGTCGCGGCCGCCGATCGGTTCTAGATCGACTTGATCACGCGCCATGCGAGGCCCTCGCGGCCCTGTACGCAGCGCATGTCGGGGAGCAATGTGCTTTCATGAATTAGGCGACGGCCTTACGTTTTTCGGGTGCGAAACGGCCATAGAATGTCTCGCCCTTCTTTGCCATGTCGAGCAGAAGCTTGGATGGTTTGAACCGCTCGCCGTAGCGTTTGGCGAGGCCGTCGCATAATTCGACGAAGGCCTTTACGCCCATACCGTCGATATAGGAAATGGTGCCGCCGGTGAATGGCGCAAAGCCGAAGCCGAGGATCGAGCCGACATCGGCTTCTCGCACGTCGGTAACGACTCCTTCCTCGATGCAGCGCGCGGATTCCAAGGCCTGAATCGCGAGCAGGCGGTGCTTGAGCAACTCGATATCTATGGTGTCGGGATCAAGCCACTCCGGCTGCAGATCGCGCAGGCCCGGCCATAAACGCTTCGGTCCGTTCTGCGGATAATCGTAGAAGCCCTTGCCGTTCTTGCGGCCGTAGCGAGCGCGCTTCTCGACCATCTCCTCGAGCAGCGCTTTCTGCTTGGCGTCGACCATGGCCGGGCCGAGATCGGCTTCGGTCGCTTTGAGAATCTTCCAGGCCAGATCAACCGCCACCTCGTCGGTGAGGGCGAGCGGCCCGACCGGCATACCCGCCATGCGGCCGACATTTTCGATCAAGGCCGGCGGCACGCCTTCCGTGAGCATCAGATGGCCCTCACGGATATAGGTGCCGACGACGCGGGAGGTGTAGAAGCCGCGCGAATCGTTGACCACGATCGGGGTCTTGCGGATGAGGCGGACAAAGTCGAGCGCCGTAGCGAGCGCGACATCGCCGGTTTCTTTCCCCATGATGATCTCAACCAGCATCATGCGCTCGACCGGCGAGAAGAAATGGATGCCAACAAAGCGCGAATGATCCTTAAAGGCCGCCGCGAGCGAGGTGATCGGCAGAGTCGAAGTGTTGGAGCCGAAGATCGCTTGTTCGCCGATGACGTTCTGCGTGCGGGAAATCACTTCTTCCTTGACTTTGCGATCCTCGAACACCGCCTCGACCACGAGATCGCAATCCTTCAGTTCGACAAAATCCGCCGTCGGGGTGATGCGCTCGAGCAAAGCCTCACGCTCGGCGGTGGTGGCGCGACCGCGGTTGATTTGATCGGTCACCAATTTTTGCGAATGGGCCTTGCCTTTCGCTGCGGTTTCTGGATCGCGATCGAGAAGGACAACATCGAGGCCGGCGAGAGCGCTGACATAGGCGATGGCCCCGCCCATGAAGCCGGCGCCGAGCACGCCGATCTTCTTTAAAGGCCGCACGGGAATATTGGCCGGACGCCGCGCGCCTTTGTTGAGCTCCCCCATCGAGACGAACAGCGTTCGGATCATCGCCGCGGCTTCGCGCGACCGCAGAATTTTGGCGAACCAGCGCGACTCCACGCGCAAGGCTTGGTCCATCGGCAACAGCAAGCCCTCGTAGACAACCTGCAGGATCGCGCGCGCGGCGGGATAATTGTCGTAAGTCTCCCGGCGATAAATCGCATTGGCGGCCGGGAAAACCATCATGCCGGCTTTCGAATAAACCGGGCCGCCGGGCAGTTTGAATCCCTCGGCATCCCACGGCGCCTTGGCGCTGCCGCCGGATTTGATCCATTCCTTTGCCGTTCTAATGAGGTCGCCCTTGGGCACCACGGCATCGACGAGCTTCATCGCCTTGGCGCGACTGAGCTGCACTTGTTCGCCTTTGAGCAGGAATTGCAGCGCGTCGGATGGCGGCAGCATCCGCGCAATGCGCTGCGTGCCACCGGCTCCCGGTAAGAGTCCGATCTTGACCTCGGGTTGTCCGAGGCGCGTGCGAGGATTATCGGCGGCGATCCGGCGATGGCAGGCCAGCGCCAATTCGAGTCCGCCGCCGAGCGCCGTGCCGTTGATGGCGGCGACCCAGGGCTTGCCGCACGTTTCGATGCGGCGATAGAGCAGCGAGAGCTTTCGGCTCTCCTCGAAAAAGTGCGCAGTTGCCGCCTCCTCGCCTTGCGCGGCAACGAGCTCGGCAAAGGTGCGGCTCAGCGTTTCGAGCATCGTCAGGTCGGCGCCGGCGCAGAACGTCTCCTTGCCGGAGGTGATGACGAATCCCTTGACCGTTTCGTCAGCGGTGAGGTCCTCCACCAGCGCGGAAAGCTCCGCCATGACCGGCGCGTCGATGACGTTCATGGTGCGCTCCGGCTCGTTCCAGGTCACGAGCGCAATGCCGTCGGCGTCGGTTTCGGCAGTGAAGTGTACAAAGCTCATTGTTGGCACTCACGCATAGGGATCGCCGTTCTTGCGCGTAAAGCGCATGTCTTGTTCACCGCGCACCGCGATCAGATCGACATCGGGATATTCGACGCGCTCATGCCGCGAGCGCGTGCCGATTTCGAGATAGACCGCGTTGCGCGTCGTTCGGTTGACGAGATGATGCCCGTTGCGGCTGTTGGCCTTGAAGCCCGCGGCGTCCCCCGCCCGCAGCACGGTCTCGCCGCCGTCTTCGACAAGCGTGACCTCGCCTTCGAGCATGTAAATGAGTTCGTCTTCCTGCTCGTGCCAATGCCGCAGCGACGACGACGCGCCAGGCTTGAGCGTCGTCAGGTTGACGCCGAATTGATCAAGCCCGGCCGCATTGCCGAGCCGCTTGCGTTCACGCCCCTCCACCACGTGATGGAACGGCGGCGGATAATTCGTGCGGCTATCGACGCTGAGCCGCGCAATGTCGATCTTGGGCATTTGCTTAGAGCCGCTCGATGATCGTCGCCGTGCCCATGCCCGCACCGATGCAGAGCGTGACGAGCCCGGTCGTCAAGTTGCGCCGCTCGAGCTCGTCGACCAGTGTGCCGAGAATGATCGCGCCGGTCGCGCCCAACGGATGGCCCATGGCAATGGCGCCGCCGTTGACATTGACGTTTGAGCTGTCGAGCTTGAACGCCTGCAGGAAGCGCAACACCACCGATGCGAAGGCCTCGTTGACCTCGATGAGATCAATATCGGACAGCTGCATGCCCGCGGTCTTGAGCACTTTCTTGGTGACGTCGATCGGACCGGTCAACATCAATGCCGGGTCGGAGCCGATATTGGCGAAGGCGCGAAGCCGCGCACGCGGCTTCAATCCGATCTTCTCGCCGGCTTCTCTGCTGCCGATGAGCACGGCAGCGGCGCCGTCGACAATGCCCGACGAATTGCCGGCGTGGTGCACGTGGTGGATGAATTCCACTTCGGGGTGGGCTTGAATGGCGACGGCGTCGAAGCCGCCGAGTTCGCCCATTTGGACGAACGACGGCTGCAGCGCCGCGAGCGACTGCATCGTCGTTTCGGGACGCATGTGCTCGTCCTTCGCCAGGATGGTCAGCCCATTGACGTCTTTGACCGGCACCACCGAACGATCGAAGCGGCCTTCCTGCCAGGCGGTCGCCGCGCGCTTCTGGCTTTCGACCGCATAGGCATCGACGTCATCGCGCGAAAATCCATATTTGGTCGCGATCAAATCGGCGGAAACGCCTTGCGGCAGGAAATAATGCGCAACCGCAATCGAAGGATCGACGGCCCAAGCGCCGCCGGCCGAGCCGATGCCGACTCGGCTCATCGATTCGACGCCGCCGCCGACCGCCAATTCCTGCTGACCGGACATGATCTGAGCGGCCGCGAAATTGACCGCATCAAGACCCGACGCGCAGAAGCGATTGATCTGAACGCCGGCAACGCTGTCGCCATATCCCGCCACCAGCGCGGCCGTGCGCGCGATATCGGCGGCCGCTTCGCCGACCGGATCGACGACGCCCATCACCACGTCATCGACCAACGCGGTATCGAGATTGTTGCGGCTTTTGATCGCGCCGAGCGTTTGGCTCGCCAGGTCGAGCGCGGTGACTTCGTGCAGCGCGCCGTCCACTTTGCCGCGTCCGCGCGGCGTGCGCACATGATCATAGATAAAAGCTTCGGACATCCGAATTTCTCCTATCTCTCCCCCGTGCGGGAAGCGAGGAACAGCTAGAACCCATCCGCCGCCAGCGCCATCGTGCTCGCAGCTCCGGCCTTGATCCGCGCCAGATGCGTCGTCGCGGCAGGCAGCATCCGTTCCATGAAGAACCGCCCGGTCGTGAGCCGCTGCGCCATCCGATCCGTCCCACCGTTACCTCCAGCCGCGCTCTTTGATGTCGCGGCTTCGGCGATCCGACACCACATATAACCGAGCGCCACAAGGCCGAAGAGATGCATATAGTCAGTCGCGCCGGCGCCGGCATTGTCGGGATTGCTGAGCGCGTTCTGCAAAAACCACATGGTTGCCTGCTGCAATTCGCCGAGCGCCTGATTGAGCGGCGTAACATAGGGCGCCATAGCCGGCTCGCCGTGTTCTTTGATGTAAGCTGAAATTTCGGCGAAAAAAGCCAGCAAGGCGCGGCCGCCATCCTTCGGCAGCTTGCGGCCGACGAGGTCAAGCGCCTGGATGCCGTTGGCGCCTTCGTAGAGCATGGTGATCCGCGCATCGCGCACGAATTGCTCCATGCCGTGCTCGGCGATGTAGCCGTGGCCGCCGAATATCTGTTGCGCCAGCACGGTGTTGGCGAAGCCTTGATCGGTGAGAACGCCCTTTATCACGGGTGTGAGCAGACCGAGATGATCCTCCGCGGCTTGGCGCTCCTTGGCATCCGTCGAACGATGCGCGATATCGCTTTTAATTGCGGTCCATGACGCCAATGCACGGGCCGCTTCGTTGAAAGCACGCATGCTCATGAGCATGCGGCGCACGTCCGGATGCACGATGATCGGATCGGCGGGCTGTTGTGGAAACCTTGCGCCGGTCAAGGCGCGGCCGGCGAGCCGTTGCTTGGCATAGACGGCGGCATTTTGATAGGCGACCTCGGACATCGCCAGGCCCTGCACGCCGACCCCGAGACGCGCCTCGTTCATCATCGTGAACATGGCATGCAGGCCGCGATTGGGCTCGGCCACGAGCCAGCCGGTGGCGCCGTCGTAATTCATCACGCACGTGGCGTTGCCGTGAATTCCCATTTTCTCTTCGAGCGAGCCGCACGACACCGCATTGCGCGCGCCGAGACCGCCGTCGGCGGTCGGCAGGAATTTCGGCACGACGAAAAGTGATAGTCCGCGGGTGCCTTCCGGCGCGCCTTCGATGCGCGCAAGCACGAGATGAACGATATTCTCCGCAAGATCGTGCTCGCCGGCCGAGATGAAAATCTTCGTCCCTGAAATCTTGTAGCTGCCGTCGGACTGAGCGGCGGCCCGGGTGCGCACCAGGCCGAGATCGGTGCCGCATTGTGGCTCGGTCAGGTTCATGGTCCCGGCCCATTGGCCGGACACGAGCTTGGGCAGGTAGACGATTTTCTGTTCGGTGGCGCCGTGCGCCAGCAGCGCCGCGGCGGCGCCTTGGGTAAGAGCCGCATACATGCCGAAGGCCATATTGGCCGAGCAGAAAAACTCGTTGATGGCCTGGGCAAGCACAATCGGCAGGCCCTGGCCGCCGAATTCGGAAGGTGCGGCGACGCCGATCCAGCCGCCGTCGGCAAGTCTCTTGTAGGCGTCTTTGAAACCGCTCGGGGTGGTCACGCTGCCGTCGGCATTGCGGCGGCAGCCTTCTTTGTCGCCGACGCGGTTAAGCGGCGCTAGCGCTTCCTCGCTGAACTTCGCGGCTTCGGCGAGGACCGCCTCGACCACATCGGGCGTCGCTTCGGCAAGGCCGGGCAGGTTGTTGTAGCGGTCGAGATGAAAGACGTCGCTCAAAAGGAACGTCATTTCATCGACAGGCGCTCGATAGACCGGCATGAACTCTCTCTAAAACCCGACTCGGGCCACTCCTCGTGCCCTTCCTGGGCCGGCCAGCGCCATAGCCTGGTGTGGTGGATTTGAAGTTTCTACAGCTCTGCGGCACTCGTATAGGAACTTCAAATCCAAAAAACCACACTAGAACTATAGACTTGCTAGTGTCCTTTCGATTCCGAAGTTCGCTAAGAGCGCGCCGCAAGGTGTGGCGAACTTCGGAATCGGGACAGTAGCCGATTTACTCCGCTGCTACGACGGTGAAATGGCGGCGCGCCGTTCTCCCGGCGGCATCGCGGCATCGCGCGGCACAGCCATTAACGGCTTGTTTACGGTAATCCGGAAAAGTCGGCATTGAGGACAGTAGATCGCGCCCTTGGATCCTTTGAGTAAGCCTCGGCTCAAAACAGAGGGCGGCTTCCGCGTTCCCTCGTGAAGTGGCTTTGCGCGCGCGATGAAATCCGGCGGTCCGTGGAATCTCAGAGGCCTCCGCCCAGAAGCACGCGAAGCCGCCGACGGCGCGGCGTGTCGAGCCGGCATCTCGGTCGGAGAGTGGCTCAACGAACTCATTCAACAAAGCAGAAACGGTAGCGGCGCACTGATGCGGCAGCCCGACTCCAAAGAAGAAGACTATGGCAATGTCGGCTTGCCGAATGAACCGACCCAGCCCGATGGCGCCGTCGGGAACGGCAGCCAACGCCCGCAACGGCACAATCGCAAATACGAGCGCGGACACGTGCTCGCCCGCGAGGCCTCGCTGGCGCGCGAAGAATTCGATGACGTTCATTGTCGCCTCCACCGATTGACGTCCCAGCTCGAACGAATAGCGCGCGGCGATGCTCCGGGCCGCAACGCGCCGGCGGAGCCGCAATATCCAGGTGCGGAACGCGCCGGCCGGACCCATCTCGCGCGGCAGCCTTTGTCGTCCTCGAGCAGCGCTGCCGAGGGCGCCGAAGCGCCTATCGATTTGACAAACCTGGAACGGCAGCTTCGCCACCTGACGACCCGGATCGAATCGCTGCAACCGGCGCACGATTTTGAAAAGCTCATCGCCGTGTTTCGCGGCGACCTTCTCGACATCAGCCGCCAGCTCACTCAAGCCTTGCCGCGGAAGGCCGTCGACTCGCTCGGCCAACAGGTGGAGGCGCTGGCCGAGCGGATCGATCATTCGCGTCAATCGGACGTCGATTTGAGCGTCCTCGCCGCGATCGAGCGCGGGCTTGCGGAAGTTCGGGACGCCTTGCACGGCTTCACGACCGCCGAAAGCCTGGTCGGATTCGACGAATCGATCAAAGCGCTGGTGCAGAAAGTTGACTTGATCATCGCCAGGCAAGATCCGGCGGCGCTCGAGCAGCTTGAAACCGCGATCGGCGCCTTGCGCGGGATCGTGTCCCACGTCGCATCCAGCGATGCCCTCAATAGAGTGGCCGAGGATGTGCGCGTGCTGGCCGTCAAGGTAGATGCGCTGGCTAATAGCGCGGCGAGCGGACGCGCGGTTTCGGCCCTGGAATGCCGAATCGATACGCTGGCCAGCGTGCTGCACGCGGCCGCGGCACCCGGCCACGCGCCGCCGCGCGAACTCGAGAAGCTCCTTTCGGCGCTGATCGAGAAGCTCGACCGCGGCCGGTTTTCACAGACCGATCACGCGGCCTTTCATCGTCTTGAAGATCGTATCGCGCTGCTCATCAAACGGCTCGATGCGTCCGATGCGCAGGTCGGCCATCTTCAATCCATTGAGCGGGGCCTCGCCGACTTGCTTGTTCATCTCGACCGCGCTCACGGCGAACCAGCGCTAGTTGAAGCGATCGCGCGCGACGTCGCCGAGATCAAGTGCGGCGAGCAGCGCACGCAGGATTCGCTCGAGGCGGTCCATGGCGCCGTCGAACAACTCGTCAATCGGCTGGCGATGATCGAAGGCGAAATTCGCAATGCCTCCAATCCGGCCGCTGCGAGAAGCGACGCGCCCGGCGTTGCGGCGAGCGAAAAATCGCCAAATCGTGCGGCCGAGCCCGACGCCGCCGCGAGTGCGGCGCCTTGGTCGACGCCCATCGGCGCTTCGCGGGGCCCGGCGGTGGCGGAAGCGGCCGTGGGCCGCGCTGACACGCGCCGGACGCCGATTGATCCCAACCTGCCGCCGGATCATCCTCTGGAACCGGGATCGGCGATCGGGTCGCGCTCGCCATCGGTGATCGAGCGCATCGCGGCATTGGGACCGGCGAACGGGGCGACGAAACCGGCTGCTGCCGGCGAACCATCGGATAGGCAGGATTTTATCGCCGCCGCGCGGCGCGCCGTGCAGGCGGCCACCACTCCGGCCGGTCGCGACGTCCGATCCGAATCGCGACGCCGGAGATCTTCGCGAAAGACCTCCGGGACGAGGGAAGGCCGTCGCTCGCACGCGCGCAAGCTGCTCGCCGGCGCCTGCCTGGTGCTCCTCCCGGTTGGATGTCTGGAAATCGCGTTGCACATGCTTCAGGGCCAACGCCTGGCGATTGAAGCGCCGGCCGTGACGGAACGGCCATTGCCGTCTTCGGCGCCAGAGGAAACGAGTTCAAGCGCAGTTTCCCCTTCGACGGAGCCGGCGGCGATCTCAGCTCCAGCCGCGCCGTCGGATATCGCGTCCGGCGCATCGGCGAATAAGCCGCAGGATTCGGGGACCGTCCCTCCGGTCGCCGCAAACGGGGATGGTCCGCCACCGCCGACACCGGCACCGGCTCAAGCGCTATCACTCGCACCGGCCGCGATTAGCGTATCGCCGCTCTTAGCGCCAACCCCGACGACCCCAGCGGCGCCGACGCCGGCAACTGCACCGACGTCCGCTCCGACGGCCGCGCCCGCACCGCAACCACATCCGCATCGCTCCGCCGAAATCACCGGTACGCTCCCAAGCCGCACGCCGCCGCCCCCGCCCCCACTGGCGCTGCCCATATCGGCGCCCACGGCAACTCCGCCTCCTCAAGCTGAGACTTCGCAAGCGTCGCTCTCCGACTCGGCGGTCGAAAACTTACCGGTGACGATCGGCGGTCCCACTTTGCGCGCCGCGGCTATCGCCGGCGATACGTCGGCGGAATTCGAAGTCGCGCTGCGCTTCGCGCGGGGACGGGGCGTTCCGGCGGATCAACAGCAGGCGGCGCACTGGCTTGAACTTGCCGCACAGCAGGGACTCGCGCCGGCGCAGTTTCGTCTCGGTGGCTTCTACGAAAAGGGCATCGGGGTGGAGAAAGACCTCGCCGAGGCGCGCAGGCTCTATCTCGCCGCGGCGGCGAAGGGCAACGGCAAGGCCATGCACAATCTCGCGGTGCTCTATGCCGAAGGCATTAACGGCTCCGGCGATTATCACACCGCGGCGCTATGGTTCCACAAAGCCGCCGAGCGCGGCATCATCGACAGCCAATACAATCTCGGAGTCCTTTACGAGCGCGGCTTCGGGGAGCCGCAGAACGACGCCGAGGCCTATAAGTGGTTTGCGCTCGCCGCCGAGCAGGGCGACAGCGAAGCCGCCGCCAAACGCGATGAGATCGCGTCCGAGCTCGATCAAGAAACGCTAGAGTCCGCCGAACTCGCCGTGAAGGCTTTCAAGGCCGAGCCGCAGCCTGACGACGCCATCAACGTCAAGACGCCTCCAGGCGGCTGGGACGCAGTCGAACGCGTCGCCAAGGCAAAGGTGCCGCTCCCGGTCGCCAAGCCGGTAGCGCTGGAATCGAAGATCAAATAACGCTCAATCCGACAAGCAGCGCGCCGCGGGAATGGCATAGAGCCGCCCTTCGCCGAGCAGATGAGCCGTGAACGAAAGCGCCCCGAACAAGGCGACGATGGCGCGATCGCGTATGTTGAGGCTGCCGGCATAGGCGCCGAACGCCGGCATCACCAAACGCTTGCCGTCGCCTGCAAAACAGCGGCGGCTGATACCGCGGCCGCGGCGCGCGACGCGCGCGAGCGGATGCAGATGGCCGGCGATTTCGCCGTCGCACGGTTTCACCGAAGGCTCGTGGCGGAAGATCAGGCAGCCGATCGACAGCACCTCGGCAACCCGGCCGCCGATATCGCTGGGCAGATCGGGATCGTGATTGCCGGCGATCCACAGCCAATCGCGGCCGCGCTGCAAGGCGTGAAGCGATGCGCGCGAAACATCTGACATCCGCGCCGGGCCGCCGCCGTCATGGAAGCTGTCGCCCAGCGCGATCACCAAATCGGGCCGATAGCGCTCGATCAATTGGGCGAGCCGCGCCAAGGTCGTCGCCGTATCGTAGGGAGGCAACAGGACGCCGCGTACGGCAAACGCCGAGCCCTTCTCGAGATGAAGATCGGCAACGACGAGAAGCCGCTCGTCAGGCCAATAGAGCGCGCCCGCCGGATCGGCAATCAGCGTGGCGCCCGCGATCTCGACCACGTGATCATTGCCGCTGTCCGGAGCGGGAGCGTCAGCAGAAGCGGCGCCGCGGAGGATGGTTATGGGAAAAGGCATGGCTCACCCGCCCCTCGCTTGCGGCGATCCGGCTCCGTCCCAGCCGGTGACGCACTTACTCGGCCTTTCACTGCATCGCCTCCTTCACCAGCTCCGCCTCGGTCTCGGCGAGAAGCTCATCCGCCGCCTCGCCGTAAACCTGTTCGCGCCCGATCTCCAGCATGACCGGAACCGCGAGTGGCGAGACATGATCGAGCGCTTTATGGACGATTCGGCCCTTGATGCGCGAGAGCATTTCTCCAAGTCGGCGCACGTCGAGCAAGCCGGACGCCGCATCCGCGCGCGCGGCGCGCAGCAAAACGTGGTCGGGCTGGTGGCTGCGCAACACGTCATAGACGAGATCGGTCGATATCGTCAGTTGCCGGCGCGACTTCTCCTCACCGGGGAACCGCCGCTCGATCAGACCTGCAATGATCGCACAGTTGCGGAAGGTACGCTTCATCAGCGCGGATTCGGCAAGCCAGGCTTCCAGATCGTCGCCGAGCATGTCCTCATCGAACAAGGCGGCGAGTGAGAATTCGCCGCGCGACAAGCGCCGCGCGACGTCACCGAGACCCCACACCGCGAGCGCATATTCGTTGGCAACGAACCCGAGTGGCCGCAAGCGCGCGCGCTCCAGTCGGCGTGTCAGCAACATTCCGAGCGTCTGATGCGCGAGCCGGCCTTCGAACGGGTAGCAAACCAGATAGTGCTTGTCAGCGCGCGGAAAGGTTTCCACCAATAGCTCGCGGCGGCCTGGCAATCGCGAGCGCCATTTCTGAATCTCGAGCCATTCGCGCACTTGCCCGGGCAGCGCCCGCCAGGCTGCCGGATCGGAAATGATGGCGCGAACGCGGTCGGCCAGATAGGTCGAGAGCGGGAATTTGCCGCCCTCGTATGCGGGCACTTTGGGGTCTTCGGCAACCGCGCGCGAGACGTACACTTCGTCCTCGACCAGCGCCTCGTATTTGAGGATTTCGCCGGCAAATACGAACGTATCGCCGGGCACGAGCGTTTCGATGAAATATTCCTCTACCTCGCCCAGAAGCCGGCCGCCGCGCGGGATCAGCTTCGAGGCGCGCGAGCGAATAAGCCGCACCTTCAACATATCGGCTTCGACGATGGTGCCGACATTGAGCCGGTAGCGCTGCGCCACCATGGGGTGGGTGATACGCCAGCGGCCGTCCTTGTCTTTTCGGATGCGGGCGAAGCGCTCATAGGCCTTGAGCGCGTAGCCACCGGTGGCGACGAAATCGACAACCGCGTCGAAATCGGCCCGGGTCAAGCCGGCATAGGGCGCCGCCGCGGTGACCTCGCGATAGAGTTCGTCGGCAAGAAAGGGCTCGCCGCAGGCGCGGCCGAGGACATGTTGCGCCAGCACATCGAGCGCGCCGATACGCGACGCCGGCGTATCCTGCGCATTGACCGCAATCGCCTCGATCGCGGCGCGACACTCCAGCACTTCGAAGCGATTGGCCGGAACGAGCACACCCTCCGAAGGCTCATCCATGCGGTGATTGGCGCGTCCAATCCGTTGCAGCAACCGCGACGCGCCTTTCGGCGCGCCGACATTGACGACGAGATCGACGTCCCCCCAATCCACCCCGAGGTCGAGCGAGGAGGTACAGACGACGGCGCGCAAGCGGCCGCTTGCCATCGCGGCTTCGACCTTGCGTCGCTGCGCGACATCGAGCGAGCCGTGATGTAGCGCAATCGCCAGATTGTCGTCGTTGAGGTGCCACAGGTCCTGGAAAATGCCCTCGGCCTGGCTGCGCGTGTTGACAAAGACAAGCGTGGTACGGTGGACCTTGATCAGCGCATACAGTTCGCCGAGCGCGTAGCGCGCCGAATGACCGGCCCAGGGGAGCCGCTCCGTGCTGTCGAGCATCGTCACCTGCGGGGGCGCGCCGCTTTCGGCGACGATCAGATCGGCGCACGCTTTGCCTTCGCGCTGCGGCACCATGAAGCGGCGCAGATCGTCGGGCTCGGCGACGGTCGCCGAGAGGCCGATGCTGGTCAGCGAAGGCGCAAGCCGGAACAGGCGGGCGAGCCCAAGCGAGAGGAGGTCGCCGCGCTTCGACGTAACCAGCGCATGCAGTTCGTCGAGAATGACGCGCCGCAGTCCGCCGAACAGGTAAGGCGCGTCGGCTGAGGCGAGCAGAAGCGCGAGTTGTTCCGGCGTCGTCAGCAGCATGTCCGGAGGATCGCGGCGCTGACGTTGGCGTTTTGACGCCGGCGTATCGCCGGTCCGCGTCTCGACACGGATCGGCAGGCCCATTTCGGCAATGGGGGCTTCGAGGTTGCGCGCAATATCGACGGCGAGCGCCTTTAACGGCGAAATGTAGAGCGTGTGGAGGCCGTATTCCTCTCCCCGGCTGCGGGACGAGGGTGGCAGGAAGCGAAGATTCGAGCCGGATGAGGGGGCGTCGTGGCCCCGCGAAAGCCTGGACGCCCCCTCACCCGCCGCACCTTCGGTGCGTCGACCTCTCCCCGCCTGCGGGGAGAAATAATGGGTGCTTAGTTCCACGAGACTTGGCAAAAAGCCGGCCAGAGTCTTGCCGCCGCCGGTCGGCGCGATCAGTAAAACCGAGGCGCCGGCTTGCGCCTTCGCCAACAGATCGAGCTGATGCGCTCGCGGCTGCCAGCCCCGGCTGGCGAACCACCGCGCGAACCGTTCGGGAAGGAGCGGTGCATTTCTCTCGGGGAGAGTCACCGCAGCAGCCTAAGACATGATCCGGAAAAGTGGAAACCGGTTTTCCGCAAAAGATCACGCCTCATCAACCAGTTGGGGCAGACGGCCGGCGGTCGAGCGAAACCGGACCGTTCGGGCGTGGAATTACGTGCTCGCCACCAGCACCAGGCCCGGTACCGGCGCGGCTTTCTCGGTGCGGATCGTGGTTTTTTCGAGCGCGAGGATCCTCAATCCGCCGATCGCGACTGTTTCCCGCAGATACTCCTCGCCATGGGCGAAGCGCAGTGTCGACAACAGTTCGACGCCGGCACCAGAGTGTGTTTCCACGGTGAAAGCGAAAATCCCCGCCGGAGCGAGAACGCGCGCGACAGCGGCGATGATTTCGCTCAGTTCGTTGACATAGACGAAAACGTCGGCGGCGAGCACGAGGTCGTATTTCCCGCCGCGCGCAATCTCGTCGGCAAGGACATCCGCCAAAGTGCCGACCACGAGGCGATCGTAGAGGTCCTTGGCTTGCGCGCGGGCGACCATCGCGGGCGACAGATCGACGCCAACGAGATGCGCGGCAAAGGGCCGAAAGGCTACTCCAACGAGACCGGTGCCGCAGCCGAGATCGAGCAGCGCCTCAAATCGCGTCGGCCGCCGCAGACCGTGGAGCACGGATTTCACTGCGTCGCAAAGGATCGCCGGGCCGCGATAGTCCAGCTGCTCGGTCAGCGCATTGTCGTAGCGCGCGGCATACTGGTCGAAGAGCCGGCGCAGATACGTTTCGCTTATCGCCGGAGCGGCTTCGCCGGCGCCGAGGCGCGCCAGCTGCAAACGCGCACCGTGGTAATCATCGGGATCGGCGCGGCTCGCCTGGGCGAAGGCCGCCACGGCGCCGACCCGATCGCTAAGGCGGCTGCGGAGTGCGCCAAGCGCAAACCACGCCGCACCGAAGGCCGGCGCCGCCGCAACGGTTTGTGTCAGGATGTCGGCCGCACCGGCAAGATCACCACGCGCGGCGAGATCCATCGCCGCGTTGTAGCGGCGATCGGCGATGAGATCGCCGGACGATACAAAGAGCGGGCCAGTCTCGGTCATTGAACATTAGTGGCGCGACCGCAAACGATTGTCGATTTCAATAACGACCAAAACCGGGCCTTGGCAGCCTGGTTACAGGTTCGAGGCTGGTTGACCCGCGCTTTGCTGAATCAACGGAAAATGGAGCCCCACTTTGAGCCCCGGTGAGTTGTCGGACAAGGTGATCCGAGCGCCATGCAAGCGCGCAACCGCAGCGACGAGGCTCAGCCCCAGCCCATTGCCCGGAGTGCGGCGACTTCGTTCCAGGCGGTAAAAACGTTTGAATACGTGCTCGAACTCGCTTGCCGGAATCCCCGGGCCTTCATCCGAAACCGAGATGACGGCCTCACTATCGATCTTATCGGTGGAAACGATCACGCGGCCGCCGGGCCGTCCGTGCTTGACGGCGTTGTCGACGAGATTAGCCACGGCATCGAACAAGAGATCGCGGTCTGCGGTGACAGGCGCCGGGTGATTGCCAATGACCTCGACGCGGCCGCCCTCGCTTTCCGCAGCAGCATCGAACAACTCGGCTACCTGCGTCGCGATCTCCGCGAGATCGACCGTGCGAAATGCCGAGGTCTTGTTGGTCGTCTCGACTTGAGAAATTCGCGTCAATGACGAAAACATGCGCAGCACATCGTCAAGGTCTGCGATCGTTTCGTTGATGAGAGATTGCTCGTGACCGCGACCGCTCTTCTCGATGCTCGCTTTCTCAAGGCGAGCGCGCATCCGGGTCAAAGGCGTGCGTAGGTCGTGCGCTACGTTGTCGCTGACCTGTTTCACCTCGACCATCAGCACCTCGATGCGCTCGAGCATTGAATTGAGGTTTTGCGCCAGGTGATCCCACTCATCTTCCGTTCCATGCAAGGGTATCCGCGTGCCAAGACCGCTTTTCATAATCGCGCGGCTGGTCGCGTTTATCGATTCAATCCGGCCGACAGTGCGCCGCGTGACACTGATGCTCGCCACGGCCGCGAGAATGAATATCAACAGGGTCGCGATGGCCAAGGCCGCGTAGATGTCATCGGCAAAACGAGCCAAATCGCTGACGTCCCTGCCGACCAGGAGATGAGACCCATCGGGAAGCTGCTCAGTTCTTGCCCGGTACAGAGCCGGACCGCTGCCGGAGCCCCTCCTGGTGTCGGCCTTGGCGTTTAACGGCTCGGACTTGAACTCCGCCCACTCTCCGTCCGCTTTTAGAACCGACGGCCATTCTTTAAGATTGCCGGCAATAGGCGCAAAGGATTCGTCGGCAAGCAGATAGATGCCGCCTTGAAAACGCGCCACGGCGTCACGTTGCTCGATCGCCAGAGTGAGAGCGTTGCGGCCGCCGCTGTCGTAAACATTGCGCAACATCGCCCGTTCGGCCTCGATCGCGCTGTCGGATCGGCTCAGGACGAATTTCGCCGTCGACCAATAGACGTAACCGAAAAGCGCGATCACCATCGCACCGAACACTGCGATGCTGATCAGCGCCAGCCTGAATGTGGTCGAACGAAGGGTCTTAGTGAGGAGCACGGACGCAAAATCCGACGCCGCGGATCGTGTGAATAAGTGGATAGGCCTGCTCGTTGTCGACCTTGCGGCGCACGCGGCCGACATACACGTCGATGATGTTGGTCGTGGGATCGAAATGGAGATCCCACACCTTCTCCAACAGCATAGTGCGCGGCACGACGTGACCTTCGTTGCGCACCAGATATTCAAGAACCTGAAATTCGCGCGGCAATAATTTGATCTCTCGGCCGTTACGGTTCACCGTACGTGATACGAGATCAAGTTCGAGGTCACCGACGCGCAACACGGTCTCCTTGACGACAGTCGCGCTGCGGCGCGCGAGAGCTTCGACGCGCGCCAGCAATTCCGCAAAAGCGAAAGGCTTGACCAGGTAATCATCGCCGCCGGCGCGCAAGCCGCGCACGCGATCATCGACCTCGCCGAGAGCGCTCAATATCAACGCCGGCGTGAGGATTCCGGCCTCGCGCAGCCGCTGAATGATCGCAATTCCGTCCACGCCGGGCAGCATGCGATCGATGGTCATGACCGCATATGCGCCCGATTGGCCAAGGCGAAACCCGTCATCGCCGTCGCCGGCAAGATCGACCTGATAGCCGCGGGTGCGGAAGAAACCCGCGATCTGCTTCGCAGTCTCCGCTTCGTCCTCGATAACAAGAATGCGCCGGTGTAGGCCCGTCATTATTGTCGCCTCCGGCAAAAGCCGATTGCCGGGAACGGTAGCAACAAGTCAGACTTCATCAAACTGACTTCTGTGTCATAAACCGACGTATTCGTAATGAGTTGGCACGCGCTGCCATAATCCGCATTGCTACCTCGGCGTCCCCCCGATTCAGTAGGCGCCATAGCCGCAAACATAGACCCAGTGCCAACCATAGCGGGTCGGAATCTGAGTCCAGCAGGAATTGTACGCGTAGTCGTAGAGATAGGGAGCGCCAAAGCCGAACGCGAACAAGCGATTGCGGAATCTGTGGTGGAAACGGTCAGGGAAATGCTCGCGGCCCCATGCGAAGTGATTGGGATTAAAGCCCATGCCCCGCGCGCCGGCCATCGGATGGCCCATACCAACGCCGTGCATCGTCGCACCACCACCAATTCCATGCACGCCTGCGCCGCCACCCCAACCACCGCCGCCGCCCCAGCCGCCGCCACGAGCCATGGCGGCCGAGCTTGCGCCCAATATCGCGATCGCCGTCAGTGCGACGAATGCTTTGCGCAACATTGTCTTCCTCCTTGTGAACATTGCACGACGTACGACGTGACTACATCAGTCGTCCCGAGACGGCGAATTAAAAGCGATTTAACTTCTGACAAACGAGTTAGCTTCTGATCACGCAATCAAGCTTTGTAATTTTTGGAGTGATCAAAAGTTTGGTAAGGCGCGCGGAATAAATCCGGACTGCGAAGGGTTGGCGTCATCATTTCCTTGCCGAGACAGCTCCGATGGCCGCGTCAATCCCGTCGTTGCCGAGCTGGGCGACCGTCGTTGCGGTGATCGGACTCGTAGCCGCGATGATTTACATTCTTTTCGATCATGGAACAGGCCGAGGTTAGGCATTGCGGCGCAATGCAAGCCGCGCGCTCAGCTCCATCGCCGCTCCGCACTTTATTGCGTTCGTGATTTTTAAGAATGAAGATATCATTTCGCTTTAGAAATCCCTCGGCCGGGTCGAGCGTGAATTGCTCTTCGCACACCGGCGGCGCAAGTATCGGCGGCCTGCGC
Source organism: Xanthobacteraceae bacterium (assembly GCA_049285335.1). Taxonomy (GTDB): domain Bacteria; phylum Pseudomonadota; class Alphaproteobacteria; order Rhizobiales; family Xanthobacteraceae; genus BOG-931. The sequence goes on along the minus strand of JBAPZR010000013.1, from coordinate 27,235 downwards.
TCCATTCCTGTCAAAAATGTCACTTGAGACCGGCTCGGCGAGCGCTAAGCTTTTTTCGTCGGATCGAGAGCGTCCAATGGCGGCACTGAAGTTGCCCTGGCGTGGAACGCTGTTGGTTCGACAGCCCTGGCGATAGTCGTCCTGCCTCATCTAAGCCAGCAGCGCGGAATCGTTTGGGGTGGCAAGGCTGTCGGCTTGGTTTGCCTCTTCGCCGGCGGCCTTGCCATTTTACGCCGCTCACGCTCGCCAACGACAAACTGAGAGCCGCTTAAATACGATTGCGGGCGAATCACAATCCAGCAGACCGAATTCGGCTATCAAGTCGTCCGACGGATCAAAAAGCGGGCCGGTCTCGGCCATCAAAAGCGCTCGCGCGACGATCGGGAATGATTATTTATACCCCGTGATCCGTCCTGACGACATTCTGGTGCCGTCGCCGTCGGGCGTCTGCTGCAGGCTCGGCGGCTTCCACATCGATCCGACCCGACCGGTGGAACGGGCGGTGATCACGCATGCCCATTCCGACCACGCCCGCGCCGGGCACGGCGCCGTGCTGGCGACGCGGGAGACGCTCGATCTGATGCGGCTTCGCTGCGGCGAGAACTTCGCCGGCGCCACCCAGGCCATGGCGTACGGCGAAAGCGTGAACCTTGACGGCGCCAGGATCACGTTGCACCCGGCCGGTCATGTGCTCGGCTCGGCGCAAGTGGCGGTCGAAGCGAGCGGGCTGCGTGTCGTGGCTTCCGGAGATTACAAAAACGTTGCCGATCCGACCTGCGCGCCATTTGAGCTCGTCCGCTGCGATCTTTTCATCACCGAAGCGACCTTCGCGCTGCCGGTGTTTCGTCATGGCGATCCGGGCGCCGAGATTGCCAAACTTCTGCATTCACTGACGCTATTTCCCGAGCGCGCGCATCTCGTCGGCGCCTATTCGCTCGGCAAGGCGCAGCGCGTGATCGCGCTTCTGCGCAAGGCCGGATATCACGCGCCGATCTATATGCACGGCGCGATGGGGGCCATCACCAACTATTATGTCGAGCGCGGCATTCCGCTCGGCGAGCTGCGGCTGGCGCGCGGCGCCAGTAAAGCCAATCTCGCTGGAACGATTACGCTCTGTCCGCCTTCGGCTCTCAACGACCTGTGGACCCGGCGGTTTCCCGACCCGCTGGCCGCATTCGCGTCCGGCTGGATGCGCGTGCGCGCCCGCGCCCGCCAGCAAGGCGTCGCGTTGCCGCTTGTCATTTCGGACCATGCGGACTGGAACGGGTTGACCGCTACGATCGCCGCCACGGGCGCGAGCGAGATTTGGGTCACGCACGGTCAGGAAGACGCTTTGGTGCATTGGTGCGCCACACGCGGATTGAAGGGCCGCCCGCTCGACATCGTCGGCTACGGCGAGGAGGTGGATGAGATCGCCGACGCCGCTGCGAACCAAGCCGAAAACGAGAGCGCGACAACGCCATCGCTATTGTTTGACGAGAGTAAGCGCGACGACGGCGGACGCGCATGAATCGTTTCGCCGAACTTCTCGATCGCCTGGCCTATGAACCCAGCCGCAACAACAAGCTGCGGCTGATCGCCGACTATTTCCGCTCGACCGCCGATCCCGAGCGCGGCTGGGCGCTGGCTGCACTCACCGGCGCGCTAAGCTTTCTGCACGCCAAGCCGGGGCTCATCCGCAACCTGATCGCCGAGCGCACCGATCCGGTCCTGTTCGAATTGTCCTATGACTATGTGGGAGACCTTTCCGAAACAGTCGCGCTGATGTGGCCGGGCGTCCCCACGGAGTTGGACAAGAGCGGCGACGAGGAGCCGACTCTGACCCGCGTTGTCGAAACGCTTGGCACGCTCGGCAAGACGCAATTGCCGCGGCAGCTCGCGCGCTGGCTTGATGCATTGGACGAGACCGGACGCTGGGCTTTGATCAAACTTGTGACCGGCGGTTTGCGCATCGGTGTTTCGGCGCGGCTCGCCAAAGCCGCCGTCGCCGCCCTTGCCGACAAGAACGCGCACGATCTTGACGTCCACGATCTCGAAGTGATCTGGTCGAGCCTCGCACCGCCCTATCGCGAACTCTTCGCTTGGCTCGAAGGCCGCGCCGAGAAGCCGACCAGCAACGATCCGGCGCCGTTTCGGCCGCCGATGCTGGCGCATGCGCTCGATGACGAGGATTTTTCCGTGCTAAACGCCCCGGACTTCCAGGCGGAATGGAAATGGGACGGCATCCGCGTCCAGGCGGTGGCCGGAAAGCAAATCAGCGAACGCTCGGGAAGGCTCGTCGCGCGGCTTTATTCGCGCACCGGCGAGGAGATTTCCAAAAGCTTTCCTGATCTCCTCGATGCGTTGCGCTTGCCGGGCGCGATCGACGGCGAATTACTAATCAAGCGCGACGAGCGCATACAGTCTTTCAATGTGCTGCAGCAGCGGCTCAATCGCAAAACCGTAACCGCCAAGCTCACGGCCGAATTTCCCGCGCATTTGCGCGCCTATGATCTTCTTGCCGACGGCGACGAAGACTTGCGCGAGCGCCCCTTTGCCGAACGGCGGACACGGCTTGAGGATTTCGTGGCGCGGCTTGGTGATCCGCGCATCGATCTGTCGCCGCTCATTACCTTCCGCAGCTGGGATGAGCTCATCGCCGCGCGGAAGGACCCCGCCGCCGGGGGCGCCGGCGACGACGCGGCCGCGGTCGAAGGCGTCATGCTCAAACGGCGCGATGCCCTGTATGTGCCCGGCCGGCCGAAGGGACCGTGGTGGAAATGGAAACGCGACCCCTTCATCATCGATGCGGTGTTGATGTATGCCCAGCGCGGCCATGGCAAGCGCTCGTCTTTTTATTCGGACTACACGTTCGGCGTCTGGACGCGCGGCGAGCAGGGCGACGAGCTGGTGCCGGTCGGCAAGGCCTATTTCGGCTTCACCGACGAGGAGCTCTTGCAGATCGACCGGTTCGTGCGGCGAAATACCATCGAGCGTTTCGGTCCGGTGCGCGAGGTGGTGCACGAAGCCGATCTCGGCCTGGTCCTGGAAGTGGCCTTCGAAGGCCTGCAGAGATCGTCGCGTCACAAATCCGGCCTGGCGATGCGATTTCCCCGCATCAACCGGCTGCGTTGGGATAAACCGCCGCGAGAAGCCGACCGCCTCGACCGGCTGGAAACGATGATCCAGCGGATCGAACAGGGGCACTTGCAGGGCCAGACCGCGTGAGAACCGTATCGACGACCAGCGAACCTGGCTTGAACGCCCGGCGCGCTGCATCCGGCAAGCTTCGCACCGGCCGCCACAGCGATGCCGAGGCTCTCGACGCGCTCGAACGCGAGATTTTTAAGGGCCGACATTTCATGGGGCATTTGATTTCACGTGCGAGCTTTCAGCGGTTTTGCGACTCCCCGAGCGCCAAGCTCATTGTCGCTCAAGTCGGCGGATATCTTTCGGGCTATGTAGTGGTGTTATACCGCTCAAATTCCAGCCTTGCGCGCATGTACTCGATCGGTGTCGCTGCCCGCTTCCGAAGGCGCGGCTTCGCGCGAAGGCTTCTGGCGGCTGCCGAAAAGGATGCAATCGATCGGGGCCGCAAGGCCATGAGGCTTGAAGTCCGCGCCGACGATCGCGGAGCGCTCGCGTTTTACGAGTCCTCGGGTTACCGTGGCTTCGGTCGGCGTCCGGGTTATTACGGGTGCCGGGTCGATGCTCTATGCTTCGACAAGCCGCTTGTTGAGGAACCCCGCCGGCGCTCATGACTCTTTATACGAACCACCCTCACTCCGGCTGCCGAATCGATTTTCATGGTGGACATCGCAGGGAGCGCAGTCGCCATCCCTTTCAATTCCGGCTATGACGCAGCAGCGTCGCGCCTAACATCCCAACGCATGATCGGCCCGGTTTCACATTCTGGCCTTGCCTCGAAAGGGACCCGCCCATGACCGGCTGGGTCATCCTTGTCGACCAGCCCCGCGACCTGCCGAACGCCGAGACCCCCCACAAGGTAATCTCTACGAGCGAATATCTGGCGCGGCCGCGCCTGTTCGAAACGGGGCGTCCGAAGCTCGTCAACCTCGCCCGCTCCTACGCCTATCAATCGAAAGGCTACTACGCCTCGTTATTGGCCGAGGCGCGCGGCCATCGCGTGGTGCCGACGGTGGAGACTATGCTCGAATTACGCGAGCAGAAGCTCTACGAGCACGCGCTGCCGGATCTCGAGGAAGAGCTGAACCGTTGCGCCAGGCGCGCCGACTTCCAAAACGAAGGCGAATTCAAGCTGCTGGTCTGTTTCGGCATCGCGCGCGACAATCGTTTCGAGCCGTTTGGGCGGCTCTTGTTCGACTGGTTCCGTTGTCCCGCGCTCGAAGTGACCATCGAGACCGGCGGCACGTGGCTCGCGATCGACCGCATCCGGCCCCGCGCCATCACTCGGCTCGCCAACGGCGAGGCCGAATTCTTCCGCGAGTCCCTGCACAACCACACCAAGCGCGAATGGCGCGACCCAAAGGCGCGCTCGATCGCCAAATACGATCTCGCCGTGCTCTACGATCCTAACGAGAAGACGGCGCCGTCGTCGCCGGATTCGATCAAGCACTTCGCCCGCATCGCTGAGAAAATGTCAGTCGATGTCGAGTGGATCACCAAGCGTCAACTCGCCGAACTGGCCGAATTCGACGGCTTGTTCATCCGTGAAACGACCTCGATCGACAATCACACTTACCGCTTCGCCCGGCGCGCCTGGCAGGAAGGCATGCCCGTCATCGACGATCCAATCTCGATGATCCGCTGCACCAACAAAGTGTTCCTGATGGAGCTCCTGCAGCAGAACCAGGTGCCGACGCCCCCAACCGTGATCATCGCCGATGACACCGACCTCGGCAAAGCCATCGACGAACTTGGGCTGCCGCTGGTTGTGAAGATTCCGGACGGCTCATTTTCGCGCGGCGTGCATAAGATCGCTTCGGCGGTCGAGTTCCGGCGCATCTGCGACGAACTGTTCGAAGAGACCGACCTTCTGCTGGCGCAGAAATTCCTGCCGACCGACTTCGACTGGCGGGTCGGCGTACTGGCCGGGGAGCCGCTCTTCGTCTGCCAATACCGCATGGCGCGCGGCCATTGGCAGGTGGTCAAATATCGGCCGGACGGTTCTTCGCACGAAGGCGGCTTCCGCGCCTTCGGCCTCGACCAGGCGCCCGCCGAGGTGATCGACATCGCCGTGCGCGCGGCGCGGCCGATCGGCGACGGGTTCTACGGCGTCGACCTCAAGCAAACCGCACACGGCATCGTCGTCATGGAGGTCAACGACAATCCAAGCCTCGAACACGGCATCGAAGACTCCGTCGGCAAGGACGAAATCTGGATGCGGCTCCTGCGTTGGTTCGTCGAACGTTTCGAGCAATAATTATTTCCCAGACGCAGTGCAGCGCCATTAGCGGCGTTCGGGCCGGTAACGATCCCGGTTCTGCCGCGCACCACTGGGTTACGCTTTGCGCTGCGCGGCCGGGATACGCGTCTCTTCGGCGCCCTTCGTCACCTTATCGAGCGGCCAGCGGGCGCGCGGCGCGGTATCGAGTGGATCGGTCAAGCCGAGCCCAAGCCGTTCCACGCCCGCCCAGGCGATCATCGCGGCATTGTCCGTGCACAGCGCCGGCGGCGGCGCGACGAGCTCGGTGCCGATTTCGAACGCCACGCGATGGAGCACCTTGCGGATCGCTTGATTCGCGGCGACCCCGCCGGCGCAAACCAGCGCGGTCGGATTGCCGATTCGAACGCGGAACATGCGCAACCCGCTTCGCAGTCGATCTTTGACGACATCGCCGACCGCCTGCTGGAACGACGCGCAAAGATCGGCGACATCATCGTCGCTCAGCGGCGCGATTTTTTCCGCTTCAAGACGCAACGCCGTCTTGAGGCCTGACAGAGAAAAATCGGCATCGCGTCGCCCTAACATCGGGCGCGGCAAGTCGAAGCGCTGGGGATCGCCGCGCGCGGCCTCTTTCTCCACCAGCGGCCCGCCGGGATAGCCGAGACCGAGCAATTTCGCGGTCTTGTCGAATGCTTCGCCAATAGCGTCATCGACGGTGCCGCCGAGCCGCACATAGTCGCCGACGCCGCGGACACCAAGAATCTGGGTATGCCCTCCGGAAGCGAGAAACAGGCAATAGGGAAACGGCGTCGCGTCGGTGAGCCGGGCCGTCAGTGCGTGCGCTTCGAGGTGATTGACGGCCAATAGCGGCTTGCCATGCGCCATCGCGATCGCCTTAGCGGTCGTCAGCCCGACGATGACGCCGCCGATAAGGCCGGGGCCGGCCGCCGCGGCGATGCCGTCGAGCGCCTCGAAGGGGGTTTGCGCGTCGGCCATCGCTTTGGCGATGATGCGATCGAGTGCCTCGACATGGGCGCGGGCCGCAATTTCCGGAACCACGCCGCCGAACTGGGCGTGCTCGCCGATCTGCGAGAGCACGACGTTCGACAGGATGCGGCCGCGCCCGTCCTCCCCGCGGCTCACCACCGCGGCGGCTGTTTCATCGCAAGTCGTTTCGATACCGAGAATGATCATCGGTGTATTATAGCCTCACGATGGCCCAATCCTCGACCCCACCTTGCATTCTGCGCATCGGTTCGCGCGGGTCCCCGCTAGCGCTGGTCCAGGCCCGCGAAGTGCAAAAGCGGCTGGCGACAGCATGCGGTTTTCCTTCCGACGCAATCGATATCACGATCATCCGGACCAAGGGCGACACCATCCAAGATCGGCCATTGGCCGATGCCGGCGGCAAGGGCCTGTTCACGAAAGAGATCGAGGAGGCGCTCCTCGCCGGCACGATCGATATGGCCGTGCATTCCTCGAAGGACATGCCGACCGTTTTGCCGGCGCGTCTCGTGCTTGCGGCTTTCCTGCCGCGCGAGGACCCGCGCGATGCGCTCATAAGCCGCGAAGGTAGAGATTTGGGTGCGCTACCCGCGCGTGCGGTTGTCGGCACGGCGTCGTTGCGGCGGCAGGCTTTGCTCAAGCGCCTGCGCCCCGACCTGACCATCGTGCCGTTGCGCGGCAATGTCGAAACGCGCCTGCGCAAAGTCGAGGCCGGCGACGTGGATGCCACGGTGCTGGCGGTCGCCGGGTTGAAACGGCTTGGTCTTTTTGCCTCGGCGACAGCCGTGTTCGACGTCGAGGAATTTCTGCCCGCCGTCGGCCAAGGGGCGATCGCCATCGAGACGCGCGCCGACGACGAAAAGACCCGCGGGTTCGTCTCGACCATCGGCGATGCCGACACCGCCACCGCGCTCGCAGCCGAACGCGCCTTCCTCACCGTGCTCGACGGCTCGTGCCGAACGCCGATTGCGGGCCATGCGCGCCTTGACGGCGACACCGTCCGCTTTCGCGGGTTGATCGCAAAGACTGACGGCAGCGAAGCCTGGGACGTTTCGCGCGAGGGCCCGCGAGGCGACGCTGCAAAGCTCGGCGCCGATGCGGGCCATGAACTTAGGGCGCGCGCCGGCGCCGGATTTTTCGACGGAGCATAAGCGGTGCGGATCCTGGTGACCCGGCCGCAACCCGGTAGCGCGCAAACCGCCGCCGCTTTGAAGGAGCGTGGCCACGAGCCGATAACCGCGCCGCTATTCCAAATAGAAATTCTATCGGAAGTCGATCCCGACGCCGGACCGTGGACGGCGATCTTGCTCACCAGCGCCAACGCGATGCGAGGCGTTGCCGATTTGGCGCGGCGTGATCGCTGGCGCGCTACGCCAATCTTCGCGGTCGGCGACCGAACCGCACAAGCCGCGCGCAACCACGGATTCGCCGATGTCACATCCGCAACCGGCAATGTGAATGACCTTGTAAATCTTGTTGCCGCGCGGATTAGCCCGCCGGCGCGGCTTCTTTATCTCTGCGGCGAGGAACGCTCCGGCGATCTCGCCGGCGCATTGCGGGCTAAAAATTTCATCGTCGATGTCGTCGCGGTTTACCGGATGATAGCGGCGCGCACGCTGCCGGAGCCGGCCGCTTCAGCAATAAGAGACGGCGTTGACGGCGTCTTCCATTTCTCCCGGTACAGTGCCGAAGCGTTCGTGAAAGCGGCAAGCAACGCTGGACTACTTGAAATCGCCCTGGCGAAGCCGGTCCACTATTGTCTTTCCGACCAGGTGGCCGAGCCGCTGAGAGCGGCCGGTGCGGCGAATATCTGCATCGCTGCTCGGCCGGACGAGACTTCCTTACTTGAGCTTTGCGCCTAGGCCCACCCTGTCCCATTATCGGACATGTTGCCGCTAGGTCCGACCCGTACTATGCCGTTGCCGTTCCCCCTAAAGTGAGCCGGCTTTGAGGACAGCATGACAAGCGAGTCTGACAACAAAGCAGGCCGACGGCCGCCGACCATCGAACTGACGGCGACGGAAGTCGGAAACTCCCAAAGCCCGGCATCGGCGGGCGCCGAGCCGGCGGCGGAGCCTGCCGCCCCTCGAGACATGCGCGGCGAAAATCACGCGGGCAGCGAAAATGAAACGCGCAGCGAGAACGAATCGTCCAGAGAACGCGCGGCCGAATCCCGTGCGGCAGAATCAAATGCGCCGGGATCGGACCGACATCGTACCTCCCATGCCGTTAGCGCGTTGTTAGGGGCCGTTGTGGCGGCAGCCGTCATCGGCGGCGTCTGGCTCGCCGGTTTTGTTCCCTCGCGCAACGCCGCGACACCCGCCGAACCGATGGCGGGGCCTTCGCCTGCAACGCATTCGGCGGATGCCGACATCACGGCGCGGCTCGACAAGATCGAGCGCGCGATCCAAGCACAACAACAGCCGGATGCCGCCATGGGCAGCCGCATCGCCGCCGTGGAAGAACAAACAAAATCCCTTGGCACGAGCATTGCCACACTCGGCGGCCGCCTCGATGAAATCGCCTCTTCGAGCCAGAGCGCCGTGAAACAGGCGGATGCCGCTCACGCCGCGGCCGAAGCGGCGACGAAGACAAACCAAGCGACCAATCAAGCGATGAGCCAAAACACTGCACAGCGCGGCGACATCGAGGGGCTGACGAACCGGATCGTGACGCTGGAAGACACCGTGAAAACGCTCACCGCTGCGGCCACGGAGGCGGCGCCGGAAACCGACGATCGGCCGGCGCGGCTCTCCGTCGCGGCCGAGGCGCTTCGCGCCACGGTCGAACGCGGCGCGGCGTATCAAGCCGAGCTCGCCGCCGTGCAGGCGCTCGGGGTCGACCGCGCTGCAACCGCGCCCCTTCAACCGTTTGCGGGCCAAGGCGTGCCAAGCGTGAGCGCGCTGGCGCGCGAACTGACGGCCTTGGCGGCGGCGCTGGAGGGTGCCGCCGAACCCGCCGCAACGGACGCAACTTTCCTCGATCGGCTCAAAGCCAATGCGCAAAAGCTCGTCCGCGTTACGCCGGCTGGAGCGCCGCCGGGCAACGATCCGGCGGACGTTATCGCCCGGATCAGATTCGATGCCGCGCACGGCGACATCGACGCGGCGCTCGCCGATATCAAACAATTGCCCGACCCGGTAAAGGCGCTCGCGGGCGATTGGATCAAAATAGTCCAGTCTCGTGATGCGGCCGTAGCGGCGAGCCGGCGGATCGCGACCGACGCGCTCGCGGCGCTCAGCAAACCGTCAGACCAATGATCCGCGTCATCCTTTATTTGATCCTCGTCGGCGCAATCGCTTGCGGCGTCGCGTTTTTCGCCGACCGGCCCGGCGACGTCGTCGTCACCTGGCAAGGCATGCGCATCGAGACTTCGCTCTTGGTTTTGGGCTCGGCCTTGGTCGCGGCGTTCCTCGCCCTGATATTGATCCTCAGCCTCATTCGCGCGGTTGCGCGTTCACCGCTTGTGCTGTCCCATCTCCTGCGCAATCGCCGCGGCGTGCGCGCCTATGAGGCGATTTCCAACGGGTTGATCGCGGTCGGCGCGGGTGACATCGCCGCGGCGCGCAAGTTCACCGCCGAGGTCGGCCGGCTCGCGCCGGGAGAGCCGCTTGCGCTTCTCTTGAGCGCGCAATCCGCGCAGTTGACCGGCGACCGCGATGCGGCCGAACGCTCGTTCCGCGCCATGGCGGGACGTCACGACACCAAGGCGCTCGGTCTGCACGGTCTGTTCATCGAGGCGCGGCGCCGCAATGACGCGGCAGGCGCGCGGGCCTATGCCGAGGAAGCGGCGCGGACCGCCCCTTCGCTCGGCTGGGCGGGCACGGCGGTGCTTGAGGCGCGCTGCCGCGACGGCGACTGGGCCGGAGCGCTTGATCTGCTCGAGCAGAACATGCGCATGCTCGACAAAGCGCGGTACCGGCGGCAACGCGCCGTGCTGCTCACGGCGCGGGCGCTGGCGGTCGAAGACAGCGATCGCGGCGCCGCCAAGGACTTCGTGCTCGAAGCAAACAAACTCGCACCCGATCTGGTGCCTGCCGCCGCTTTGGCCGGCCGGCTCCTCGCCGAGGGCGGTAAGCTCCGCAGAGCGAACCGGGTGATCGACACGGCCTGGCGCGCCAATCCCAACCCCGAATTGGCCCAAGCCCACGCCGAACTGCGGTCCGGCGAAGCCGCGCGCGAGCGCCTGAAACGAATCGAGGGCCTCGCCAGCAAAGTGCCGGGCCACATGGAAAGCGCGCTGGCGGTGGCGCGCGCCGCGCTCGATGCGCAGGAATTTGCCAAAGCACGCAGCGTGATTGAGCCCTATCTTAAAAGGCCGACCAAGCGGGTGAGCTTGCTGATGGCCGAGCTCGAGCGGGCCGAGCGTAGCGATGAAGGCCGCGCGCGCGAGTGGACGGCGCGCGCCGTCCACGCCGCGCCCGATCCGCAATGGACGGCCGACGGATACGTGTCGGATCGCTGGCTGCCGATCTCGCCGGTGAGCGGCCGGATTGATGCGTTCGAATGGCGGGTGCCGCTTACAGGAGCGATCGCCGCACCGCTCATCGAACCGGAAGCGCCCAAATCAATCGACAACGATTCGATCGGCAGCGCTTCGATCCAGAATACGGCCATCGAAACTGCACCCCTACTGCCGAACGACAATACAGCCGCCAGCGCTTCGCCAGCGCGCCGCGGCCGGCCCTTTTCGCCGCTCAAACCGGAGCCGGTCATCCCGCTCGTCCACGCCCCGGACGATCCGGGGCCCGACGCGACCGAGGGCGACGGCACCGCCGCGCGACAGGAAAACGGCGGCTGGGGCAAGATTTTCGAATAGAGCGCACCGGCTTGCCATTGTCCGGCCGGCATGCATTGATGCGGCATGCATTATAATGCATGAGGCCGCGCCGGCCATGACCGTCGCCAAAAGAGCCAAAGCGCATCGCAACCCGGCGCATCGCGGTCGGGCGCGCCACACGGCCGCCGACCGGACTACGATGCTGCAAGCGCAAAGCAACGACCGCGCCGCCGCGGCACTGCTTGCCGACATCGGGGCCGAGGTGCGCCGCAATCGCGCCAAACGCGGCATGACGCGCCGGCAATTGGCGATAGCCTCGCACACGTCCGAACGGTATTTGGCGCAGATCGAAAGCGGCGCCGGCAATCCATCGGTGACCGTCTTGCGCGCGATCGCGCAAGCGCTCGACCTGCCGACATCTGCGCTTCTCGGCAAGCCGACCGCGCGCACGGCGGCGCACGCCGCCCTTCTCGATCTCATCGCGCGGCTTTCGGAACAGGAGCTGCCCGAATTGACGGAGCTGATCGAAGCGCGCGCGGCGCGTTCGGATCACGCCGACAGGGGGCGGCGCGTGGCGCTTGTTGGTTTGCGCGGCGCCGGCAAATCCACACTCGGCCGCATGCTCGCCCGCCATCTTGGCTGGCCCTTCATCGAGCTCGACCGGGTGATCGAGGAGGACTACGGCGCGAGCATTCCCGACATGATCGAAATGGCCGGTACAGCGACGTTCCGGCGGCTCGAGCGCGCCGCGCTCGACCGCGTGATTGCCGAACACGATGCGGCGGTCATCACCACGGCCGGCGGCATCGTTTCCGACCCCGAAAGCTACGCATTGCTGCTGCGGCGCAGCCACACCATTTGGATCAAGGCGCGGCCCGAGGATCATATGAGCCGGGTGATGGCCCAAGGCGACTTTCGTCCGATGGCGCAGAACCGTGAAGCCATGGGCGATCTCGTGGCGATCCTCGAAGCGCGTCGCGCGGATTACGCCCGCGCCGAAGCGGAACTCGACACGTCGGCGGATGCGGTGGAGCGCAGTTTCGCCAAGCTATTACGGATCGTCACCAATCTGCTCGGATCGGGAGCGACACCGTCTTCCGCCCCTCCACGCCGAAAAGGGAACGCGAAAAGCCGTGATGCTGTCCGATAAAGGCTTTCTCGATCTACCGCCGCTGTGGCTCGAATACCGCATGATCGGCCCGCGCCCCGATGCCGCGCCGACCATCGTGATGCTGCACGAGGGGCTCGGCAGCGTCGATCTATGGGGCCAGTTTCCCGACCAGATCGCCGCGGCGACCGGCTTGGGCGTCTTTGTTTATTCGCGCGCCGGCTATGGCCAATCGACTGGCGCGACGCTGCCGCGTTCGACGTCGTTCATGGTCGAGGAAGCCTGCGAGGTGCTGCCGCGCATTCTGCACGCGATCGGCTTCCAGCGCGGCTTTCTTTTAGGTCACAGCGACGGCGCATCGATCGCAACCATTTACGCCGGCAGTGTCGAGGACCATCGCGTGCGCGGTCTTCTTCTTGTTGCGCCGCATTTCTTCGCCGAGGAGATGGGTCTCGCCGAGATCCGCCGTGCCGGCAAGTCGTTCGCCTCTGGCGCCTTGCGGGAGAGGCTCAAACCCTGGCACGCCGATGTCGATTGCGCGTTCCGCAGCTGGAACGAACCGTGGATGCATCCCGATTTTGAAAAATGGGACATCACCGAAGTGCTCGGCTATATCCGGGTCCCGGTTCTGATCGTGCAAGGCGAAAACGATCAATACGGCACGCTCAAGCAGATCGAGGTGGCGCAACAGGAATGCTTCTGTCCGGTTGAGCCGGTCGTCATTCCGGGGATTCGCCATATCCCTTATCGCGAGGCACCGGAGATTACGCTCAACGCGGTGGCCGACTTCATCAACCGGCTCTTGCGCGACCACCACGAGGGCGGATTGCGTCCCGAGCCGGGGATTGCCGCCTCATGAATTATAATGCATATTTAAGTTTAATAATCTTGCTGTGATGCAGTATAGACACGACGCGCACATAAGGCGGTCGACGCGCTGCGACCGGGACGCTCATGAGCGACGCCAAGCAGACCACTTCAAAGCCGCCGACGGAAAATCACGCGCGGATCGATTTTCAGACCGAACCCGCGCGCTATCGCCATTGGAAGCTCAAGGTCGACAGCGAAATCGCCACGCTCGTGATGGATGTCGACGAGAAATCGGGATTGTTCGAAGGCTACGACCTGAAGCTCAATTCCTACGACCTTGGGGTTGATATTGAGCTCGCCGATGCCATCGAGCGGCTACGGTTCGAGCATCCGAACGTGCGGGTTCTGGTGCTGCGCTCGGCGAAGCCGCGCGTTTTTTCCGCCGGCGCCAATATTCGCATGCTGGCGGGCGCGAGCCACGCCCACAAGGTGAACTTCTGCAAATTCACCAACGAGACGCGCAACGGCATTGAAGACCTCAGCGAAAATTCGGGATTAAAATCGATCTGCGCCATCAACGGCACCGCCGCCGGCGGCGGCTATGAGCTGGCGCTTGCCACCGATCACATCATGCTGGTGGACGATGGCGCGGCGGCGGTGTCGCTGCCGGAATTGCCGCTATTGGCGGTGCTGCCCGGGACCGGCGGCCTTACCCGCGTTGCCGACAAGCGCAAAGTCCGCCGCGATCACGCCGACGTGTTCTGCACTACCGAGGAAGGCGTCAAAGGCAGACGCGCGGTCGAATGGCGACTAGTTGACGACGCGGTGCCGGGATCGAAATTCGACCAGGCGATCGAGGCGCGCGCACGGGAATTCGCGGCGCAATCGCGCCGCGCGGCATCGGGTCCCGGAATCGCGCTCACTCCTCTGTCGCGGACCTTCACCGCCGGCGGCATCGAATACGGCACGCTTGCCGTCGCATTTGAGCGCGTCGAGCGGATCGCTACCATTGTCCTGCGCGGCCCGAGCGCGCCGCCGCCCCAGACGGCGCAAGCCATGGTCGCTCTCGGCGCCGGCTTTTGGCCGCTGCAGCTTGCCCGCGAGCTCGACGATGCGATTCTGCACATTCGGCTCAACGAGCTCGATATCGCCGCGATCGTCTTCAAATCGTCCGGCGAGGTCGAGCAAGTCATCGCCTACGATCGTTTCCTCGAGGCCAACAATGACCACTGGCTCGCGCGCGAAATCCGTCTCCTGTGGAAGCGCGTACTTAAGCGCATCGACCTTACTTCGCGCTCGCTCGTGACCTTGATCGAACCGGGCTCGTGCTTCGCCGGCACGCTTGCCGAATTGCCGCTCGCCAGCGACCGCTCCTATATGCTGATCGGCCAGCGCGACGGCGACAATAAGCCGCCCGCGGCGATCGCGCTGGGTGACGCCAATTGCGGCCCGTATCCGATGTCGAACGGATTGACGCGTCTGGCGAGTCGCTTCCTCGCCAATCCGGCCGATCTCGAAGCCGCCGGCGCGCAGCGTGGTAAGGCCATCGACGCCGAAAGCGCGCAGCGGCTCGGTCTTGTCACTTTCGCGGTCGACGACATCGACTGGGACGATGAAGTGCGCGTGTTTCTCGAAGAGCGCGCAAGCTTCTCACCCGATGCGCTCACCGGCCTCGAAGCGAATCTGCGTTTCGCCGGGCCGGAGACGATGGAATCGAAAATCTTCGCGCGACTGACCGCCTGGCAGAACTGGATTTTTCAACGCCCGAACGCAATCGGCGACGAGGGCGCACTCAAGCGCTACGGCACCGGTCACAAGCCGGTCTTCGATACACGCCGTGTATGAGAGAGGAGTCGGTTATGACGATCGATAACGTCGATTACACGAGCAAAATCCCGAACAACGTCAATCTCTCCGAAGATCGCCAAGTGCTGCGCGCCCTAGAAAGCTGGCATCCCGGTTATCTTGACTGGTGGATGGATATGGGACCGCAGGGCTTCCAGCAGTCGCTCGTTTATCTACGGACCGCCGTTTCGGTTGACCCGAAGGGCTGGGCCAAATTCGATTATGTGCGCATGCCCGACTATCGCTGGGGCATCCTCTTGGCACCGCAGGAAGTAGGCCGCAAGATCCCCTTCGGCCGTCACTACGGCGAGCCGGCCTGGCAGGACGTGCCGGGCGAATATCGCGCGATGTTGCGGCGGCTGGTCGTGATCCAGGGCGACACCGAGCCCGCTTCGGTTGAGCAGCAGCGCCATCTCGGAAAAACAGCGCCGTCGCTCTACGACATGCGCAACGTGTTTCAGGTCAATGTCGAGGAGGGCCGGCACCTGTGGGCGATGGTCTATCTCCTGCAGAAATATTTCGGCCGCGACGGCCGCGAAGAGGCGGCGGAACTACTGCAGCGCCGGTCCGGCGATGCTGACAAGCCGCGCATGCTCGGCGCCTTCAACGAGGCGACGCCCGATTGGCTGTCGTTCCACATGTTCACCTTCTTCACCGATCGTGACGGCAAGATGCAGCTCGAAAGCCTGGCGCAATCCGGCTTCGATCCGCTGTCGCGCACGTGCCGCTTCATGCTGACCGAAGAGGCGCACCACATGTTCGTTGGCGAGACCGGGGTCGGCCGCACCATCCAGCGCACCTGCGAGGCGATGAAGGCAGCGGGCATCGAGGATCCGGCCGAGATCGAGAAAGTGCGCGCGCTTGGCGTCATCGACCTGCCGACCCTTCAGAAGAAGCTCAATCTGCATTATTCGCTCTCGCTTGATCTGTTCGGCTCGGAGGTCTCGACCAACGCCGCGAACACGTTCACGGCCGGCCTGAAAGGCCGCTTCCAGGAAACCAAGATCGACGACGATCATCGCCTCGAAAATGCGACCTTTCCGGTGCTCAAATTGGTCGACGGCGAGATCAAGCGCATCGACGAGCCGGCACTGACCGCGATCAACATGCGGCTGCGCGATGACTACACCGCCGATTGCCAGCGCGGTCTCGATCGCTGGAACAAGATCATCGACCGGATCGGCGTCGCCTTCAAATTCGAGCTGCCGCATGTCGGCTTCCATCGCCTGATCGGCGAGTTCAAGGACGTCAAAGTGACGCCGGCCGGCCGGCTCATCGACAACGAGACATGGAGCCGCGGCAAGGATCAATGGCTGCCGTCAAAGGGCGACGGTGATTTCATCGCGAGCCTGATGCAGCAAGTCGTCGAGCCCGGCAAGTTCGCGAGCTGGATCGCGCCGCCGCGGATCGGCATCGACAACAAACCGGGCGATTTTGAATACGTGAAAATCGCCGCGTAGTTCGACTTCGCGCTGTACGGCTGCGGTTATTTGGCCGCTGCCGGGAACGCCGGCAATATGTCGATGTCGCGCGCGTATGCAAACCGAACAGGCCGGCGCAGAGCCCAGCCCCAAGCAAAGTCGAAATTCGACGCATTGTTTTTCCCCTGAAACTAACGCCTGTGTAGAGCGCCGCCTTATGGCAACGCGCCTTCATATGGCAATCGGCCCATCGCGCAGCCGGGCGAGATCGAAGCGATCGACCTCGCGCAACAGCTCTACGAAAGCCTGCGCGCCTTGAGCCAAGGCCGCTTCGCCCTTGGTGGCTTTCGCCAGCGTCGCATCGCCGATCGCACCGCTCGGATGCAGATCTTGCGTCATCCAGGCAAAGCCGGCCGGGCGATAGGCGCCGAGCCACTTGAACTCCTGCGCCATCGCCACGGTTTCGGGAACCGCCCGCCGCGCCTCGTTCATCCGCACCGTTTCTGGCGCCGCCGCCAGCATCAACGAAGTCTCGATATCGCCGCCATGGATGCCGTGCTTTTTCTCGTCGCTTGAAAACACACCGTCTGGATAGCCGAAGCGGTGCCAGCCGACGGTGACCGCGAGCATGCCAAGCCGCGCGCGCAAATCGCGCGCCGCCAATTCCATCGCCGCGACATTGCCGCCATGGCTGGTGACGAAGACGAGCTTGCGTATCCCGGCTCGCGCCACGCTCTCGCCGAGCTCGGTCCATGCCGCAATCGCCGTGGCAGCCGAGAGCGTGAGCGTGCCGGGATAGGACAGGTGCTCGGCCGAGACTCCGATGCGCTGCACCGGCAGGAACGTGACCGGCAGGTCCGGCGGCAGAATGTCCCGCACCTTCCGCAGATAGGCTTCGGCGATGAACGTGTCGACGCCGAGCGGCAGATGCGGTCCGTGCTGCTCGACGGCGGCAAGCGGCAGGACGGCGATCCAGCCCACCGTCGAAGCGTCGGCAAGGTCCCCCCAACTCATGTCCATCCAATCGCGTTTCGGCAGCGTCATGCGTTCACTCGTCCCTGGCATCCGGTCTGACTTTAGGTGGAGGATGCTCTATTGTCGCGTCCCCGGCGGAGCGGAGCAATGATGGCGTCGGCAATTTTGCGGATCGGGTTGACCGGCCTCGCGCTTGCGGGCGCGACGCTGCCGGCCGCCTCCGCGCAGGCGCTCGACAAAGTCGCGTTCGGCACCAATTGGGTGGCCGAAGGCGAACATGGCGGATTTTATCAGGCGTTGGCGGACGGCACCTATCGAAAGTACGGCCTCGATGTCACGATCGTGCCGGGTGGACCGAACGTCAACAACCGTATCCTGCTGCCGGTCGGGAAAATCGATTTTTTCCTCAGCGCCAATACGCTGCAAGCCTTCGACGCGGTTGAGCAGAACGTGCCGACGGTCGAGGTGGCGGCCTTGTTTCAGAAAGACCCGCAAGTTTTCATCGTGCACCCCGATCAGGGCATCGATAAATTCGCCGATCTGAAAAAGCTTACGCTGTTTGTCTCCAAGGAGGGGATTGCCAGCTACTACCAATGGCTCAAAGCCGACTACGGCTTCACTGACGCGCAGGTCAAGCCTTACACCTTCAATCCGCAGCCGTTCCTCGCCGACAAAAAAAGCGCCATGCAGGGCTACGTGACGTCCGAGCCCTATGCCATCGCCAAGGCCGCGAATTTCAAGCCCGAAGTGTTCCTGCTCGCCGACCAGGGATTTTCCGCCTATTCGACGCTGATCGAGACGCGGCGCGATCTGGTCGACAAAAAGCCCGATCTCGTTCAACGCTTCGTCGATGCATCGATCATCGGCTGGTACAATTATCTTTACGGCGACAACGGCGCGGCCAACGGACTCATCAAGAAGCAGAATCCCGAAATGACGGATGATTTGCTCGCTTATTCAGTGGCGGCGATGAAGAAATACGGCATTGTCGATTCCGGCGACGCGCTGACGCTCGGCGTCGGCGCGATGACGGACGCGCGCATGAAGGACTTCTTCGACGAAATGCTGCGCGCCGGCGTGGTAAAATCGAGCCTCGATTACCGCGAGGGCTACACGCTGCAATTCGTCGGCAAGAAAGTCGGGCTCGATCTGCGGCCGAAGCAGTAATTCTGGCGATGCCGGCTGCGACAACACCGCATTCCGCTCCTACGCTCCTCGCGCTACGCGGTGTCGGCAAGACATTCCCAAACGGCACGGTGGCGTTATCGGGCCTCGATCTCGACGTTCACGCCGGCGAGTTCGTGTCGCTCGTGGGCCCGTCGGGCTGCGGCAAATCCACCGCGCTGCGCATTATCGCGGGCTTGAGCGAGCCGAGCAAAGGCACGGTCGAATGGCCGGCCCAGGGTACTGCTGGGAAGGCGCATCCCGACAGAGCAAGCCGGATCGGCTTTGTGTTTCAGGAGCCGACGCTGATGCCCTGGAGTAGCGTGGCGAGAAACGTCGCACTGCCGCTCATGCTGAAAGGCCAGAGCGGGGACAAAGCCGCCGCGCCGGTGGCGGCCGCGCTCGACCGGGTCGGCTTGACGCAATTCGCCGACGCCTTCCCGCGCGAATTGTCCGGCGGCATGCGCATGCGCGTCTCGATCGCGCGTGCGTTGGTCACGGCGCCGCAGCTTCTTCTGATGGACGAGCCGTTCGCCGCGCTCGACGAGATCACGCGGTTTAAGCTCAACAACGATCTGCTCCAGCTGTGGCGGGCGAGCGGCACGACCGTCGTGTTCGTCACGCATTCGGTCTTCGAATCGGTCTATCTGTCGAGCCGCATCCTGGTAATGACCCCGCGGCCGGGACGCATTTTTACCGAACTCACGATCGATGCGCCGTATCCGCGTGACCAGCACTTCCGCACCTCGGCGGAGTATGGAGCGTTCTGCCGCCGCGCCTCGGAAGCGCTGGCACAGGCGATGGCGGGAGGCAAACCGTGACGCCGCGCGCATTCAGCCGAGAGCGGCGCGAGCGCGTGTTGCGGATCGCGCTTCCGATCCTCGTTCTGCTGCTTGTGCTGGCGCTGTGGGAGACGGTCGTGCGGATCGAAAACATCCCGCCCTATGTGCTGCCCAGTCCGAGCTTGATCTTCCGCACGCTGATCGACGATTGGAATTTGTTGTCACGGTCTCTTCTCGTCACGCTGGCCACCACCGTTGAAGGTTTCCTGCTGGCGGCAGCCGGCGGCGTGGGACTCGCGGTATTGTTTAATCAGTCCCGCGTGATCGAATATTCGCTTTACCCCTATGCCGTGATCCTTCAGGTCACGCCGATCGTCGCCATTGCGCCGCTCTTGCTGATCTATCTGCCGCAGCCGCTCGCGGTCCTGGCCTGCGCCTGGATTGTCGCCTTCTTCCCGGTCTTGGCGAATACGACGCTCGGTCTGCATTCGGTGGACCGCAACCTCGTCGAGCTGTTTGCGCTCTACGGCGCGTCGCGACGCCAAATCCTGTGGCGCCTCAAGCTGCCTTCGGCCCTGCCGTATATCCTTGGCGGGTTGCGCATTGCCGGCGGGCTGTCCTTGATCGGCGCCGTGGTCGCGGAAATCGCCGCGGGTTCGGCCGGCGCTGGTTCGGGCCTCGCCTACCGGATCGCCGAGTCCGGTTATCGCCTCAACATCCCGCGCATGTTCGCCGCGCTACTGTTGTTGTCGGTCGCCGGCATCGTCATTTTTTACACGCTGTCGTTCGTAAACTATCTGGCGCTGCGGCGCTGGCATGAAAGCGCGCTGGAGCGGGAGGCTTGATCGCGCATTCAACGATGAACCCAGCAGTTTATTGCAAAACGCGAATCCTCGAACCGGCCCGAGGGGCAAGCTACCGGAAGAACCTCATGTGGAAACCATGACGGGAAAAACACCAACGTGTCGTTGTTTGGCTCGATATCGACAAAGGCGGTGGAGTTTTTGCTGCCGGCGAGGGGATAAATCCGGAGAACACCGCCTGAGAACGCTTTCGGCAGCCGATGAAGATAGTAAACGGCGGTGATAGCGCGGCGAACGACGAACTTCTTGTCTTCAACGGCGTTATCACTGTGCTCGGCGAAAAGAGCGCCGTCGCCGTGCGCCACCATTTCAACTTCAATTTTGCCGGGCTCGAAGGTGTCGACGCCGAGTTGTCGGAACATGGTGGCCAACACGGCCCGAATTTGCGTTCGCAATTCTTGTTTCAGATCGCCTAGTTTTGCGATCCTGCCGGAATGCCGAACATTTGCATCGATTCTGGAATTTTCGCCATAGCCGACGCCTGACGGGAAAAAGCTGTCGCGCTGTTCTTGCGCAAAATCCAAGAGCCGCCGCACCATTTCCGGCCCGAGCCAATTGGCGATGAGCCCGTGGGGCGGCGGCTTTAAAAAGACGGCTTGGTTCATTGGAATCGAATCCGAACATCGCTGGCCGCCCATATGCATAAGGCGATCAATTCATGTTGGCGATCATAAATAAACGTGAGCGTCCTATGAAAGCGCCGCAGCGAGTACGCGAGCCACATGCAACGCCTCGCGGCCGGCTCCGTCGTATATTTGATGCCGGCACGACGTTCCGTCGGCGACGATAATATCGTCGTTCTTGGCCTCGCGGATCGCGGGCAGCAACGACAGTTCCGCCATCGCCTGGGAGATTTCGATCGTCCGCGCATGATAGCCGAACGCGCCGGCCATGCCGCAGCAGCTCGACTCGATCGTTTCCACCTCAAGGCCGGGAATCAATTTCAGCGCCGCTTCGACCGCCGGCATGGCGCCAAACGATTTCTGGTGGCAATGGCCGTGCAACAAAGCGCGCTTGCCGAGCCGCGACAGCCCGATCTTGAGTTTACCGGAGGCCGCCTCACCGGCCAGGAATTCCTCAAATAGAACGGCGCGACTGGCAGCCCGCTTTGCCGCTTCGCTTTTGAGGAGCGCGGGCACTTCATCGCGAAAACTGAAAATGCAACTGGGCTCAAGCCCGACGACCGGCATGCCGCGATCGATAAAAGGCATGAGCGCAGCGAGCGACCGCTCCGCCTCGCGCCGCGCCTCCTCGACCTTGCCGACGGCGAGGAAAGTGCGGCCGCAGCACAGTGGCCGGCCGCCGTCTGCCGGCGCGGGGAAATGAATGCCGTAGCCGGCCGCGGCGAGAACTGCGATCGCGGCGTCGATGTTTTCCGGTTCGAAGTAGCGGTTGAACGTGTCGGCGAAAAGAACGACCTCGCGCTCCGCACGGCGGAGACGCGCAGCGCCAGGCTCTCTGAAATAGTCCGCGCGCCATTTTGGCAAACTTCGCCTGGCGCTAAATCCGGCAAGCGCCTCCGACAATTTCGCAGCGCCGGGCATGCGGTCACGCAGGTTCATAAGCCAGGCATGCCGCGCCGCATGTGGCGCGTAGCGCGGCAGATAGCCAACCAGACGGTCGTGCAGGGAAAGCCCGAACTTCTCCGTGCGGGCGCGCAACACCTCGATCTTCATCCGCGCCATGTCGACGCCGGTCGGACATTCCCGCCGGCAGGCCTTGCACGAGACGCAAAGCTTGAGCGTCTCCGCCATGTCGTCGGATGTCAGCGCATCCGGCCCGAGCTGACCGGTGACCGCGAGGCGAAGCGTATTGGCGCGCCCGCGCGTGACGTCGCGTTCATCGCGGGTGACACGGTAGCTCGGACACATGACGCCGCCTTTGAGCGCGCGGCAGGCGCCGTTGTTGTTGCACATTTCGACCGCGCCCTGGAATCCGCCGCCGGCGCCGGGATAGGCCGACCAATCGAGCGCGGTGGTCATCGGCAGGCCGCGGTAGCCGGGGCCGAAGCGAAAATAGGTGCGGTCGTCGAATTTGGGCGCGCGCACGATCTTTCCGGGATTGAAGAGGTTTTGCGGATCGAACTTGTCCTTCACCTCCTCGAACGACCGCACCAGTTTGGCGCCGAACATCGTCTCGTGGAACTCCGAACGCACGATGCCGTCGCCGTGCTCGCCGGAATGCGAGCCTTTATATTCGCGCACCATGGCGAAAGCTTCCTCGGCGATGGCGCGCATCGCGCGGGCGTCCTGATCGAGCCGCAAATTAAGCACCGGCCGCACGTGCAGGCAGCCGACCGCGGCATGAGCATACCAGGTGCCGTGGGTGCCGTTTTTCTCGAAGATCTCTGTCAGCCGCGCCGTGTAGTCGGCGAGATGTTCGAGCGGCACTGCGCAATCCTCGACGAACGAGACGGGTTTGCCCTGGTCCTTCATCGACATCATGATATTGAGGCCGGCGGTCCGCACTTCGCCGATTGCGCTTTGCAGCTTCGGATCGAGCACGTCGGCGACGCCGCCCCATTTGGCGCCGGTCTTGTCCCAGGAGATGCCGAGATCGCCGATCAGCGCGCCGAGCGCCTTGAGGCGGCGCGCGTTTTCATCATCGTCTTCGGCGAATTCAACAAAAAGTATCGCCTCGGGGTCACCGCGCAGGAACGCCGCGATGGTCGGCTGGTACATCGCGATCTCGCGGGCCAATCCGAGCATAGTGCGGTCGATCAATTCGACGGCGATCGGCTTGAGCTCGACGATGTGCTGCGCCGCGGCCATGGCCTCTTGGAAGCTGCCGAAATGGCAAGTGCCGATGGCGCGGCGTCCGAGAACAGGCGAGAGCTTCAGTTCGATCCGGCGCGAAAACGCAAGCGTGCCTTCGGAGCCGACCAAGAGATGGGCGAGATTGATGTCGTTGCGGCCCGGCACCAGCGCATCGAGATTGTAGCCGCCGACCCGGCGCTGCACCTTCGGAAACCGCCACTCGATTTCGGCGGCCTCGCGCGCGGCAATGGCGAGAAGATCGCGAACGAGCGCCTGCGGCACGTCGACGCCAGCTTCGCCGAGGCGGCCGAAATGAGCGGCCGTGCCGTCAGCCAAGATGGCGTCGATCGACAGAACGTTTTCGCGGGTATTGCCGTAGCGCAACGAGCGCGCCCCGCAGGAATTATTGCCGACCATGCCGCCGATCGTGGCGCGCGACGCTGTCGATATATCGACCGGGAACCATAGCCCCGTGGGCTTGAGTGCGCGATTGAGCTCATCCAGCACGAGGCCCGGCTCGACCACACAACGGCGGTTCGCCACATCGACGTCGACGATGCGATTGAGATGCCGCGAGCAATCCAAAACAAGCGATCGGTTCACGGTCTGTCCGGCTTGGGATGTGCCGCCGCCGCGCGGCGTGATGGGAACGCCTTCGGAGCGGCAAATGGCGAGCGCGCTTTCGGCTTCGACCATCGTGCGCGGCTCAACGACGCCGAGCGGCATGATCTGATAGTGGGAAGCGTCGGTGGAATAGCGGCCGCGCGTGAAAGCGTCGAAATGCACATGCCCGACTTTTTCCGCCGTAAGGCGGCTTTCGAGATTTTTTTCCAATCCTGATGCGAGCCGAGCCGCCACGACAATCTCCGTCAGCGCCTAAATACGTCATCCGCCGCATCCGCCGCGCAGGCGGATGGTGTAATTGTCGCGGCGAGGAAAATCGTCATAGCGGGCTTGTATTTACCGGATCGGCGCGGTTCGCGGAGCCGCGACGCCTGCTCGGGGCTTGACCCGAATGTCGCATTCGCTATTCAACGCCACAAGCCGCCAGCGCTCGGGACACGCGCGCGCGGGCTCTTAGGTTTTCCAAAGGAGTGCCGAATATGCCGCAGAATGCTTCGCGCGCCGCCGGGCGTCACTTCCTGCAAATTCCGGGACCAACGCCGTTACCCGATCGCGTGCTGCGGGCCATGGATACGCCGATCATCGATCATCGCGGCCCGGAATTCGCCAAGCTCGCCAAGCGCTGCCTGGAAGGCATCAAAACTATCTTCAAGACCACCAATCCGGTGATCATCTATACCGCGACCGGCACCGGCGCCTGGGAAAGCGCGCTCGTCAACACGCTGTCGCCCGGCGATCGCGTGCTGATGGTTGAAACCGGCCAGTTCGCGACACAATGGAAAACCATGGCGGCGAAGCTGGGATTGAAGCCCGAATTCATTCCCGGCGATTGGCGAACCGGCGCCGATCCGGCAAAGATCGAGGAGCATCTGCGCAAGGACAAAGCGCACGAGATCAAGGCGGTTTGCGTGTTGCACAACGAAACCGCAACCGGCTGCCTGTCGCCGATCGCAACAATCCGCAAGGCAATCGATGCCGTAGGCCATCCCGCGCTGTTGATGGTCGACACCATCTCGTCGCTGGCCTCGACGGACTACCGGCACGATGAATGGGGTGTGGATGTCACCGTCGGCGGTGCGCAGAAGGGGCTGATGCTGCCGCCGGGCATGTCATTCAACGCGATCAGCGACAAGGCGCTCACCGCAGCAAAGACTTCCAAACTGACGAAGTCATTCTGGTCCTGGGACGACATGCTGACCATGAACAAGGTCGGCTTCTTTCCTTACACGCCGGCAACGCAAATGCTGCAAGGCTTGGCGGTCTCGATCGACATGTTGCACGAGGAAGGCCTCGACAATGTCTTCGCGCGGCACGCGCGTCTTGCGGAGGCGACCCGCCGCGCGGTGCGGGCCTGGGGGCTCGAAATCCTCTGCCGCGACCCGAAATACTACTCTCCGACCATCACCGCGGTACTGCTGCCTGAGGGCCACGACGCCGACGCGTTCCGCAGCCTCGCGCTCGATACGTTTAATATTTCCTATGGCGCGAGTTTCGGTCCTTACGCCAAGAAATATTTCCGGATCGGACACCTCGGCGACATCAACGACGGGTGGCTGATGGGCGTGCTGGCGGTCACCGAAATGGCGCTCGGCGTGGCCGGTATTCCGCACAAGAAGGGTGGCGTTCAGGCCGCCATGGACTACATCGCGTCGGCGCACAGCGGCGGCGCACGCGCAGCCGCCGAATGACGAAGCTCACGTCAGCGGCACGGCCGCGACGTTATCCTTGAACGCTTGGCGCGCCGCGATGGCTCGAAGTTCGGCAGCGCGGGCCGCTCGGGCACAAGCTGCCGATAGCGATAGGCGATGATGCCGACCGGAATATCGCCATAGGAGAATTCGCCGCCGGCGAGATAAGCGGTCTTGGCCAGCTGCTGATCCATGATGGTGACGGCTGCGGTCGTCTTCTTCTTTGATTCTTCGATTGCCGCGTGATTGCGTTTCTCCGGCGGCGTGCGAATGAGGCCCCAGAAGCATTCGAAGATCGCAGGCCCCGCGACGGAAAGCTGCCAATCCATCCATTTGCTGGCGAGCGCGCGGTTTCGTAAATCCGCCGGCTCGAGCACCGCCGCCTTGTGCTTGGCCGCGAGATAACGAACGATCGTGTTTGATTCCCACAGCAAGAAGCCGTCTTCTTCCTCGAGTGTCGGAACAAGGCCGTTGGGATTCATGGCGAGATATGGCGGTTCGCGGTTCTGGCCGAACGCCCCGCCAATGTCGATCCGCTGATGCTGCAGGCCCATCTCGCCGACGGCCCACATGACCTTCTGCACGTTCGACGACGTGTTACGGCCCCAGATCTTGATCACGGCAATGACTCCCGCTCATCAAATGATTTTTCCGTCCCCTGAAGGGGAGGATGAAACTTCACCCGTTCCATTTGCAATAGCCCCGCCGTTTGCGCCGAAATGAAAGTCCGTCGTCAATCGATCCGCCGAGCTTCCTCGGGCAGCATGATCGGGATGCCGTCTCGGATCGGATAGGCGAGCTTCGCGGCGCGCGAGATCAGCTCCTGCTTCTGCACGTCGTATTCGAGCGGCGTTTTCGTCAAGGGGCAAACCAGAATTTCGAGCAATTTGGGATCGACGCTGTCGGCGGGTCGATCCGGCGGGGGATTGGACATGCAAGAACTCCGCTATGAAACGGAGAAAATCTTACCGCGTCCGTCGCCGCGCGCCAACCGGCGGATCGCCGAACCCCTCATTGCAGCGGCGTGTCGCCCGGCGTCTTGGCTTTGGCTAGCTCGATCTCGGTGACGGCGATGAGGATTTCCGCGCGCGTTTTAAGGTTCGGCGCCTCCAGCATCGCCTGTTTCTCGGCGACGTCGTATGGCGACATCATGGCGAGCGCATTCACCAGCGCCTCGTTGGGCGCATTCTCGATCCCTTCCCAATCCGCCTTGAGGTTGTTGGCCGTGAGGAACGCCGTGAGCGCGCGCAACAGCGACTTGCGATCGACATCATCCTCGCCCTTGCGCGCGATGAAATCGTCGGCAAACGGCTGGTAGGTCACCTGGCACTGCCGATAGGGCGTGCTGACGGCCAATTCCTCCTCGACGCGAAAGCGGACAATGCCGGTGAGCTGCATCAGATAACGACCGTCGCCGCTCTCCGCAATTTGGGTGATGCGGCCGACGCAGCCGACATTGAACAAATGCGGATTGTTCTGATCGGGGCCGGGATGCGTCGGGTCGGGCTGAATCATGCCGATCATGCGATAGGGGGAACGCAAGGCGTCGTCGACCATCGCCAGGTACCGCGACTCGAAAATGTTGAGCGGCATCTGTCCCCTCGGCAACAACAGCGCGCCGGGAAGCGGAAACACCGATATGACATCGGGGAGCTCGTCGGGCGCCTTGTAGGTCGTATTCATCGGCATGTCGCACTCCACACCGCGACGGCACCGAAATTCATGATCCGGACGGCACGTGTTCGGTCGCGATCTTAGCCGAAAACACAGCCGCTGGGTCTGCGAACTTTAAGCAAACAGGATCGACGACAGCCGCTTGCGCCCTTCGATCGTGGCTTCATCCGTCGGCCCCCACGCGTCGAAAAATTGGACGAGCTGTTTGCGCGCGCCGTCGTCATTCCAGTTACGATCGCGCTTGACGATGGTGATCAGCTGTTCGAGCGCGTCGTGCCGGCGGCCTTTGCTGTTGAGCGCCAATGCCAGATCGAAGCGCGCCTGATGGTCGACCGGATTGGCGGCGACTTTCTGTTCGAGGTCGGCGATCGGTCCCACGGTCTTGGCCTGGTC
>JBAPZR010000012.1:0-2379 GCA_049285335.1 Xanthobacteraceae bacterium | reverse complement strand
CCCCGAGACGTTGCGCACCGCAATGGCGATGGCCTTCTTCTGACCTATCAAAATGACCAGTTGCTTACCTCTGGTGACACCGGTGTAGAGCAGGTTTCGCTGCAGCATCGCGTAATGCTGTGTGAGTACCGGGATAATCACGGCGGGATATTCTGACCCCTGGCTTTTGTGAATGGTCGCAGCGTAGGCCGGTACCAGCATGTCAAGTTCGCCAAATCCATAAGTGGTGGACCGGCCGTCGAAGCTCACAGCGATCTCCCTCGCGTCGGAGTCAACATCATCGATGGTGCCGATGTCGCCATTGTAGACCTCCTTGTCGTAGTCATTCTCGATCTGCATGACCTTGTCGCCAGGCGCAAAGGTCCAGCCGAACCGCTCGACCTTGCGGTCGCCGGCGGGATTGAGCGCCGCTTGCAATTCGATGTTCAGCGATCGCGCACCTACTCCGCCTCGATTCATTGGACAAAGCACCTGGATGTCGCGGATCGGATCGAGGCCAAACCTCTTGGGGATGCGTGTCTTCACAAGTTCGATGATGCGGCTGACAGCAGCTGGGGGATCGTCCGCCGCCACGAAGTAGAAGTCGCTCTCGGTTCCGGGTGGACCGAGATCAGGTATCGAGCCCTGGTTGATGCAGTGCGCACTCGTGATGATGCGGCTCCGTGCGGCCTGCCGGAATACTTCCGTCAGCCGTACCACCGGCACGGCGCCTGATGAGATGATGTCCGCCAGAACCTGGCCCGGCCCGACCGAAGGAAGCTGGTCGATGTCGCCAACGATCAAGAGCGCGGCCTTGTCGGGTGCTGCCCTCAAGAGCGCCTGCATCAGCAGGACATCGACCATAGATGCTTCGTCGACGACGAGCAGGTCGCAATCGAGTGGATTGTCTTCTCCACGCTTGAAGCCGCCACTCTTCGGGTCCACTTCGAGCAGGCGATGGATGGTCTTGGCCTCGAAACCGGTTGCCTCGGTCATTCGCTTGGCAGCGCGGCCGGTCGGCGCACACAGCAGAAGGCTTGTGCCTTTCGCTGCGAGAATGCGCAGGATCGCCTTGACGATGGTGGTTTTGCCGACGCCGGGCCCGCCGGTCATGACCAGCACCTTGGATGCCAGGGCAAGCCGGACTGCCGCGATTTGACTTTCGGCAAGATCAAACCCGACCTGCTTCTCAACCCACGGCAAGGCTTTGTCCGGATCGATCCAGGGCCACGGCAGCGTGCCATTTGCTAGACCCATTAGCCGGTGGGCGATGGTGCG
This sequence comes from Xanthobacteraceae bacterium, assembly GCA_049285335.1. GTDB lineage: Bacteria > Pseudomonadota > Alphaproteobacteria > Rhizobiales > Xanthobacteraceae > BOG-931. Next base: position 1,122 of record JBAPZR010000012.1, on the reverse strand, counting down.
TTCCGCCCGATACAGACCAGCCAGAAATATGCAGGGTGTCTCGCCAACCCGGTCGGCAATCACCGTGCCTTCTGGCAGTTCGAGTTCAAGTGCGGTCCGGATCAGCTGCTGTGGCACTTCGAGCAGCTTCTCAGCCAAGGGCACCAATTCGTCTGTCGGCAAACCGCAATGACCTTCGTCCATCGCATCAGTGAGCGCATAGGAAATCCCTGCGCGAACCCGCACCATCGCGGTCTTTTCTATACCGAGCTTCATGGCGATCGCGTCAGCGGTCTTAAAGCCGATGCCACGAATGTCCCGAGCTAACTGGTAGGGGTTTTGTGTCATGACCTGAATGGCGTCGGCGCCATAGGTCTTGAAGATCCGCACTGCGCGGGCGGTACTGACACCATGGCTGTGCAGGAAGACCATGATTTCGCGCACGGCCTTCTGTTCGGCCCAGGCGGCGAGGATGCTGGCTGCACGAACCGGCCCGATGCCTTCGACTTCGCGCAGCCGATTCGGAGTGGTCTCGATGACGTCGAAAACCTTCTCGCCGAATGCGCGCACCAACTTCTTGGCGTAGACAGGTCCTACGCCACGGATCATGCCGGACGACAGGTATCTCTCGACGCCGTCGGCCGAAGTCGGGGCCGAGGTGCGCAGGAACCGTGCCTTGAACTGCTGGCCGTGGGTGCGGTCGTTGACCCACTGGCCCGAGGCCGTGATCCATTCGCCGGCGGAAATCGCAGCAGCATGGCCGACCACCGTCACGACGTCACGATGTCCACGCGCCCTCGCGCGCAGGACGCAGAAACCATTCTCAGCGTTGTGGTAGGTTACTCGCTCGACTAGACCTGCCAGCACTTCCCCGGTGTCCGGCTGCGGACTCATGAGGACCATCTCATTACGGGCATTGGGTGCGGCGGTATTTATAACGGGCCGGAAAGCAGTGTCACGCCGTCACTGAATGAGCCGTCCGTCGCATCCGTGTCGCATGTATTTGCCGCCAGAATTTGGGAATGCCCGAAAATAGCCGGAAAACAACGAGAACAAACAGCAACATGATGCGACATGAGGGGCTCAGCGATTTAAACTAAATCGCTGATTTTACAGGCTAATGAACAGCGTCAACAGCAAGCG
>JBAPZR010000011.1:0-8424 GCA_049285335.1 Xanthobacteraceae bacterium | reverse complement strand
GCAGGAACCGGACGTCATCGGCAAGCAGCGCCAAGCCGGTTGGAAGCATCCACAACCCTGCGATCGGCAAAAACGAAAGAACGCCACCGACTGTCAGCAATAACCCCGTTGGAATCCTGAGCCAGCGGCAAGATGGCTGCCGGACGAAACGAACGGATGAGCGAATGCGCTTTGGCAACCGATTTATGAGCCGCTCGAGGCGCCAATCATCGGCGCTCACTGCATCCCGGACCTCATCAGTCGTAGTGCCAAAGGCCGTAGACAATCGTTTCACTTTTCCCACTCCTGTCGGGAGGTTGATCAACTCAATCCCCCAATGATCTCGAGGAGGAATCGACTTCCTTCGGCATTGGAGAAGTCATGGCGATTAGCCGAATAAGTCGAACGATCTGCTCTTCGTTAGGATCTACGTGCCGATCCGCCGCCGCAACCAATTCGGCAATTCGAATCACATCGAAGGTCAGTGACAGGGCGGCTACTGGTCGCAGGGCCTCAGCAATCAAATCCGCGAAATCTGTGTCCTCCAGATGTCGTGCGCGTGCATCGAAGAATTCAGCAATGCGCTGTCGTGAGATGGTCGGTGCGAGGCCCCGCCGATCGATGTAATTAACCGCTTCGTCGCGCTCGACCCTGTCGATGTGTCCGTCCGCTAACGCCACGAATGCGCCCACGGTGACTAGGGCTTTAACAACCTGTTCGTCGAAATCGAAGGGATCGCGGAGCCCACCCGGGCTGTCGGGACGGATGTAATGGACAGGCATGATGCTCCTCCAAACTGCGCCACGTTCGCGTCGAAGGAGCTCAGATCAGGCAGATCAGGGGGATCGATATTTTGGGCCCTGACAGTCGGCAGATCCATGCGCCTTGGCGCGGAATAGCTGATCCGACATCGCGAGGTTGGCCGACACTTCGGCGTCCTCGCCAGAGGGGCCCGGATTCAATTATTAATCCGCAGGTAGGCCTACTGAGCAACGAAATCAAGGGCGGCCACCAGAGGATGAATGGCTGGGTGTTTTTCCTTAGACCGGTGTACCTAGGGAAAATTGTTCGGCTGGCGGTCACTCAAGACGGAACAATCGGCACGTGACCAAAAAGGGACGAACAAAAAATGTAAAAAAAGGAATTCCCACCTGGGACTGTTTCAGGGTGGGCTCAGCTTAAATCGAGCTATGGCCGCCCCTGAATATTGATCGCCATCCGGACAAGTTCCGCAAGATTTCGCGCGCCGATTCGTTCCATAACCCAAGCTCGGTGGTTGTCGACGGTTTTCGCACTGAGGTTGAGCCGCGCTCCGATTTCCTTACTCGACAAGCCGGTGACGATAAGCTCCATGACCTGACGTTGGCGGGGAGACAGCGAATTGAAGCGGGCCCTCAGTTGTTCGATTTCGACCGTGCTGCCTATTTGCTCCCGGTACTGCTCCACCGCATCCCTGATGCTCGCGAGAAGCCGGGCTTCGTCGAAGGGCTTTTCGATAAAATCGAATGCTCCCAATTTGATCGCGGACACCGCCATGTCGATGTCACCGTGACCCGTGATCAGCACAACCGGCCGGCTGAAGCCTCGCGTTTTGAGATGACCGAGGAGCTCAAGACCAGACATCCCCGGCATGCGCACATCCGAGACGATGCAATCGAACGGTGCGGAGCGATCAACGGTCCCCAAAAATTCCTTCGAAGTGTTGAAGCACTCGATCTCGAGTTTCTTCCGTTCGAAATAGAGCCGCAAAGAGTCGAGCACCGCCGGGTCGTCGTCAATCAGTGCAATGCGGATTGGATCAGTCATCGCAGCGACGTCTCTACGGCCGGTATCGTGAAGTAAACGGCGCCGCCCCGCGTATCTCGATCCAACCAAAGACGGCCACCATGGGCTTCGACAATCGATTTGCAAAGCGACAAACCAATGCCGAGCCCTTCAGCCTTTGTGGACAGAAATGGAAGAAATGAATCCGATAGGAGATCGGATGGAAATCCCGGGCCGTTGTCTTTCACGCGAATCTCTACGAAACCCGCGCCGGCGGCCGACGCCTCGATGAAAACAACCGGATTGACGGTTTCGGCCTCGATGAGTGCCTCAATTGAATTGTGCAGGAGATTGAGGAGGACTTGTTCAATTTGTAAAATGTCCACCTTCACAGGCTGGAGATCGCTTGCGATGTTCGTGCGAGCGCCGGCATGAATTCGATCGAGAGCCGGTTGACACAACGCAAGCGTTTCATTGGCTATGCGTTCGACGCTACACACGGATCGATTACTTGAATCGAGGCGGATCAGCGCCCGCAGACTTCGGACCACTTCGGCTGCGCGCTCGACCTGAGCCACTGCTTTCTTCGCGGTCTCCGCAACCATTGCCCTGTCTTCATCCCCCGATGATACCGCGTCTTCGACCAGTCGTGTGTAAGTGCGCGCGGCCATCAGTGGTTGGTTCAGTTCGTGTGCAATGGCAACGGTAAGTTCGCCCATGCCACCAAGCTGGGCCACGCGCGAGAGAGAATCCCGATGCAAACGCAGCTGAAATTCTGTTCGACGACGTTCCGTAACCAGTTCTCCCGCGATCAGGCCGGTTGTCGTCAGAATGAGCGTGAGCACCTGAAATGCAAGTACGTCATGACCAAACACCGGGAAGACCATAACTCCGGCAATGACTCCGAGCTGGGTAATCAAGAGGCCGAATGTCACGCCTTCGACTCCCGTACGCACGGCCATCCACACAATCGGCAGGAACAAAACATAAAACAGTTGAAAGCGCTGTTCTTCGGCGTAGCCGAACATGATCGCCAACGCGCCGATGATCGCGGCAAATTGCAGAACAGTTTCAAAAGATATGCGTAACACGTGACTGTGCGTCAATACGATGAGCACAAACGGCGTGACGACCACGATTCCGATCATGTCGCCGACCCAATAACGAAACGCGGCCGCAGCGAATTCATCCGGCGACAGCAATCCAGCGAATATAGTCACTGCGACATAACCCGATGCCACGAATCCGGTACTGAACAGGGCGACGAGCATCAACAGAACCAAATCCCTCATGGACGACAAAGTTGGATCAAACCGCAAGCCGGGACGCAACAAAAACAACAGCGCGGCGGAATAGCCGCCGCCAATCAGAGCCACAAACGACAATTCCACGCTCCACGGCACCGGCGATTGATTGAGGGTGAGATCCGAAAGTAACGGCCCAAGGAACAAGAGAGGAATCATACGCCGGCCGAAGATCAAGCCCAGGGCGAGGCTCAATCCGGTGCTGGGATTCCACGTCGTGATGCCGACCGGTCCATACGGCTCGATAAAACTGATCCAATCCAACAGCACATAGCCAGCGAGATAGCCGACGCCAACCATCATCGCCGGCAGCGACACAAGGGACAGACGAGCGCTCGGGCCCGTCGCTTTTGTTCGTTCGCTCAACGTCATTCGGCCGATTGTCCCACCCCAACTCGGGGAGGATCAATAGCTGGGTGTTTTTCCCTAGGTCATCATACCCAGGGGTATCGACCTGAAGGGTCGTCCCGAATTGCCGCAGCGTTCGCATCCTTTTAGAGGAGTGCGCAACAGGAAGGTGATCGATGACGTTTTTCCGAGAGACCACCCAGCAATATGCCCACCGACAGAACCTCGCCCGATACAGAAGGCTTCTCGATACGCATCTGACAGCCGAAGAGCGGCGCTTTGTTGAACGCCGCGTGGCAGATGAGCAAGCAGCTCTGCGGCGGCTTTCCAGGAGCGCCGCGCGCGAAGATATCTCAAACGGCGCGTCATAATTGACAAGAGGGCACTCCCCCAACTCCCGAGCTAGCCCCTTGTCAAAAGTCGAGACCGACCGCGCGCGCCCCGCGCATGGCGGTCTCGGCTCTCAATCTAAGAGTGTTTGGCCTAGGGTACGGATGGGCCGCGAATGCACGGACACGGCGCGAGACGGCGTGAGTTCATGACCGCATTCGGTTGCGCGGTCCTGTGGCCGTTCGCTTCCCCGGCACATCAGACGGAAGTGCCGGTTATTGGTTTTGTCAATTCGGCTTCGCCTGGGAGCTATCCGCCTCTGTCTGCATTTCTAAAGGGTCTTGGCGAAATTGGATTTGTGGAGGGCCGCAATGTCGTAATCGAATATCGGTGGGCTCATGGGCGATATGAGCGCTTGCCTGCACTTGTAGACGATCTGGTCCAGCGCGAGGTGAGCGTGATCGCCGCGACAAGCACGCCGGCCGCCCTGGCCGCCAAGGCCGCAAACGTGGCAACACCTATCGTGTTCACGACAAGCGGCGATCCAGTCGAACTTGGTCTTGTCTCCAACATCAAAACGCCAAACGGCAACGTCACCGGCACCAGGCAATTTAGCGTCGAGGCCGGACCGAAGCGCCTGGAACTGATACGTGAAATATTTCCGACCGCCACCGATGTCGGTTTGCTTGTTAATCCACCCAATCCACTTGCCAGTCCGGTATCAAATGAAATCCATGAGACCGCAGTCGCGCTTGGGCTCAAACTGAGGGTTCTACGCGCAAGCGATACGCTCGATTTGGCAACGGCCTTTAAATCCTTAACGCAGATGAAACTTGCGCTCGTCATCGGGAGCGATCAGTTCTTCAGCAGCCGCGGCGGCGAACTCGGCCAATTGACGCTGAGCAACCGAATTCCGGCAATCTACGAATATCCGCAATTCACTGCGGCCGGCGGTTTGATGAGCTTTGGACGCGATGTCGCGGAATCATATCGTCTGGCCGGCGTCTATGTCGGCCGCATGCTTAAAGGTGAAAAGCCCTCCGACTTGCCAATTCAAGAGGTCACTAAGCTCGAACTCATTCTCAATCTTAAAACTGCAAAGGCCTTTGGCATCTCATTGCCGAGCTCGATCCGCGAACGCGCCGATAAGGTGATCGAGTGAACTGGCAAAGGCAGCCTTCTGAGATATGCCACAAAAGCGGTCACCTTCCGCGCCCGGATACGCCGGCGGCCGCCCGATGACTAAGACCGAGGCGATCCTGCTTGCTTGGATGGTCGTCGGCTTGTTCGTGGTCATTATCCTGCTGCGTCAATAATTTTTTTAATCCACACGCGAACGGCGCCGGCCGTCTCACCGTAGCCCTGTCTTGCCTTGTAGCGCCGAATAACCGGGTGGTGGATCGCCAAAGAAATCCTCCGTTAACGTGCGGCGATTGCGCGCGGTGGCAAGCGCTTCACGTTCAGCCAAGAGGCCGTCCGGGACGGGATTCGCTCTGACGTCACGCCCTGATCCGTAGCCCTCAATTTCAAGCCGACGCTTCGTCGAGCCGGCGCGACGTCCTAGTACCTTGTCGATTTCGCCGTCAAAATGGCCGGCCGCGCGCATTTCGCGCGCACGCTCGAGCTCGTTCTCAGTCCAGGGCCGGCGTAGCATTTTCATCGCCTCTAGTCCGATGCTCCTTTTCTAGTGACGTGATTGCGCGCCGTGCGGTTCTCGACCTTCGTTTTAAAAATGGCCCTCCTGACATGTGCGCGTCGCCGACCTTCTGTGTACCGATGACATAAGTGCTTCCTGAAAACGCTGCTCCGATTTATCCCAGCCCAATTTCGTCGTCGCCTCACGGAAGGCCCTCACTAATTCCTCGGGATTGGGTTTGACTATGATGGCCATTTTCGACATCCGAAGAGCTTGCGAAGTGTTTTTGTCACCAAGAACAGCAAAGCCGTCGGCCGCGTGTGGGCGCAGCCAACGGCTTTGGCTTTGTCGCCCCCGCCGGGTGTCGTGTCGGTATGGTATGCGGGGAACCCAGTCTGACCTATCGAGGAATAAGACACAGAGGCGACTATGCTTCACTTCGCCGGGTCAACAAGTCAGGAGGAATAACTAGGTGTTTTTACCTGGGGTCGCGCACTGTGACACCGGTCACACTGTGCGGCTGATACGCAAAGCTACATGCTAGTCCCGCGGCAATCCCAAATTTGTGGGTAACCGATGCGTATCAACAATCAAACTTACCAGGGAGAGGACCAATGATGACATTTGCGAAAAAGGCGCTTCTTTCCAGCCTGCTCGTGGCGTTTGCTCCCGGGATCATCCTGGCTGATCAGACAGAAAAGAAAGGGACCACGCCATACGTGACCCATTTCATTTTCCGTCCCGTGCAGAGCCTTGAGGTTTCCGGTCTCGGCACAGCCACCTTGCTGGAAGCGGTCGGAACCACTCAAAACATGAAGGGAGAGAAGATGCTCGACAAGATGTCGGCGCGATGCACAGCCCTAAGCGTTGACTCAGGCTCCAAGAAATACATCGATGGAGCCTGCGTGTTGGCTGATGCCGATGGAGACAAGATTTTCTCGACCTTCGATACCCGCGACGTCGACAAGTCTCAACCTGACTTGAATTGTGGCACCCACATCATCACGGGCGGCACTGGCAAATATGCGGGCATCACTGGGCGCGAGCCGTTTGCATGCAATGGAATGCCCGCGCTCGCTGGAGCCGGCGGCTATACGGCGATGGACATCCCCCATAATACGACTTGGGAGATCAAGTAATCCTAGTGACACGCAGACGCGCAGCTGCGGAGCATCTAAAGACTGCCGCATGCCCTCGCGGATGCCAGTTTCCTCTAGCACTGCAAAGCCCATGAGCCTGCTTCAACCGGAGTGTGCAGAGAAAGGATCAACCCAATGAGAGAGTCACTTACCGACTTAGTGCTCGATGACGAAGCACTCAATGACGAGCTACCGGACTTGGCCTTGGAGATTGCGGCGGGAAAATATTGGGAAGTCGGAAATCCCTTTACCATCGCATTCTGCTCAGGATTGGATACGTGCCCCTCGCATCCCCCAACCGCCTCGGGTCAGTCATAACGCGCTTGGACATCTGTGCGTTACGGCAAGTGGTGGCCGGGTGACAATGGCGCCCGGCCACCGCACATCAAAGCTGTGAAGAAGCGCCTCTCCAAGCTCTAGACGGTCACGAAGTTAGTTGGCCTATTGGCGTAACTGCCGCACGAGCCTCCGCGATCGCAAGAATTTTGGCTGCCGCGCGGCCCCGGGGTACGTCCTTCTTCTGGGAAATCGCGATCGTCGCTGGGAATAGCACTGAAAGTCTGCTTAGTGCCAATTGCGGACATCTTAACCGAGAAAGATAGTGCGTGATCAAGCGCTGAAGACGAAGCGTGTACCGGTGTAAGAGCGCAGGAGCTTGTTGGGTATCTCGGCCTTGGCCATTTCGTAGAAGGGCTCTGACATCGTTTAGCACGATCGTGATGTCCGCTTTGCGCCAAAAGCAGACATTCCGTCATTTACTCGATCACCTCGTCTGCGGCGACCAACAACCCCGGCGGAATGGTAAGGCCGAGCGCCTTCGCCGCTCTGAGGTTGACGGTTGTTCCGAATTTGGTCGGGGCCTGTACTGGGAGATCGGCGGGCTTGTCGCCACGCAGGATACGGTCAACATAGGACGCCGCCAGCCTGAAATTGTCGTCTTGGTCGGTCCCATAGGACATCAGGCCGCCGGCCGCGACAAAAAAATCAAACGCGTAGACCGCGGGCAGTTTGTGCCGAGCCGCAAGCGCGATGAGTAGATCGCGATGCAAGATGGTGGTGCCATCCGGCGGCAAGAGTAAGCCTCCGTTCGGCGTGCCCGCGAATGACTCGATTGCTTGTTCGATGTTAGCAGCGGTCGCGACGGGACTGGACACCATCTTGATCAAGAGCGCCGGCGCGGCAGCTTCTGCGGCGCGAAGGAAATAGTCATAAGGGGTCGTCTTCGGGTTGGCAACGAAAGCCACACGCTCAAGACGCGGCTCGATCTCCTTGAGCATCGCGAGCCACTTGCCAACGACGCTAGCCTCGTACTGCAGCACGCCGGTAAAATTTTCGCCGGGCCGTGCCAGGCTCGCGATGAAGCCTGAGCCAATCGGATCGGAGACATTCACGAACACAATCGGGATCACGCGGCTCTCACGCTGCAGCGCGGCGGCGACCCGCGTCGTATGTGCCACGATTACGTCCGGTTGGGTGGCGACCAGCTCTTTCGCGAGTGGCTCATACTTACTACTATCGCTGCCCGCGAAGCGAGTTTCGATGTGAACATTGCGGCCCTCGCTCCATCCACGCTTTTCGAGTCTCTGCCGAAACACCACAAGGCGCGACTTGGTTTCCGGATCGTCTTCGGCGTAGCCAATCAACACACCGATGCGCCGCACCCGGTCCGCCTGCTGCGCTCGGGCGGCGAGCGGCCACACAACCGTCGCGCCGGCGAACAGTGTGATGAACTCGCGCCGCTGCATCTGCCGCCCCCGGCAAAAGACCACGCAAAAGTGCTCCAAAGCCTAGCACGCAGCGGCTAGTCCGGCATGCGACGCGATGTCCGCTATGGGTCTTGGTTGTGCAGAAACACACTGGATAGAGGTGCCGGAATACGATTGGGGTGAAGAAAAGCCTTCATTTTTTGGGGCCTCACTATGCC
>JBAPZR010000010.1:0-2792 GCA_049285335.1 Xanthobacteraceae bacterium | reverse complement strand
CTCTCGCATGATGAAATACGAAAGGATTGCCATTGTCGGGAAAAAGATGAGGCCGCCAAGTCTCAGCCAATCGTACCAGCCGGAGAACGTCGGTGGCTTATAAACTAGATCGCCAATCCAAACGGCGGCCACGATCAGGAAGCCCCAGAATGCAAAACGCCGCTCGCGCCGTGTCTGCACCTTTGCATCGACCTGGGCCCATGACGCTTCCAGCGCTGCATTGCGTATGTAGTCCTCAGCGAAATCGACCAACGTCTGGTCGAGGACTCTTGCACCAGCTTCAACCTTGCTGATGGCATCCTCCAAAGCCAGCCGTTCGTGCTCAATAAACGTCAGGGACAACGGTGGATCGGCCTTTCGGAGGCTATTAGCCAAGCTCGCCCGCGCACGATGATAGAACGCAAGACGGGGCTTCGCTAGTCTTTTTATCGAGAGCTGCGATTGCGTCGCTCATCAAAGGGTACCAGTCAGCCATACTCTTTTGCCCATCTGCGATAACGAACAACGACCGTAGTAGACGTGAGCTTGGTGCTGCAAAGGGTTCGAGGAATTTCCCACAGAATTCGCGAAGCGGTAGTGCATGCGAGCGGACGAGCAGTTTTTGCCCCCACCCCCTCGTCGACGCAGATCGAAAGTTTGCTTAAAGCGCGGACAACTCACTGCGAACAACGATCAACAAAACATCTAACAAAGTGTGTTTGTTTGGTTGTTTTAATGTGAAACGCCGCGCGCGTCGTGATAAACTATTTATGTATCACCGCACGTCAGTGGTGGTACCTTTTCTCTGTTCGGAAAGATCACAGAAACCGAACACTCCGGCTGCGCGAGATGGCGCAATTAAAGGAATAATCAGCAATGGCAGAGGCTACGCAAACGGCAGTAAATCGAACACTACCATGCCGTCAGGCCAACGCGGCCTACAGGCAACGGGAGTATTTGACGGAAACCGAAGTCGAACGACTGATCGACGCGGCGCGGAAGCGTGGGCGGAATGGCCAACGCGACAGCGCAGCAATCCTCCTGGCATATCGGCACGGCTTACGCGCCCAAGAACTTTGTTCATTGCGTTGGTCCCAAGTCGATCTCCGTCATGGGCGGCTGCACGTTAATCGGGCGAAGGGCGGGGCCGAGAGTGTGCACCCTCTGCACGGTCCTGAGCTACGCGCCTTACGGCCATTGCAAGGGGCATCGCCTTACGTGTTCGTGACTGAGGCAGGCGCGCCAGTCACCACAGCTTGGTTCCTGCGGATGGTTCAACGAACGGGCGAAGCCGCCAAACTTCCCTTCGCTATCCATCCCCACATGCTGCGCCATGCCTGCGGCTATAAGCTCGCCAACGATGGTCATGACACGCGGTCCCTCGCCCACTATCTCGGCCATCGCAATCTCCAATCAACATCACGCTACACCGCGCTAGCGCCAGATCGGTTTGCCAGGTTTTGGAGTGACTGATGAAACGTCAAACTCGGGAAGAATACGTTCAGCGATGGGCAATGACTGAGGCGCTGCGCCAAGCCAAGGAAACGGTCAAGCATCAGATCAAATGCCAGGGCCTTCGCGTGGCTGACTTCGCGGCAAAGGAGATCACCCTTCGGGCTTGGGCGCTGATCGAGGCCGATCGCGAAGCTGCGATAGCGCAGGCAGTCGCGCGGCTGATCGGCAGATATGAAAAGGCAGTAACAGGTTCTAACCACCAACAGTGAGTGGATTTGAAAACACCGTCAATGGCTAAGGCACTCTAGCATCTATTCGGATTTGCAAGCACAAAGGAGTTTTACTAGGCTTCTGCCGTTTGATTCTCTCTGGCCAACGTGGGGCAGTAATACGAATGACCAAAATAGAGATCTGCATTTTTGCTTGGGCGATCCTGGGTCTGATCGGGGTTGCGATCTTATTACGCGACGGGGGACGTGGGGATGAACGGGGAAGAGAAAACCGCACTTGATATCGCACTCGTCGTCTTGATCGTTGCATTGGTCTGGACGAGTGTCGTCGCCACGACAGCGAGTGACCTTAGCGCAACACCACAGAAAGAAAGTTTGTAGTGCCCTGCGCAAGGCCGTAATTCGCCATAATTAATTGCGGAGATAAGGGCCCCAACCTCTGGGGTTGTCGGGGGATGGGGGACGAGGTTGGGGCCGGGTTCTTGGGGGAACCGGCCCCTCTTTTATACCGGTGCTGACTTCAGGGAAGTATACTTAAGCATATTGTCGTTTGGGACGAACGTCACACTTTCGCCCAACTAAGGCACGAGCCGCCTAACCTTCCTTCTCAATAAGTTTTATCTGCTCACCTTCGGTCATAACGCGACCTTCAATCACCTTCATTGATCTAACAATCGCTCGTTCAAGTTTGGCGGCAAAGTCTGTCCCTTCCAACGATCCCAATCCAACAGCCGTTAGCTTTGGATGTTCGTATGGCGCGGCCTCGATTGCCGCGCGCATCCGCACGTTCATTGGTTGATGCTTGCTGCGATAAACCTTCTGTAAAAAGCCGATTGAAGTTTCGCCAGGGGCAAGCTCGATCTGCTCCTCTTTCGGCTCGACGAGGTTTGCAGGATTAGCAAACGTTGGAAGCCTTACCTTATTCATTTCCCCTAACTCCATTGAACCGCTTGAACCGCTTGAACCGCTACCTACCAGGACAAAGGGCCCAACTACTGTTCTGGGAACTCTTGGCAAGACCCCCGAAATCTCCATGTTTCAGGCGGTTCACGTTGGTTCAGGCGGTTCACTCAAAAGCCCTGACTTGCGTCGAGTTTAGCGCCGGGTCGAAGCCGGAGAGGGTAGCGC
>JBAPZR010000009.1:0-2561 GCA_049285335.1 Xanthobacteraceae bacterium | reverse complement strand
TAGAAGGTGTTGCGTCGATTCGTTGAACTCACCGCCAAAAGCAGACATCGGCGCGCAATCGACGAAGGGGTTTGCGATTCATTCCTTGTAGTAGCCGACACCGCAAATCTGGTCGCCTACCCCCGTATAGAAGGTAGTCTTCTCCAGCGGCTTGTCCGATCCAGGTCGAGGCCACCAGTAGGTGGTTTCCTTCATCGCCCCATGAGTGGCATCATGCATGATCGTCTGACCAAATGGCGCACCATGCTTGCCCTCTAAGTCCTGCAAACGCTTACCCTTATACTGAGGATGTGCTGTTAGGACGCCGTCGGAAATATTCGCAGCCCAGACATATAGATCACGGTCCTTAAAGCCGCCGTCGCCCTTGTTAAACATCTCGAGTGCTTTCGTCTTGTTTTCTTTTAACGCGGCAACTGCTCTCTCAAGCATCGCCTTAGCGTCGTCTGCAGTGCCGAATTGAGATACTGACATGACTTCCTCCACAGAAACTACGACTGGCCCGACGGCGCACAAGTTTAGTCGTAACTTGCAGGAGGCCGGTTCATGGGGGTCCGCGATGACGGCTCGTTGATTTTGGCGACCCACAATAGAGCGTACCCAACAGCGGCCGTGGCCCCTTTGGTCCCGAGTTCAGGTCAGCTTTGGGTCAAAAGCGGACATTTCGCTAAGTCTGTCCGATGTCTGCTTAACCCCCGAAAGCGGACATTTACCGGCGTGAGCGGCATGTCCGCTTTGTGCCTAAAGCGGAAGTCAAAGGCATGTTGGCATTCAGACCCGCAGCGATCAGGCGACATCTCCATTGAAGCCGGTATTGTGCTTTAGGAACCATACGTGACCCTTGAGCATGTAGTTCCAGTAAAAAATCGGCAGCCCTGTCGCTTTGATCCACCAGCCGACCCAATGTTCTTTTGCGGGATTGAGTGGCAGCGTCGGCGTCACCTTACTGCCATAGATGAACTCAGCCAGAATGGCCTTACCGACTGCAGTCGTCAGTGGACAGGACGCATAGCCGTCATAGCCGCCCTCGATCGCGGTCTTTGCAATCATGTGGAGAATGTTACCGGCGACGACGGGCGTCTGTTTGCGCACTGCCGCCGCGGTCTTCGAGTTCGGCGTCGACGTGACATCGCCAATCGCGAACACGTTGGGATAGCGTACGTGCTGCATCGAGTTCTGGTTTACCTCGACCCAACCCGCCGCACTTGCGAGCGGGCTTGACTTGATCTCCTCGGGTGCGCTTTGCGGCGGCGAAACATGCAGCATGTCGAACGGCACAGTGATGCGCTCGCCCTTGTTTTGCTCGCCGACCTTCTCGAACGTTGCAGTTTTCGCCGGACCGTCTACTGCTACCAGGTTGTGCTGGTAATGGACATTGATGCCGTATCGTGCCGCGACCTTCACGAGTTCGCGCGCGAAGAACGGAACGCCGAAGATAACCGGCGCATGAACGTAGTAATCCAGGATGCAATCTTTGAGTATGCCCTGGCGCTGCAGATGGTCAGCGGTGAGATAGACGATTTTCTGCGGTGCGCCTGGGCACTTGAACGGTAGTGGCGGCTGGGTGAACACCGCGTGATTGCCGGCCTTTAGCTTTTGCAGGCATTCCCAAGTGTAACTGACGTGCGCGGGGGAATAGTTGCTGCACACACCATTCTTGCCGAGAGTCTCTGTCAGGCCCGCGATCTTGCCCCAGTCGAGCTTCACGCCTGTACAGACCACGAGATAATCATAGGTCAGAGCATCGCCGTTCTTGAGACGAACAGTGTTCTGCTCCGGCTCGAAGATCTGGGCGGTATCGCGAATCCAACGAACGCCGACGGGGATCAGGCTCTCCTCTGCACGTCGTGTGCGCGCCAGCGGATAGACGCCGGCACCGACCAGCGTAAAGGCCGGCTGATAATAATGGTCGGGCGACGGCTCGAGGATGGCGATATCTGTCGCTGGAGCGCGGCGTTTCAGGATTGCTGAAACGGTGATGCCAGCAGTGCCTCCGCCGACAACGAGAACTTGATGGTGTGTTGATTCTGGCATTTCTTCCTCCTCCGACCGAGGACCAAGACCTAGCACATGCGGATCGAGAAACGGGCACTTAAATGTCCGCTTCGGGTCATAAGCGGACATCGGATCTCCTCTGCGTCATGTCCGCTTTACCCCCGAAAGCGGACATCGCCGAACACTGTCGTCCATGTCCGCTAGGTCCACAACCGGACGAACGGCACTGAAGCAAAAAATTGGGTGAAAGAGACTCGCGATTATCGGCGCGCCAGCAGGACCAGGACAAGCCCGATCACGGCGGTGCTGCCGCCGTAATAGATCCATTGCCGCGCGTTCACCATGAAGCTCTCGGCGGGCCAACGAATCAAGCCCGCGCCCTGGCCCGCCCAGAACAGGCCCATTGCCAGAAGAAAGAAACCGATGAAGGTAAGAGCGCTTTTCATTAAATTTCTCAGATACGGGACAAGGGCCGTGACGACGTGCGACGCGAGATCGGTGATATCATAGATGTGCTCGAAACATGGGAGACAGCACACCATGGCGAATGATCTGTTTGTTCATCATGC
>JBAPZR010000008.1:0-12317 GCA_049285335.1 Xanthobacteraceae bacterium | reverse complement strand
GCGCGATCCCGACCTTCTACACCGAGAACTTTCCGACCCGCTATCGCGCCTCAGGCGCGAGCGCCGCTTACCAGATCGCGCAGGTTTATGGCGGCGGTCTGATTCCGATTATTGCCGGCCAGATCTTGCGCGCTGTCGGCACCAAAGGTGCATATCTCTATATCGGCGGCTTGGTGATGATCTATGCGGTGGCCGCCATCATCGCGATTCTCCGTACGCCGGAGACCAAGGGCGTCAGCCTCGAAAAGTAATGACGAGCTACGCCGTCCGTCCGAAGTCCGGCGGAGTTCTCAATCAATGTGAGGACGTGGACGTTCCAAGCCGAGAAGGGGGACTCGGGACCGGACGCGGCGCCGCCGAGGCTTCAGGATAAGGCATCTTCCTGGTGTGCGGTGCAGGCGGCGCCGCCGCGGCTTGCGGCGGCATCGACAGCTTTTGTGCGAGCAATTGTTGCGTCGTTTGCAGCGTCACCATGTCTTGGGTCATTTGCTCCTGGCGCGACGCAAGTCGTTCCACAATACGCCGGATGTCGGCGATATTGTCCTGCAAGGCATCGAATTTCTGTTGCAGCTCGACCGAAACTGCGGACGCGACGGGCGCTTGCACCGGCTGAACGACGGCGCCTGCCTGGGTTGGCGCTAAAGCGGGTTGTACAGTCGCCGTTCCCGGCGCGAGTTCTGAGCAGGCTGAGCAACCGCAGCCGCTGGCGAGGCTAACGCATCTTGCAGCGATGCTTGGCCCGATGCCTCGTTTGAATTTTCCGGGGTCGGCGTCGATGCGACGTCGGAGCGGGATCCCGGATCGATGCGAAGAGCCGACAGTAGCCAGCCGGAAGCCATATCCCAGGTTTTTGCGGCTTGGGTTTGAATATCGGCCTTTGTCCCATCGTCCGCGTATTGCAGCCAGGCGACTGCCGCGCCAGCCACTGCGAAAATGATGAGGCAATTAACGATGACGCGAGCCAGCCGGCTTGCGAAAGACGGTTTGTTGCTTGCCGGCAGGCGTTTCAGATCGACTGGAGGCTCCGCTGCCGCGATACCAGGTGACAAATGGAAAGCCCTTGCAACCGTATCGTCATCGAACGAACCATCGGCTTCAGTCCGAAGCGACAGCTTGCCGACCCGACCTTCTTGAGCTTTCAGCCATTCTCTGAAGGCAAAAAGAATACCAGCTTCATCACGGGCGCTGCGGCCGCGACCTGGCCAGGAGATCATCGAGGGCGTCCATTGCCATTGCCGCCGCGGTTGCTTGGGCGCGGCAATCTGTTTGGACTTTTGCCAGGTTATGAGGCTTTCCTATGACCGGTCGGGCATTAGATCGCTCTTTTTGCGGCAACGCATTCTGCGCACCGCGTTCGATATCCAAAAATCGCAAGGTGTTTGTGGCGGTTGCGCGCGTTAACCACACTGACAAATGTAGGCTTCTTCGCACCCCTGTTTGGTGCGCTGCGCGCGTTCGGGATCAAAACCCCGATCGTGATTCAATCGCGCCGCCTGCTACTGGCCGACCGGCATCGGTGGACGCGGTGCGTCTTCGCTCGCGGCCAGCGGGTCGTGCCGTAGCCGATCGAGGCCAGAAAACATACCGGTATCGTCCGAGGAGGCAGCCGGAGGCGAGGGAGCTGTCTGAACGGTAGCGACCGGCCGTGACGGTATCTCGACCGTATTGAGCGGAGTGGGTTCGGTGGGAGGTTGTTGCTGGATCGTTGTCGGGACTTGTTGCTGGATCGGTGGCTGAACTGCTTGTTGGATTGGTTGCGGAGGAGGCTTGGCGGAACCGGGGGACGCCAAGGTGACAGACGCTGGACTGGACGCCGCACCTGGTCGCTTATCGATCGGCGCTGGCTGTGATCCAATTGTCGCGGCTGACCGCGGGCCGCTGCCGCCCGGAGGCTGCGGCGCGCCTGGTGGAATTGCTCGTTTGGCATTGCTGTTGGCGAGAGCCGCCCGAATGCGGTCTAAGACTGCATCTCGAGAATGCTTGTTTGCTTCTTGATCGCGCTTGCCTTCGGTGGCGCCCGCGGCCGCGCTGGTGTCCGTCTCCAAGTGCTTGTCCGCTTCCAAGTGCTTGCGAACAAGTTTCGCGGCGTCCTCATGCGACGGTTCAGCTCCCGGCACCGATTGCGCGTCGGCGGGAGTGTTGGCCTCCTGAACGGGGTGCTGTTCGCCCGCGTCGGCCGAAGCAGGTGCGGGAGGCTTGGCTGACGGGCTGCTCGATACCCCGCCGGCGCTCGGAGCGACTTGAGTGGCGTTTCCCACAGCTGCCGGCGTAGAGGACGACAAAGCGCCGGCGAGATGCGCGATCATGTAACCGCTGACGGCTGTGGCGAGGCCGGCGGCTAAAATCTCGAGGAATTTGATCACGAAACGCGAGAAGTACGGAACATCGTCCGGTGCGGACATACGGCAAGCCCTGTCATGGAGTAGTCGACTCAAACGACCAATATCGGGCAGATTAAGCTCGGAAAAATGTCGATACCGCGGAAAATCTGGCGGGAACAGCCCAATTTCGAGGGGCCGGGGGACCGGCCGGTGACAATACGCCGGAGGCCGCGCCGCCTTGGTTGGGCCAAGGCCGGCGTACGCTTTTGCGGCCGGCGGGTTGCCCTGCAAGGGGTCGCAATCAGAACTGGTTGTACTGGGCTATAATCGCGCCGAAATCCGGAAAGCGAAGCATTAGATTGAGTGTGATCAACAGGCCGATCGCACAGAAGCTCACGATTGCAATCAGACTGGGATCTTTGACCGCTGTAGCCAGCCAGGACCATCGGGACGTTGTCTTCTTGGCGCGTAGCTCGCGGAGACCGGTGGACATAGGGAATTTCCTTTTCTGAGAAAACTTCCCTTTGAAAGTAATGGGAGGTGGGATTCGTGGCTGTGACTGAGGTTACACTGGACGCTTCATGGAAAACCTCCGCATTAACATCGACGCCCAATGCTCCGTCTCGGCGCTTCTCGTTAAGCCGGCCGATCCGCTGGCGTGCTTTGTCTTCGCCCATGGGGCAGGGGCCGGCATGAACCATCCCTTCATGGGCAATGTGGCCAGCGCGCTATTCGACCGCGGTCTCGCAACGTTGCGTTATCAGTTCCCCTCCATGGAAGCTCGCGCCAAACGGCCGGATCCCCCCGCCGTTGCGCAGGCGGCAGTCCGTGCCGCCGTCGGCGCGGCGAGGCAGCACTGTCCAAACCCGATGCTGATTGCCGGCGGCAAATCGTTCGGCGGCCGCATGACCTCGCAGGCCCAGTCCGCGTTGCCCTTACCGAATGTCGCTGGCCTCGTGTTCCTCGGCTTTCCGCTTCATGCGTCCGGCAAACCGTCGACCGAAAGGGTGGCGCACCTGTTTAAGGTGACGATCCCGATGCTGTTTCTCCAGGGAGACAAAGACAAGCTCGCGGAGTTGCCTCTCATCCGCACCGTCACCGAAAAACTCGGCACCAGGGCTACGCTTCACGTCATCGGCGAGGCCGATCACTCATTTCATGTGCTAAGGCGATCTGGCCGCACGGATGCGGATGTGATCGATGAAATGGCGGACGTGGTTGTCGTTTGGCTGAGAAAACAATTCAAACGCTAGAATTTGGCGCCCCGATAAAGGTGGGCACGCGAATCGAAAATCGTCCGAGACTTGATTTTAGGATTTCTTGTCAGGAGCTACTCATGAGCGAGATCGCAACGCGATGGATGTTCCTCGTCGCACTGGCTCAGGAGCATAAGGGCCAACTGGGCGTTTCGCTGAGGGTGACGGTCGCCGCAGTTCTCGGCTTGGTGTTGTCGTTGTTGTTGAACGTTCCGCTTCCACTGTGGACGGTGTTGACAGCGGTCATTCTTACGCAAGTCACGTTCGGAAGGTCGGTAAAAGCGACCATCGACTATGTCGTCGGCACGCTCTGCGGGGCGGTGTACGCCGGCGCAATAGCCACATTGATTCCGCATACGAATGAATTTGCGCTGTTTGCCGTTTTGGCGCTTACCGTCGCACCACTCGCATTGCTCGGCGCGATCAACCCGAGCTTCAGCGCTGCGACCTTCACGGGCGTATTGGTCCTTCTGGTTCCGGCAATATCGCATGTGGGGCCCATCCAGTCGGCGCTCTATCGCGTGATCGAGGTCGCCGTTGGCGGATTTACCGCGGTGGTGGTTTCGTTACTGGTGTTCCCCGCACGCGCTCGATCGCTGACGATGAAAACCGCATCACAGATGCTCGATCGGATGGCGCAATGTCTCCCTCAATTGTTTTCGGGCTTTACGCAGGCGCGCGATCCCGCAGTTGTTGGGCAACTTCAAGACACTATTGGACGCGTGTTTACGCAACTGGCGGCGACCGCCTCCGAAGTTCGGCACGAGCAGATAGGCTTTCTCGCCAGTCAGGCCGACATTGGGCCGCTGCTGCGCACACTGCTAAGGCTCCGTCACGACCTCATCATGATCGGACGGTCGGCAGTCGCGCCGTTTCCGCAGGCGCTGCAAACACGCCTCGGACCTCCGCTCGCGCAGGTAACCAAGACAGTCGCCGAATATTTTCACGAGACTGCCGAAGCCCTCGCCCGTGGCGGAAGTCCCTCGTTGCTCGACGCGGCCGAGGCGGCGATCGAAGACTATGCCGAAGCATTTACCAAAGTTCGCAACGAGGGTCTCACCGTGGGCCTGTCCATGGATACGGTCGAGCGCATCTTTGCGTTGGGTTTCGCTTTGGAAGAAATGCGCGCCCACCTTCGGGATCTCGATCGTTCTGTCAGGGAGATAAGGCGCTAAACGGATCGACATTTGCGTCACCGTCATTGCGGCTTTTTTGGCGCGGCGACGGCAAAGAAAAACGCATGCGCTTGACTTCCGCGAATACAGTTTCCGTATATAGGGCGGTCCAACCTTATTGAGGGGTTCCATGAGTAAGAACGTCGTTGCGTCCGGAATGACCGCGGTCGTGCTGCTGTGGAGTGCCGCAGCGCTCGGCGCTCAACAATTCGGAACTGCAGACGAAGCAAGAGCAATGCTCGATCGCGCCATCGGCGCGCTTAAAACCGATGAGGCTAAGGCGCTGAGCCAATTCAACGATCCGAGCAACAAAGAGTTCCGCGACCACGATCTCGACGTATTCTGCTACAACATGTCAGACGGCAAAATCACCGCCTACGAAAGTCCCGCCCTGTTGGATGCCGATGTCCGAAGCTTGTCGCTTAAGGACGATCCGGTCGGCAAAAGAACGTACGAAGCAGCTCAGAACGCGCCGGAAGGCAGCGTCATCACCGTTGACTATAAGCTGCCAAAGCCCGGCACGACCGTGCCGGTGCCCAAACAAACCGTTGAGGCGCGCGTCGGCAAACTGAGCTGCGGCGTCACCTATTTCAAATAGCCGACGGTTTATCTCTAAGTTTGTTCAATTTCATTTTGTTTCGCTGCGAAAAATCGCAGCCGTCATGTTTTCGGCAAATATCCGCAAACAATCCGCTTTGATCTTCGTGAAGTCTACTCGCGCTCGAAAACGTTTGTTCGCGCCTGCCTTGCGACGTGGCCGGCAGTCTCGCAACCAACCAGGGAGTCGGCGTCATGAAAAAAACGATCGCGTTGACGGCGGTATCCGCCGTCCTGGTCCTCGGTACGTCGATCGCGTCATCGCAAATAGCCGCGCCGGCTAAAATCGTCGACACAGCCAAAGGCAAAACATTGGTCGATACCGATGGCATGACGCTTTACACATTCGACCGCGACACCACTCCCGGCAAATCGGCTTGCAGCGGGAAATGCGCGACCAATTGGCCACCCTTTACAGCGGCGGTCGACGCCAAAACTACGGGGGATTGGACGGTTATCGTCCGCGACGACGGTTCGAAGCAATGGGCCTACAAAAGCAAGCCGCTTTACAAATGGATGGACGACCAGAAGCCCGGTGACGTCGATGGCGACGGACGTAACAACGTTTGGCATATCGCGGCGCCATAGTCTCAGCGCCGTGATCTCTCAGTGCGAGTCCTCGTTGCCTGCCGTAAACTTGAAGACCAATCCAGTCTCGACCGGGCTTGGACGGCCATCCACCTCATAAGGCTTGAGCTTCCACCGGTACAGCGCGTCTTCGATGCTGCGACGCTGGTCGTCCGTCGCGTGGATCACATGCACGTGCTTCACGCTGCCGTCCGCGCCTACAATAATTCGCACCGGGATCGGTACGAATTTCGGACCTACCGCCACCGGATCGGCTTTATGCAGGACATTATCCCCGACCGCATAGTCGTTCACGCAGGGTGGGGGTGAAGATGCGGCATTGCGTATTGTTGCGAATGAAAGGCTGTCGCGGTTGCCGGCGAGACGCTCCAGCAGGTCTCTGTCGCTCGCCGTCACATTCACGCTGACAACATGGCATCGCACTTCCATTTCAAGTCTTGCGCGAAAGAGACCGACCCCGCTGTAGTCGACGCGATAAAGGAGATGGTTCGCGATCGTCACCTCGGTCAAGTCGCGGTCGATGATCATGCCGTCAACGTGCGACACCGCCTCCTGAAAATCGCGCGCTCTATCTTCCACATTGCTGCGCGTGCTGGCGCCGAAAAACATGTCTTGTGCGGCAATAAGGATGTTCGCGTTGGGAGCCGATTTCGGTACCAGCGTCGACAGCACGTAATAGCCGGATTGCGAGGGATCGGCACCGGCCTCGCCGACGGTCCAACCCTGCGGCAATCGGTAACTCAAGCCGAAATAGTTGCTTACATATCTGTCCCTGGCGACTTTTCCGTCCTCCGGATTTGACGTGAAGGCTTTGGCGCCGCGAAGGGATATCGCGGCGCCAAATTGCCAAGCGAGCAAGCCCAACACGCAGATTGCGGCGCCCAAATACAATGGGCGCCGCATCATGGGTAAGCCCGCGATCACAGCGAGCGCAGGTAGTTCAACAGCGACTGCTGATCGCTGACGCTGAGCATATTGAAGTTGTTGATCACGGTATTGGCTTCCGAGCCGCTGCTTGAGTGCTGCTCGATGGCGACCCTCAGATCGGTCGTCCGGCCGTCATGAAGGAAGAAGATACGCTGGCCGACGCCCCAGAGCGGCGCGCTGCGGAACTGACTTCCCGTCGCGGCGCCCTGGGCGACTCTGTCGGCGAGACCCGTGCCCATATTGTGCAAAGCGAAATCGCTCAGCGGTTGGAACGTGACATTGATCGCGGCGGCGCCAATTTCGGAGTTGCCCGTGGTTTGACTGATCACGTGGCAGGCTTGGCACCCGATATTGGCAAAGACCTGCTGGCCGCGGGTGAGCGAAGCGGTGGATCCGGTCGATGTCGTCGAGCCTGTCGTTGCCGCGGATGTCGATGACGTTCCAGAAGCTGCGGACAGGACGCTTGTTGGATCCGCGTCAGCCACCTCAACAGGGGCGGCTGTCGTCGATGATGTCGTTGTCGATGATGTCGTTGCCGTCGCAGTCGCCGGCGAGTTGCCGTTTGCCGGGGTTGGCGCAGCCAACATACGCATGAACGCAGCGAAGTTGACGATGTCTGAGGAGACACCCGAAGCCGGGCTCACGCCGTTGGTGGTGTCCGTCAGATTGGTCGTGTCTTCCGGAAGAGGATTCAACTGGCAGCTTGGTGGCGGGCTGTTCCGTTCTTCCGGGAAGGCATCGTTGGTTACGCCCATTTCGACATTGTAGGCCTCGCCGCTAAAGACCAACAGCGACGGGTTCTGCGCTTTCCATCCAAAGCGGGTGACGTTGCCGGTATTGCCGCTGATATTGAAGTTTCCGGAAATTCCCAATGATCCCTTTTGTTGTGCGGTGCTCTGGAACGCCGTTTGCAGTCCAGTGTCGGAGACGTTTTCCACCAATCCGAGGCCAAAAGTGGGAGTGGGTATCCGGAAAATAATATTGTTCGCGGCGATCGCGGCGGCAAAGTTGGGCTGCGCGAGGGTACAGCCATGCGCATCCGAGCGGCCGGTGATGGTGAAAAGATCGTGCACGCCGCCGTCGGGCGTGCCGTTAGGATTGAGTACGAAGCGCGCTTCGCGTATCGGCCCATTCGCGGTGACGAATGACGGTACGACGTTCGTGCCGCCGTTCAAGGTTGCGACCGCCACTTCCGGGTTGGTCGCTGGAGAGCTGCCGCCCGTCATCGGCTGCGCGTGACACCCTGAGCAGCTATTGAGGTTGAATCCCGGGCCCAGTCCGTTGGCGACTGCGTCGACATCTTCAAAGCGGACCTCGGCAGCGTTGAAAAACGCCAATTCGGCCGGGCTTAGGCCAGGAAGCGGGCCTCCGGCGCCAGCCGGTCCGCCTCTTACGCCGGGATCGGTCGCTTGTTGTCCGCCGCCGCCGGTTCCGCCGCCGCCAGTCCCGCCCCCACCGGTACCGCCGCCTCCAAAACCGCCACCACCGCCGCCGAATCCCCTACCGCCTCCGCCAAATCCGCCGCCGAATTGGCTCGGCTGAGCCTGGGTTTGAGCTTGCGCTAAGGCCACTCCCGAACAGATCGTCGTACCCAACAGCAGAGCAGTGCTCGCGAGCAAATATTTCGATCGTGTTCCGAATTTGATCTTTGGCATATTCATATCTCCCCACTACGCGTTGCGGCGTTGCCATCCGAAGCGAGATCAGACCCTAAGGCGTCGACTTATTTGAGGCTCCAAGTTTGCAAAAAAATGGAATCAAAAAGTTTTGTTGATGATCGAAAGCAAAACGAAACTGAAAATTTTCATTTGTTATCGTTACAGAGATGCGATTGAAAATTTTCTCTCATTGCCGCCGAGGCGCGTTGGCCACGTTGATGAACGAAAAAAATGCAATCGAATCGTTGAGCGCGATCACGGAAGCGTTTGCTTCATCCAGGCAAAACGCCGACATAAAAAATCAGCCAGAGCGCGGGACACAGGAACGCTCCGAATGGAATCTTCGTCGATCCCGAGATCGCTTCGCCGCGCAGGCGGGCGAACATAACGGCTACGAGCGCCGCACCGGCTGCTAGAGCGAAGCACAACGGTATTGCCTCGAGCGGAAGCCAGGCGCCGACCGCCGCAGCAAGTTTCACGTCGCCGAAACCGAGGCCCTCGCGCATTCTCAACCGGGCGTGACACCATCGCAGCGAAGCGAGCGCAACGGCGGTTCCCGCCGCGCGCAGGATCGCGGCTGCGCCCGCATGCCACTCGTCGTATGGATTAAGCGCGGCCGCCGCGACGATGCCGCAGACAACGGCGCCCCAGGTCACGATATCCGGCAATAGGCAGGTTCTCGCGTCGACATCGGCTCCGGCAATCATGAGGCTGCCGAGCATGGCCGATGCAACGGCCGCTCGCCATGGCAACATCAGGACCGAGAGCAGGACGATGACCGCGCTCGCGCCGGCGAGGATCGCCAAATTGGGGCGAAGACTTTCATCCAATGGCGCCTCCTTATTATTGACCTCGCTATTGGGTCGGCGAGATCAAATCCTCTCCCTTCACGATGGAGCGCGCGCCTCTCATCGACTGGAGCCTTTCGCGGAACTCCTGGGTCACGGAGCGAGCATCGATACTGTTGCGAATTAGCTGCGGCCGAATGAAGATGATGATTTCGGAGCGCGTCTTGGTGCTGTCGGTGGTGCCGAACAGCGCGCCTAGAAACTTGATGTCGCTCAGCCCAGGAATTCCTGACCGCGTGTTCTGCGTGTTGTCGCTGATAAGACCACCCAACAGGACGGTCTGGCCGCTCATCACCGCCACCGTGGAATGAATGCGTCGTTGCGAGATCGTCGGCGTCAGCGTCTGCTGAGCATTGTTATTGGCATTGACGACGCCTGAGACCTCTTGATCGATCTCGAGCTGTATACTGCCGTTGGCGTTAACATGCGGCAACACCTTAAGGATCACACCGGTGTTGAGCAGTTCAATCTGATTGACGATCGGCGTACTTGAACTGGACAGAATCGTTGCGGTGCCAGTGGATATCGGAACCTCATCGCCAACCTGGAGGAGCGCCGGCTGGTTATCCAAGGCGACGATCGACGGCGAGGAAAGAACCTTGACGTCGGTTACGCTCGAAAGCGCATTGAGAATAACCTTCGGCGACGATTGGGAACCCAGCAGCAAGTTGAGGCCCGGCACGACTTGCTGGATCGCCGCGGAAGTCACCGTCTGCGTGGCGATCCCGAACAGTCCGAGCGAGGCGCTGTTGCTGGAAAGAAAGTATTGGACGCCGAATTGTAAATCCGTCGTGAGCGTGACTTCGGCGACCGTGGCGTCGATTGCGACCTCCAAACGCGGCCGATCGACGTCGTGCAAAGCTCTTTCGATGACACGGTAGTCTTCCTGGTTGGAATAAACCAATACAGCATTGTTGACCGTGTCGGCGGTGATCCGAACGTTCTTCAGAACGCCGTGCATTTCATTGCCGTTTGAGGTCACGGCGCCGTTTTGCGGCCCCTTGGCATCCGCGTTTTTTTGGCCGGAAAAAGCCTCGAAGGCGGCCGCGATCGGGGTCGCGGTCGTTCCTCCCGCGGTCGGAATCGCACTCGCCGTCTGGCCGGTGGTGCTGCCGGTTTGCGAGCCCTTGTCGAGCGAGTCGAGCCGAGACTCGGCGGTGGTGCTGCCAGGCGCTATCTGATTTGTCGGCGAATTGTCGGTCGCGTCGGATTGCTGGCCGCCGAATATACTAGCGAGCATCTTGGCGACGTCCGATGCGTTGCCGTATTTGAGGCGATAGGTCCGCACCGTGGTGCCTGTGGTGTCGGATCGATCAAGCCGTTGCACCCATAGTGTCGTTTGCTTGAGATAACCCGGATTCTTGGTAACGACCATCACGGCGTTCATCCGCGAGATCGGTTGGAATTGAATGACGCCTTGTCCCGGACCTCCGTTAGCAGTTTCAAACACTTTGTCGAGCTCTTGAATCATCGATTCGGGCGACGTCGACTTGAGCGGATAGACGCCGACAGATTGGTTACGCAGCCATTCGACGTCGAAAGTCGAAATGACATCGATCGCGGCAGAACGTTCGGACGCGGTTCCTTGAACGAAAACCAGATTTCTTGCGGCGTCGACGCGGATGGCATCCGGGCGCCCCAATAAATTGTCGGTCGTCTTCGCCACCGTCGTGGCGGAGACATACCGAAGCGGCACGACCGAAACTCCAAATCCCGGTTCTCCGGCGCCGACGCTGACGGAAGCGTGCGCGGCAGCGTCGCCAAGCGGCACAATCTTCACAAAGCTGCCGTCGTGAACCAGCGCGGCGTTTTGCATGCGTAGCGCGCTTTCGAATGTCGGCAACACATCCTTGCGCGGAATTGGACCCACCGAGGCCAGTGTCACGCTTCCCTGGACGCGGGGATCGATTTCGAAATTCAAGTGAAGGACGTCCCCCAGCAACGTTTTCGCCGCGGTTGCTATGTCGGTGCCCTCGAAGTTCATTTCGACGCCATCGCCGCGAAGCATCACCGGTTCGGCCGATGCTGTTTGCTCCTCGGCCGAGGCGCTACGCTCCTCGGAATTGTATGCGGGCGCGACCGAAGCGGGCTCGGCGCCCGGAAAGAGCAATGGGGCGGGCGCGTCGCTCGAATTGGCAGCGCCGTCTTTGGCCGGCCCGGGAAAACGCGGACTGAGGTCGGCATTGTTCACAGAGGACACGACCGCGTCCGACGATCCCAGGCTGGCAGCCGGCTGTTTCTGCAAAAGGCTCTGCGACGCCGAGCAGCCGACCAAGAAAAAAATCTGCAACAAAGCAGTGCTGGTCCGCAGATAATGCATAACTGTTGATCCCCCGGAGCATCCCCACTGAACTCAAACAAACACAACGGCGTCCGGCAATGATCGCGCTGGAATCAAATGAAAATTTTAAAATCAATTTGCGAGGTGCGGCGCACATCAGTGCCGTGTCGAGGAACGCAATTTATTGATCATCAAGGACAAGAATGGAATTTGTACGACCCAACAACAAACATTGTGGGGCAACAACACGGCGTCTCACGATGAAAATTTCCTCGGCGTGCGGGTAAAATAGATTAATTAACGCGCGCGCTTGCGCGAGGCCGGTGCCGGCTCGTCCGTCGCAGTCTGAGGCTGCTGCGCGATGCTCTGAGGAGGCGCGGCAGGGGACGGCTGGGCCATGCCGGCATTTGACGACGCCTTTGTGTTGATACCAGTGAACATCGTGAATGTCGCGGTGCGGCCATCCAACAGCAAGACCAATTGCCGCGCCTCGATCTGGCCGACCTTCCAGCCGCCGATATCGTCGCCAATTCCCACACGCTGAATTTTTGCCGCCGGGCCGGCGCGTACGACGGCGCGCGCGTCTTCGCCATCCATAACGACGCCGAGCAAAGCCACGTCGGGCGGCGGGGGCGGTGGCGGCGGCGCCACTGCGACCACCGGCGG
>JBAPZR010000007.1:0-1981 GCA_049285335.1 Xanthobacteraceae bacterium | reverse complement strand
GAGCTAGTGCCTAAGGTTTCAATTTCATGCAGGCGGCTTTGCGATGCGCGCGAATCATTATCGGCCGCGTCTGTTGGTTCGAATGCTGCATGAATGGCGTCTCGAAAGTTTGGGACCAACCGCTGCCTTGCCGATACTTGCACAGATGTTCAGCTTGAATTTCAAATAAGCCGGTCTCAATGGTGGTAGCGCCCGCAGCCGCCACAACACGCTGGCCAGTCGTAACACGAGCTCACGCTCAACGGCGGACTGAGCGTCATAGTCGGCGATGACAGCTGCTTCGAATTGCCGGTAGTCTTCAGCATCTTCCAGTAATCCAATGACCGTTTCAGCCGTTAGCCCATGGCGGACCGCGTTCCGTCGCGACTGCTGCTTGCCAGCCTCGGTTCTCGGCCCCGTGCTGTTGAGCGCATTGCGACGATTAGCTTCAATCTGCCGGTACGAGGTCATAGTGCAGGTTTCCACCTTGGAAAATTGGGCTCGATTTGCATTTTCGCGTCCTGATTATGGTTCGTTATCGATGACCGCAGCCGATTGGGCGGCTGCAACATTTGCCCGAGTTGCAGGCAGCGGATGTGATTTTAGCCATAGCGCCCGCGCGCTGACGGTCGGGTCGATACCGGTCCTCGTCCACCAAGCGGCCTCATCGCCACAACGATGGACTTCACGATGATGACCGCGACAGAGCGGCACAGTGAACTCATCGCTGACCTTGCGGCCAAGTGCCGGCGGCTGCGCGAATCGAAGATGATGGGCGTCTGCAGGGCGTCGGCCGCAAATGAGACAAGCCTGTTTGGCGACGGATTTGACATGCTCGCGGTCACGAATGCGACGCGCGGTTGGCACCATCAGTACGCTTTTATTGATAGCTCCGGATCGTCGTTTCCTGCGTCGTTTGGTCAGACTTTCTTCAGGTTCATTTGCGACGTTCAGTTCGTCTGTGGTCCGCTCGGCAAAGGTCGCGATCTTCAATAGGAATGCCTGCTCAACGCGCTCGGTATCCTCCGTCGTAAGTGTATTTTTGATGCCGATTACTCGGTGAGCCCAATGTGCGGCTTCATCGGATGATTTGAGATCTTGCAGTTGGGCGGTAAGTTGGTCTCGTAAAGTAGCTGAAGCTTCGGTCATGAGGATTTGGCGGGAGGGTCTCGAAGCTGCTTTTGCCGAACCTCTTTCTAAAAACTGCCGCGTTGGGTGACTCTGACCGCCATTAACGTGGCCTTTTTTGCTCGTTGACGCGGCCTCCGATTTGGTTCCTGGCGCCGCCGGCGAGACGAGATCCGGAGCGTCGAGATCATCCTCGCCAGCAATGCCGACCAACGTGAAAAGCGCATAGCGCCGAGCATAGGTCAGCGCCGCTCCCATCCGATGCGGGGCGGCTGTTTCACTAACGGCGCACACCGGCCAATCCGAGGCGATCCATTCTCCGGACGCGTGCGCCAAAACAGTGTTGAGCCGGACGATGCCGGCGGACTCGTCAATTGAGGTAGTCTGGACTGTTGCAATCTCATGCTGGCTTAAAGTCTTGCGCACAATGTCGAGGCCGGTCGACAACGGCGCATAACGAAATGACCGCTCTGATCCGATAGCCTCGTCGGACCGGATAGTTGCCACCAGTGATTTTTCCGGATTGACGAGCTGGGCCTGCGCCTTGGCCAGAGCTGCAGCGATCGTGCCAATTGAATCGCTAGTGCGCTGCACGGTTGCGCTCCGCTTCAACGAGATCAAAGCTGATGGCGCCGGATTTTGAGCGCTTGCCGCGGATGCCGTGGCCGATGGCTTCCTTTGCATCCTCGGGCATCAAGGCCTTCAGCTCTGCCTTGGATCGCTCATGCTCCAGAAAGGCTTGCCGGGTGCTGCGGAAGAGATCGGCAAATTCCGCCCAAGAGTTTGAGCCGTTCATGTCGACGATCCGAACGGCCTGGATCCGCGGCTTGGGCGGCTCAACACCAAACAGGCGAGGGGGTTCGCCACCCTCGAC
>JBAPZR010000006.1:0-2706 GCA_049285335.1 Xanthobacteraceae bacterium | reverse complement strand
GCAAATCTTTACCCTTGAACAACGCATGCACGACGTGCAGGCGATCCTCGATAAAGTTGACTGCAAACAGGCAATGGCTCTCCTTTACGCCGCAACCTATCCACAACGCACTTCAGCGATGGTGTTGTACGGCTCATACGCCAAGCGGTCTTGGGCGCCCGACTACCCATTCGGTTGGAATGATGAACAATGGCAGCGGGCACTCAACGACATCGAGCAGCACTGGGGCACACCGGAAGCCCTCACCATATCAATGCGACTGCCCGGCGCCGGAATGGAATACGCGGAGCGCGCAGCATCCTATCTCCGAGCGTCGGCGAGTCCGGGCGCCGCCGCCGCGATCACGCGAATGAACCGCGAAATCGATGTACGGCATGTGCTTCCCGCCACGCGTCTACCAACTCTTATCGTGCATCGAACCGGAGACCGTGTGATCGACCTACAGCATGCCCGTTATCTCGCGCATCATATTCCTGGAGCGAAGCTGATAGAGCTTCCCGGTGAAATTCATACGCCGTGGGTAGGGAGCCGCGACGAACTCCTCAATGCCGTCGAGCAGTTCCTAACCGGCAAGACGCGGACACATGAGCCAGATCGGCTGCTGGCGACGGTGATGTTCACCGATATCGTCGGATCGACCGAACGCGCCGCAGTGCTGGGCGACAATCGCTGGCGCGAACTGCTTGAAGCCTTTTACGCCAGAGTTCGGGAGGTGCTGCAGCTTTACCGCGGGCGGGAAGTCAGCACGGCGGGCGACGGTTTTCTCGCTGCCTTTGATGGTCCGGCGCGAGCGATCCGGTGCGCTGGCGCGATCCGCGAGGCGGTGCACGCACTCGGTCTGGAGGTGCGTTGCGGCGTACACACAGGGGAATGCGAACTCGTGGGCAAAGATCTTGCGGGAATCGCCGTTCACATTGGCGCTCGAGTCTCAGCACTCGCCGGTTCGGGCGAGATACTGGTGTCGCAGACAGTTCGCGATTTGGTGGCGGGTTCAGGGCTTTCCTTCAATGAGCGCGGAAAACATCACCTCAAAGGGGTGCCCGACGAGTGGCGCCTGTTTGAGGCCATTCTCGACTGATCCATGAGTTCGCTGTGCACGAACAGCCCTTGCAAAGCACCACCGAATTCGATTGCTTGCTCGAATTTCATCTCGCGCCACGCGATTGAGTAGTCGTGACTCACGAGTAGCTCGCCGGTGCGGCTGATGAAAACGTGAGCTTTGCCCCATCCGTCCGGGCAGTAGAAGTTTCGCAGATCGTTGAGCTTCGGGCTGCGGCTGGCGAGCGGGGTCGGCAGGCTCGACAAGCGCGGCAAGAGGTTTCTCGACACATCCATGCCGCGCATCAGACACCACGTCGCTATGCCAGTGCCGTTGTGCGATTGGCGTGCCTATCCGCTGGCGCCATGAACAAATATTCAGAAGATGTCTAAAAGATCGCGGCGTACATGACATGCAGCTGACGCGGTCAGCCATTCTCCATCCACTCGACGTGCAATTGACCCGGGCGCACGGGCTATGACGACACCGCAAACCAGATCGTCGTGAACGGGTAGGTTCACATCGGTGTCTAAAGTACGGGTGAATGTGGCGTATGCGTTCTGGAGGATGGTCATGACAATCTCAAAAGGTCTCACGATTATCACCGCGCTGCTCGCAGGCGGAACTTCGCTAGCGCTGATTGGCTTCCTCGCTGCGCCACAAATCACCACTCGCCAAACGCCTGCGCGGCAAAGCGCCCCGACCGCACAGCGCTCCACGCCAGCAAATCAGCGTGTCAGCGAGATTGACCGTACCGGTGCGTCTGGCAGCATCGCGCTCCCTCTCGCTACCGTGCAAGAGGCGCCGCCTACCCCAGCCCCTTCCACCGGCCCGGCACAGAACGGATCCGCTGAAAACTCAACGGGGCCGGCGACGGACGCCATTCCGCCCTGCGACAAACCCGATGGTCTTGGGCTTTCGCGCATCGTCCAGATCGATACGACGGGCGGACCTCGATTCGGCTTAATGCAGCACCCCGAAGGGTATGATTTCCTTCGCGACAAGGAAGTCGTTTTGACGTTCGACGATGGCCCCCGGCCGGGCAGCACCGAGGCCGTGTTGAAAGCCCTGACCGACGAGTGTTTAAGAGCGACTTTTTTTGAGGTCGGCCAAATGGCGAGCTGGCATCCTGAGATCACTCAGCAACTGATCGATGCCGGAATGACGGTTGGGACGCACACTTGGTCCCATAAGGATCTAGCGCGAATACCCTACGAAAAGGCAGAGCAACAGATCGAGATGGCTAACAGCGCCGTGAGCGCCGCAGCCGGTGGAAAGATAGCGCCTTTCTTTCGTTTCCCTTACCTCGCGCAGCCGCTGCGGATCCTTCCTTACCTTGCCGAACGCAACATCGGGGTCTTTTCGGGAGACATCGACTCGCGTGACTACACGATGCACGAGCCTGAGCCGGTGGTCGATTCGGTCATGAGCCAATTGGAAAAGCGGGGCAACGGTATCATCCTCATGCACGATATACACCCCAACACGGCGCAAGCTTTGCCGGAACTGCTCCGGCAGCTAAAGGTCGCCGGCTTCAAGGTCGTGCACATGGTCCCCAAGGAACAACTTACCACCATTGCCAAATATGACGAGATGCTCGATCACCGGAGGAACGTATCATCCAGTGCCCAGCCGGTATCGGCTATCGCACGGGGACATGATGGGGC
>JBAPZR010000005.1:0-2310 GCA_049285335.1 Xanthobacteraceae bacterium | reverse complement strand
TTTGCCGCTCTGCTCGGGACGTCAGAGAATGGCCGGTGGTTGATTGCGCCGCTAAAGCCCTCGTCAAAGGTCAGCCGCCGCTATCGTCCTGATACGCTCGTTCTCGAGACCGAATTCCAAACCGAGATGGGCATCGCGACGGTGGTCGACTTCATGCCCGCTACGGATGGCCGAGCCGATCTGGTGCGAATCGTTTTTGGACGTTCGGGCCAAGTGAGATTCTATACCGAACTTGTGCTTCGCCTTGGCTATGGCGCGATCGTGCCTTGGGTCAGCCGGGCCGACGACGGCACCATCCACGCGATCGCCGGCCCTGACCGCGTGGTGCTGCACACCCCCGTTGCGCTATATGGAGAGGATCTCAAAACGGTTGGCGAGTTCGTGGTCAACGCCGGCCAAAGCGTTCCGTTCGTGTTGTCCCACGGGCCTTCATTCGAGAATCCGCTTGGGCCAATCGATCCCTTCAAAGAGCTGGAAACAACCACACAGTTTTGGCGCCAGTGGTGCAGCCGCTGTCCCGACGTCGGACCGTGGACCGACATTGTCAAGCGTTCGATGATTACGTTGAAGGCTTTGACCTACGCGCCAACGGGCGGGATCGTTGCGGCCGTCACGACCTCCCTTCCTGAGCGCTTGGGCGGTCCGAGGAACTGGGATTACCGCTTTTGCTGGCTGCGCGACGCCACCTTCACGCTCCTGGCATTCATCCACCTTGGATACAACGACGAAGCCCGGACGTGGCGAGATTGGCTCATTCGCGCCATCGCCGGCAGCCCGCATCAAGTGCAGATCATGTACGGCATCGGCGGAGAGCGCTGGTTGCCTGAATTGGTCATCCCTTGGCTCGCTGGTTATGAGAACTCCTCGCCCGTACGCATCGGAAACGCGGCCGCGCAACAGCTGCAGATCGATGTCTTCGGGGAAGTAGGCGATGCCCTGTCCCAGGCGCGCAAGGCGGGCATGAAGCCATCGGAACGCGTTCATGCCATACGTTCAGTAGTGCTCGAACATCTGGCGGCAGCTTGGCGGGAACCGGACGAAGGAATTTGGGAGGTGCGAGGAGGACCGCAGCACTTCATCCATTCGAAGGTGATGGCTTGGGTGGCGTTCGATCGGGCAGCCAACGACGTAGATGTTGAAGTCAATTCGAGGCAACGGTGGCGTGAGATCGCCGACGAGATCCACGCCGAAATTTGTCAGCAAGGTTTTGATTCCGAGCTAAACAGCTTCGTGCAGGCCTACGGTTTGAAACGGCTCGATGCGAGCTTGCTGCTCTTGTCCCTTGTCGGATTTCTTCCGCCCGAGGAACCACGCATGCGCGGAACGCTTCGCGCCATCGAAGAGAAGCTCCTCACCCAGGAGGAATTTGTTCTGCGATACGAAAGCGAAGACGGGATCGACGGCTTGCCTGCGGGTGAAGGAGCCTTTTTCGCGTGCGGCTTTTGGCTCGTCGACAATTACGTGTTGCACGGCCGCTATGACGAGGCCCGAAAGTTATTCGAGCGTCTGCTGTTGCGCTGCAATGACGTGGGGCTGCTCGCCGAAGAGTTTGATCCGCTGACCGGGCGTATGCTGGGAAATTTTCCACAAGCCTATTGTCACGTCGGCATCATCAACTGCGCGCTTAATTTGAGCCGGCAGAAGGGACCGGCAGAAGGACGCTCCAAGCCGAGCGAGCGCGAAGCTTTAACGGAGACGCCGTGCTTGTCGCCGTAGCAACGGGATCAACTGGGTTTTTGTAGCTAGATTATATCAAGGTTAGCGTACCAGCGACCTGGTGCATACTGAGCAAGGTCGTCGTGGCCGAAATAATAGTCGCATCCCAGTAGCAATCATCAGATAAAACTTAAGCGCCCCAACGCCCGAGTAGTTTGCTTCAACCGTTCGGAGCGAATGTCCGCTTGGGGGGTAAAACGGACATCGGTTGGACTTAGCGAAATGTCTGCTAATGACCCGAAACGGACCTTGGGCTTGCCGTGAACTGGGGAGAATCATTTCAGCATCAGCGGAGGTCAGCCAGCGTGTGATCGTTTGCTGCCGTCAGGAATGGTCGTCCGCCGCCGGCACGAACAGTTCGTGCGTCTGGTCGAGGCCGCGCAATTTATGCAGTCCCAGCGACCGCAGTGCGCCGCCATGCGCGCGCGCGAAATCGTCGCTCACAACCAAGGGCAAGTCGAGCGACTTTGCAACCGCTTCAATCCGGCTGAGCAAATTGACGCTTGGCCCGATGACGGTGAAATCGAGCCGGTCGGCCGCGCCGATATTGCCGTAAATCACGGTGCAGTAGTGCAGCGCGACGACCATCTTGAG
>JBAPZR010000004.1:0-5715 GCA_049285335.1 Xanthobacteraceae bacterium | reverse complement strand
CCTCATTCCCTTTCGCCTGAGCACGTCGCCGCGCCAGGCAAATAGAAGAGTAAAACTCAAAACAGAGGTGAATTTTTATATATCATAAGTTAGGTCACAAGATTTTTGCTACGCGCGATTGTGCATGGCCGGGCCCCGTGTTTCTCTAGCCGCGGGCGGGTGTGCGTCGCCAGTGCTTCGTATCCCGGGCGCAGCGCGACGTGAAATGGTGCGCTGCTGAACCGGGACCTTCGCGCACGCGGACGATCCCCGGCTCAGCGGTGCACCATTTCACGCCGCACCGCATCCGGGATACGAGCTTCGATTTTCGTGAACAGGCGGGCTAGGGCAAATGAAAAACTTTTTGCTCGCGAGTTCGGCGCTGATTACCATCGCGGGCGCGCAGGCAGCGCGCGCTGCGGACGTTTCGCCCGCGCCGCAGCTTCCCGCCAAGGCACCGGCGGTGACTGCAGCAATCTACAATTGGACCGGCTGCTATATCGGCGCGCATGGCGGCGGCGGCGCTATTAACGACACATTTGTTGCAGGCGGAAACCTAACTAACGGCAACTTCCTGCATGGCGGCGGCGGCTTCGCCGGCGGCCAGATCGGCTGCAATTATCAGGACGGCATCATGGTCCTCGGCCTCGAAGGCGAGGGCTGGTCTGGCCTGAGCAACTCCGACCATGTTACCGAAGGTGTGGAAACCCTTAACACAATCGACCGCAATCGTTGGGGCGCCGACGTGGCGGTGCGCACCGGGCTCGCCTTCGACCGCGCGCTCGTCTACGGCAAGGCGGGCATCGCCGAGGGCCGCTTCGCCTTCTCCTTCACGGACGGCCTCGGCGATTTCCAAAACGGCGCCGGCACATTGACGGGAACGCTACTGGGCGTCGGCCTCGAATATGGCTTCGCGCCGAACTGGAGCGCCAAGCTCGAATACGACCACATCGAATATGCCGGCAAGACCATCCACCTCGATGCGAATCGTGAAGTGCTTCTCGCATCACAATCGGCGAGCGCGGACCTCGTCAAAGCTGGCATCAATTACCGGTTCGGCGGTGCTGCGCCACCGCTTGCGCCGGACGGCGCGCCCGCACCGATCTACAAGGCGCTGCCCTTTAAGGCGCCGACACCCGCGGCATTCTCGAGGCTCAGCTCTTGGACCGGCTGCTATGCCGGCGTGCACGGCGGCAGCGGCTGGATGCACGACAGCTTCTCTACTTTTGGGTCGTTCGAGATTGGCGGCGGCGGCGGCTTCGCCGGCGGCCAGGTCGGCTGCAATGTTCAAGCCGGCGCTATCGTCTGGGGTATCGAGGGCGAGGCCGCATTGTCCGGCCTCACCGATCATAACACTTTTAACGTGGGCTCGAACGAGGATGCGACCACCCGCAATCGCTGGAGCGCCGATGTCGCGGCCCGCGGCGGTATCGCCGTCGATCGCGCCCTTCTCTATGGCAAAGCCGGCCTCGCCGCCGGTCGGTTCGCGTTTTCCTTCACCGATGGCCCCGACGTCATAAACGGCGGCACCACATTGGCGGGCTTGCTGCTCGGCGCCGGCATTGAATATGCCGTGGCGCCGAATTGGAGCGTCAAGCTCGAATATAACCGCGTGGATTATTTCGGCAGGAACGTGGCTTTCAGCGATACGCTTGAGGGGCCTGAATTGGAAAACCAGGCCGCGACCGCTAACGTGCTCAAGCTCGGGGTGAATTACCGTTTCGCCGATCTGCCTTTCGCGCCGGCGGCGGACCGCGCCGCAACGGGAGCGGCAATCCTCAAAGCGCCCGTTTATAAGGCGCCGGTTGCGGCGAGCACTTCGACCGGCACTTCGACCGGCACTTGGACCGGCTGCTATATCGGCGCGCACGGCGGCGGCGGCGGCGGTGTGCTCGGCGACACGTTTACCGGGGTCGGCGACAGCGACGCCGACCCCGTTCCCAAATCCTCCGGCGGTTTCGCCGGCGGCCAGATCGGCTGCGAAGAAGTCCGAAGACCAGCGCGCCGTCCTGAACCCTTCAAGGCGAGGCCGCGTCGGCCCACATCGTCAATGCCCTAAACTTCAGCATCCCGTCGCAAGACCTTTCGGAGGAAACTTCGTCCAACCTCGATTGGAGCGCCGATGCCGCGGCGCGGGCCGGCGTCGCCATCGATCGCGGCCTTGTCTACGGCAAGGCGGGCGTAGCCGTCGGCCGGTTCGACGTTTCCGTAACGGATAATTTTCTCCTGCACGGCGGCACGACTTTGGCGGGCTTGTTGCTCGGCGGCGGCATCGAATACGCCCTGGCGCCGAATTGGAGCGTGCTCCTTGAATATGACCGCATCGCTTATGCCGGCCGTGCCGTGCATTTCGATGCGACCCTCATTTCTCCATTCGACCAGACCGGGTCGGCGACCGTGAACGAGGGCAAGGCTGGGATCAATTACCGGTTCGGCGGCGCGGCGCTGCCGCCCGCCGCAAGCGCATCGCAAAACCTGCTGCCGCCGCCGCGTTATGACTGGACCGGCTGCTATGCCGGCGTCCATGCCGGCGGCGGCATCGTCGACGATACATTTGTCTCGCCGAGCGTCATCAACTCGAGTGGCGGCGGCGCGGTGGCGGGCGGCCAGATCGGTTGCAACGTTCAAACCGGGATGATGGTCTTCGGCCTCGAAGGCGAGGGGGCATGGTCCGACATCGTCAATCGCTTCAGCGACACGAACGGGGCGATAGAGGCGAGCGATCGCCATCTCTGGAGCGCTGACGCGGCGGTGCGCGCCGGCATCGCCTTCGACCGTGCGCTCCTCTACGGCAAGGTCGGCGTGGCGGAGGGCGGAATGTCGATTTGATGGGGACCAACAGTGATGAGTCCGCCACCACCAACATCGTCAAGGCCGGCATCAATTACAAATTCTTCGGCCCCTCCGGCGCGATCGCCGCGAGGGATTAAAGCATATTGCTCGCGACGATTCCGAATCTGGGTCCCCGCTTTCGCGGGGACGAGCGGATAGAGGCGGCGATGCGGATGCGGATAGAGGTCGTTGCCGCTCATTCCCGCGAAGGCGGGAATCCGGCGCGGCGATCAGAACGTCGTCCCCGATCCGGGGAGAGCTTCCCATGCGCGACTATGCCCGCTTTCCTTTAAACGGCGGGTGACATAGTTTGCGGGCGGCACCAACACAAAAACGCCAACACGATTTCGGGGGAAACGATGGCAGGTGAAGCGGAAGTCCAGGTTTCGCATTTTCTGGACGAGCACGGGCTCGGCGCGTTTCAAGTCAAGCTCCTGGTCTGGACGATCCTGCTGGCGCTGATCGACGGCTACGATATCGGCGCCATCGCCTTTGCCGCACCGCATTTGATCGCCGACTGGCACGTGGCGCCCAAGGCGCTGGGCCTGGTGCTGAGCGCCAGCAATATCGGCGTCTTGTTCGGTTCCCAGATATTCGGCTGGGTCGGCGACACTTACGGCCGCAAGGCTGCGCTGATTGAAGCGAACCTGCTGTTCGGCATATTCACCTTGGCCGCCGCCTTTGCGACCGACTTGACGCAACTGTCTTGGCTGCGCTTCATCGCGGGTCTCGGCATCGGCGGCGTCATCCCCAACGTGGTGGCGATCAACGCCGAATCGGCGCCGCGCAACCTGCGTGCCACGATGGCGATCATCGCGGTCGGCATGGTGCCGCTCGGCGGCGCGCTGGCCGGCTTCGCCAGCGCAGCCTTTGTCCCGTCCTATGGTTGGCCGATCCTGTTCAAGATTGGCGGCATCGTTCCGATCGTCATCGCGCTTGCCGCGATCTTCGGCCTTCCCGAATCGATCAAATACATGACGCTGCACGAAAGCCAGCGCGCCAAGATGGAAGCGCTGCTTGCGGACATTCGTCCTGATTTCAAAGTGCCGCCCAATGCGCGTTTCGTCATCGAGGACGAAAAACAGTTTTCAAGCTCGAATCCGATCTATCTTTTCCAACAGGGACTGGCCGTCATCACGCCGCTCACCTGGCTGATGTTTGCGCTCAACCTGATGGGTTATTTCTTCCTGATCAGCTGGACGCCCACTTTGATGACCGCAGCCCATGCGACGCCGACAGTGGCGGCGTTGTCGGGCGCGGCGCTCCAGGTCGGCGGCACCGTCGGCGCGCTGACCCTGTGCTGGTGGCTGCAACGGCATCGCTTCCTCGCCATCGCGCTTCTGTTTGTCATTGCGGTGCCGATCGTTGCGTCGATCGGCTTCGCCGGCTTGACCTCGACCACCGCGCTCTTGATCGCCACCTTTCTCGCCGGCGCGCTCGTGCTCGGCATCCAATCGGGCATCAATGTCGTCGGCGCTATGATCTATCCGACGTCGCTGCGGGCGAACGGCTCCGGTTGGCAGCTCGGCATCGGGCGACTCGGCGCCATCATCGGCCCGTTCATGGGCGCGCTGTTCGTCGGGTTGCCGGTCGAGCAGCTCTACGTCTGGTCGGCGCTGCCGTTTGCGGTGGGCGCAATCGTGACCTTCCTGATCTACGCGCTCAACAAGGCGCGGCTGCGCGCGCATCCGGAATTGCAGAAGGCGCAGTAGCAAGGCGATTTCTTTGCTGCTTCAGCGGCGCCAGAGCTCAATCGCTTCAAACTGAATCGATTGCAGCTCTCGCTATTTGATGCGGCATGATCTTTTCGGAAAACTGATTTCTACTTTTCCGGATCATGCCGTGAATTTTTCGCGCAGCGGTGCGGCGGGCGCTGCGAACCGCCGTCTTGCAACCACAGGTAATTTTATCGGGCGCCTGAAAGGCCCAAACCGTGGCTTCCGGGTCTATTCCCGCGGTTTAGCCGCAAAATAAACATGATCTAGAACATGGAGATGGTATAAACGTGACCCGAAAACATAGGGGATGGGGATGGGCATGATCAGGACACTCGCATTTCTATGCGCGGCTCTCGGGCTGATGGGCTCAGCATTCGCGGCCGACCTGCCAACCGCGCCGCCGCGAGCGGCCGCAGTTTATGTCCCGCCCCCTTTGCCGATTTATAACTGGTCGGGTTTCTATGTCGGCGTCAACGGCGGCTGGCGCTGGAGCAATGCCAAGTTCACCTTTACAGACACTGCCAATCCCAATGGACTTTCCGGCACTCCTAACGGCAGCGGCGGCGTCGCCGGCGGCACGGCCGGGGTCAACTGGCAAACGGGCGGGTTGGTGTTCGGTGTCGAAGTGATTGGTCGGGGATAAATACCGGCACCACCCTTACGATCTGTAATGTCACGGGTACGTGCCAAACCGGGAATAACTGGCTGGCAACACTGCGCGGGCGCTTCGGCTACGCAGCGGATCGCGTCCTATTCTACGGCACCGCCGGGGGCGCCTTTGCCAATATGCAAACGGTCTTTGGCGGTGTGACCACCACTCATGATCAGGCGGGCTGGACAGCAGGTGCCGGCATTGAGTGGGCTTTTGCCGACAACTGGACCGCTAAGGTCGAGTATCTCTTCGTTGATATTGGCAGCGGTTCGGTGAATTGCGTGGCTGCTGTTTGCACGGCCGCTAACGCCGGCAATCCCGTTCCGATCAGCGCCAGCTTGACCGAAAATCTCGTTCGCGCAGGCGTCAACTTCAAGTTCAATGGTTGGTAGCGGAAGCCCCACCGGCTTTTGCCGCTGACCAGAACAAGTGAAAGGGCCGGCAAGATGAAATCATTTTGCAGATCCGTGCTTGTCCTGTTTGCGGCAGCGATCGGCTTGGTCCTGGCGCAGGCGTCGGCGCAAACGCTGCTGC
>JBAPZR010000003.1:0-1596 GCA_049285335.1 Xanthobacteraceae bacterium | reverse complement strand
GTTCGCCTCCACCATTTCTTTTTTTGCTTGGAGCGTCTCGCGGTCACCTTTTTGGACCATGCGCACGATCTTGCGGAACTCACCGATCTCAAGACCGATCTCGCTCGCCAGCGCATGAATCTGAGTGCGCAGCTCCTTGATAATATCCTTGTCGTGCGCGACGAAGTCCTTCCAGCCCTTGGTCAAAAGATTCGACACGCGGTTAAGCCAGAGCGGATCGAGTTCCGAGCCCAGATAGTTGGCGAGAAAATCCTCACGCGCGACGCCATGGCTGTCGGCTAGCCGCAGCAGGCGTCCCTCGTAACCGACAAGCCGCTTGTTGATGTCATAGAGCTGATCGATCAGCGCCTCGATGCGCGCCCGGTTCAACCGTAGCGACTTCACCTCGCTGATAATTTCTTTCTTCAGCTTCTTATGCTTGCGTTCCTGGGCGGAAGAGAGTGACCGCCTTATAAGCTGGCACTGGATGTCCTGGTCCTGCAGTCGGCGCAAGCGCCTGTAGGTGCCAGCAATGGCGTCGAAGGTCTCGGTTACCTTAGGCTTGAGCTCCGCCTCGACCGCCGCTGCCGACAAATAATTCTCCTCATCATTGTCCTCGTCGAGGTCGCTCTCGCTGTTTGCTCTCTCGCCTGCCGTCTCGTCGCTGTCACGTTTGTCAACCAGCTTGAACGGGACGGCGACCACGGGCGTAGTATTATACGTAGGCAGTTGGCCCGGGACGATCGGTTGACCGTCGGAGCTAATTGGGAGCGCTGGTGGCGACTCAGCGTTCGGGCCGGCAAAGGTCGCTTCGAGATCGATGATGTCGCGCAATAAGACCTTGCCGTCGTTGAGCTCGTCCCGCCAGATGATAATAGCCTGGAAGGTCAGTGGGCTCTCGCAAAGCCCCGCGATCATAGCCTCGCGGCCGGCCTCGATGCGCTTGGCAACGGCGATCTCCCCCTCGCGTGAAAGGAGTTCCACCGAGGCCATTTCGCCGAAGTACACGCGCACAGGGTCGTCGGTTCGCTCGGCAGGCGCCTTGACTGCGGGTTTGGCGGGAACCGACCGTTGCCGGATTT
The DNA here is from genome assembly GCA_049285335.1 of Xanthobacteraceae bacterium. Taxonomy (GTDB): domain Bacteria; phylum Pseudomonadota; class Alphaproteobacteria; order Rhizobiales; family Xanthobacteraceae; genus BOG-931. Next base: position 535 of record JBAPZR010000003.1, on the reverse strand, counting down.
CCACTATCCCGTTCTCGCCCTCCGGTTCTTCCTCCGGTTCTTCCTTCGGTTCTTCACGTGCCGCCACCACTTCCTCAAGCTGAGCCTCATTGGTCTCGATCACGTTGATGCCGATCTCACTGAACATCGCCAGAATGTTCTCGAGCTGCTCGGAATTGACCTCATCCGAAGCCAGCAATGCGTTGATCTGATCGTGTGTGACATAGCCACACCTCTTGGCGGTGCGGATAAGCGCTTTGACGGCCGCATCGGAAAGGTCGAGCAGGGGCCTATCAGGAGGGGTCTGGGGAGCCTCCATTCCCAGTTTTTCCTCTTTCTGTGGGATCTTGCTCGCCATAAATCTCCACCGTCGACATCGAGCCCGGCCGATTCCTAGGGCAAGAGTTTAATTGCAAGTCTCAAGTACGACTATTCCACATCAGAAACGGGGCATGCGAGCAGGACCGCCTCTTCCGCCAACGCCTCGGGTTACCCGAGGCTTCATCGGTAACAAACCCTCGCGCTGCAATTTTTTGCGGGCGAGCTTGCGGGCGCG
>JBAPZR010000002.1:0-1744 GCA_049285335.1 Xanthobacteraceae bacterium | reverse complement strand
GTGTGAAGAACAGCATTGATAAGCTCGAGCCACGGAAATGTGGGCGCATGATCTTGGATTTGTTTCCACACCTTCCAGCGGTGATGCTTCTTAATGTCCTTGATCCAGTGAGCGATCAATTCCCGCTCGGTGCGCTGCCGCGGAGTAGTCTGCGGCGCTTCCATGCGCGCTAGAACGACTTCGAGCTCCGCCTCGAGCGATGGTCGCGATAGCATGGCTTACGCCTGGCGCTTGATCGGAACGACTTTCGGGCCGCTTCCGACGATCGCCATTAAAGCGTCGGCCCATTTCGCCAGTGCGTCGGCGAGCTCTTTCGCATAGTCGTGCCGATCGTACACGCTGCCGTCGACGCTGCCGCGGTGCCCGTCAACGTGGTTCAGAACTCGCGCGGCGACGTGTGGCGGCACGCCGAGCATCGCGAGCCGCGTCCGACACGATCGGCGCAAATCGTGGAGCGTCCACGGCTTTAGCTGGTATCCGTTTTCGGCGAGGCGTTTGTCGAGGTTGACCTTGGCATATCCCCATCTTGAATACTCGCCGCCGCGATCGCCAAACAGGTATTGCCGATCGGCGCGCCGCGGGACGGATTGGAGAATATCAAGCGCCGCCGGCGGCAGCGTGAGGCGCAATTCCCGCCGCGCTTTTGTTCGTGCTGGCGAGACTGTCATCACGCCGGCGGCGAGGTTGAGCTCGGACCATTGCAGCCCGCCGATCTCGTTGCGGCGGGCGCCGGTAAGCAGCAATAGCTTTACGATTTTGCCGAAGTCGTCATCGCCACAGGCGGACCAAATTGCACGGATCTCGTCGTCGTCGAGTGTGCGGTCGCGCGCCGCGTTCTCGGCGAGTTGCTGCACGTTGATGGTCGGATTGGCTTTGGCGAGACCCTCGCGCAGCGCCCATGAATAGAACGACGACAGGTTAGACTTATCCCGGATGGCGGCGACCTTGCCGTGGCGCTCGATGACCTGACGCAGCCCTTTTCGGATTTCGTCATCGGTGACGAGCGCAACAGGCCGCTTTGCCAAATGCGCGAAATGATTTTCAAACGTGCGCCTGGCGGCCGCGTACGTCGACCTAGACATGGGCCTTTTGCCGACGATGCCGGTTCTTCGATCCTCGAGATATTTGAGCGCGGAATTAAGCAACAATTCCCTTCGCGCTTTCCGCACGGCTTTGCGCGCCTTTTGCGGATCCTCGCCGGCGCGAACGTTGGCTATATGCTCCGCGGCTTTCGCTCGTGCCTTGGTCGGCGACAGCGGCGCCGGCGCGTCGACGCTGCCGAGCCCGATGCGGCCCTGCTTGCCGTCCTTGCTTCGATATTGGACGATCCATTTGCGTTGGACGCGGCCGCTCGCGTCCCGCCTGGCGCGGATGCCGAGCCCTGGTAGCTCGTCGTCGAAATAAAACTTGTCCGCGACGCCATCCGGCAGGATGCACAAGTGCAGATTTTCATCGGTGAGCCGCATGGTGAGAACCCCCTATTCGGTTGTGTTTGAAGTCGACGCAACCAAAACTCAATCGGTGGAAGCACGGTGGAAGCAAGGCAATGTGATATTCGGTTGCTTCCACAGATTACCGCTGATAACCCTACTCGCGTGGTTATGCCTGATTTGCAAGGGTTTCGTCAATGCCGGTGATGCTCTGTGATAGCCGCTGATTACGTAGTACGCACGATGTGGCATCGCGTGGCGCCGACGCTCGCCGAACGGTTCACGCTGGTGATCGCCGATCTCCCCGGTTACGG
>JBAPZR010000001.1:0-4637 GCA_049285335.1 Xanthobacteraceae bacterium | reverse complement strand
TCCGCAAGCCGCGGTCAGCCCGGCGCCGCGCTCCCAGGTCCGGATCACCACGCGCTCGCGCGAGGGCGTTGCCGCAAGCGTGATATTGGCGCGTTCCGGAAATAGCGGATCGTGTTCGAGCTTGGGTCCGATCGCGGTGAGATCGTAGGCCGCCGGATCGTCGACCCAGAAAATGGCGTGCGGGTTGCCCATGCTTACGGCTGATGGCGACTGCAGGATCGGCGCGTCAGGCGGCCCGAAGAGGAGATCGATCGCCCGCGTATCGGCAAACTCGCGCGCCAAGGGAATCTCGTTCCAGCGCAAACGAGGCCGGCCCATATCGACGGTGAAAAGGCCGCCTTCCGCCCGCCAGCAGGCAATGACGCCGGCTGAGGTTTCGAACTTCAGTTCCGGCCGGCCGGTCGCGCCGCTGACGAGCGCGGCGACGCACCGCATGCCGTTGCCGCAGGCGCCGGCTTCGGAACCGTCATTGTTGTAGATGCGGATCGCGGCGTCGGCATCGCCGCGCGCCGGATAGAGCGCCATGAGCTGATCGTAGGGCTCCTGCCGCGCCGCCGCCCGCGCCTCGGCCGGCGCGATCGGGTTCGGCATGTTGCGCAAATCGACAATGACGATCTCGTTGCCAAGGCCATTCATTTTGACGAAGTCCCGGTTCGCCAAGGCGCCGATGAAGGGAGCGCCGGTGTTCATAGAAGCCTCATGACGATTAGCGCGTCCATTGAAAAAGCCCGCAATAAAGCCGGAACGCCCCATCTATATGCGCGGCCACTCGCCCGACCGCAAATCTAACTCAGTCCGCGCAGCGACGGAAATTTGCGCAAGGCGAGGCCAGGCAGACGTGATAAAGCTGGCCCGGGCGACTGCAGAATCACACCGACGGCGGCCATCGTCGCAGAAATGGCCGCCCCCGAAGGAGAATGCGATGTCGTTCGGAGCGCTGCGCACCGTCCTTGCGGGCGCAACCCTGGCCATTTTCATTGTGCCCGCAACCCCATCATTGGCGCAAACACCGGCAAAGCCGCCAAGCGCGCCGACGCAAATCGCCCCGCCGGCGACGCCGGCTCAGCCCGGCGACGTATTCGGCGAAGACGCCACGCTCACCGCCAAAACGATCGTCTATGTGAAGGGAACCGGCACCTGGGACAAAGCTTTCGAAATCATCAGGAACTCACTTAAGAAGATCGACGGCTATCTCGACAAGGAAGGCATCAAGCCTGACGGCATGGCCATGACGATCTTCACCGCAACCGACGACAGCGGGTTCGATTATGAAGCCGCGGTGCCGATCGCGGCCTCGCCGAAAAATCCGCCACACGGCGATCTCGCCCTTGGCCAATCGCCGGAGGGCCAAGCGCTCAAATTCGTTCATCGCGGCTCTTACGAGGATCTCGACAACACCTACGAGGCCATCACCAACTACCTCGACGACAAGCGGCTCGAAGCCAAGGACATGTTCATCGAGGAATATGTGACCGATCCGGCCACGGCCGACGCCAAAAAGCTCGTCGTCAATGTCTATGTCTTGATCAAGCCGGGTCAGTCCTCACCGGGCTGATTTTCGGGCGCAAATTGCGCGGATTAGCGCGGTTGACAGCACAACGCGCCGCCACTAGCTTCCGCTCGCTCTCGCAAGAGACCGAAAATTTAGCCGCCGACCGGCCCTGGAGGCCGGAGGCAACCGCCCGACAGCGCAATGCGCCCTCGGGCGCCGTTTTGTTTTCTAGCTCTTCCCCCGGGGGGAGCTGAAAGGCAACGATGTTCGACAGTCTTTCGGATCGCCTGAATGGGATTCTCGATCGGCTCACCCGGCGCGGCGCGCTGTCGGAGGCCGATGTCGAAGCCGCGCTGCGCGAGGTCCGGCGTGCGCTGCTCGAGGCCGATGTGGCGCTCGATGTCGCGCGCGGCTTCACCGAACAGGTCAAGCAGCGCGCCGTCGGCGTCGAGGTGATCAAGTCCGTCACCCCCGGCCAGATGGTCGTGAAGATCGTGCACGATCAGTTGATCGAGACCTTGGGATCGAGCGCGCAGCCGATCGACCTTAACGCGCCGGCTCCGGTCGTCATCATGATGGTGGGACTGCAGGGTTCGGGCAAAACCACCACCACGGCGAAGATCGCAAAGCGCCTGACGGACACTTCGAGACGCAAGGTGCTGATGGCTTCGCTCGACACCCGCCGTCCCGCCGCCATGGAACAGCTAGCGGTGCTGGGCCGTCAGGTCGGCGTCGAGACGCTTCCCATCGTCGAAGGACAGTCGCCGGTGCAGATCGCCGCGCGCGCGATGCAGGCGGCACGGCTCGGCGGTTATGACGTCGTGCTCCTCGATACGGCGGGCCGGCTGACACTCGACGAGGCGATGATGACCGAGGCGGCCGAAGTCCGCCGCACCGCCAATCCGCACGAAGTGCTTCTCGTTGCCGATGCGCTGACCGGCCAGGACGCCGTCAACCTCGCACGCGCCTTCAACGAACGGCTCGACCTCACCGGCATCGTGCTGACGCGGGTCGACGGCGACGGCCGCGGCGGCGCGGCGCTGTCGATGCGCGCGGTCACCGGCAAGCCGATCAAGCTCATCGGCACCGGCGAGAAGCTCGATGCGATCGAGGATTTCTATCCGGCGCGCATTGCCGATCGCATTCTCGGCATGGGCGACATCATTTCGCTCGTGGAAAAGGCGGCCACCACCATCGACGCCGAAAAAGCGGCGCGCGTCGCCGAGAAAATGCGCAAGGGCGCTTTCGATTTGGCTGACTTGCGCGAACAGCTCGCACAGATGCAGCAGATGGGAGGCATGACCGGCTTGATGTCGATGCTGCCGGGCGTCGCCAAGATCAAGAATCAGCTCGCCGAGCGCAATCTCGATGAGAACGTGCTCAAGCGGCAGATGGCGATCATCGACTCGATGACGCCGCAGGAGCGCCGCAACCCCGATGTGCTCAAGGCGAGCCGCAAGCGCCGTATCGCGGCCGGCTCCGGCACCAAACCGGAAGACATCAACAAACTCCTCAAAATGCACCGCACCATGGCCGATGTGATGAAAGCGATGGGCGGGGCCAAGCGCGGGCCGATGGCGGGCCTCGCCAATATGCTCGGCTTCGGCGGCGGCATGCCAAGCGCGGAAGAGATGGCGAAGCTTGCGGAGAAAATGCCGGGCGGTTTGCCGGCGGGGATGCCCGGTGTGCCGGGCAAGGGCGCACCGGGCTTGCCGCCGAACTTTCCCGGATTGCCAGGCGGATTTCCGGGTGGACTTCCGGGTGGACTTCCAGATCTTGGCCCAAAATTTCCGGGCGGCTTTCCCGGATCGGGAAAAAAGAAGTGAATGTATGGGTTACGGGTTCGCCGTTGCGCGGCGCCCCGGAACGACAAAACAGAGAAAGGAAGCGCAATGTCTCTCGTCATCCGCATGGCACGCGCGGGCACCAAGAAGCGGCCGGTCTATCACATCGTCGTCGCCGACAGCCGCAGCCCCCGCGATGGCCGCTTCATCGAGCGGCTCGGCTATTTCAACCCGCTCCTGCCGAAGGATAAGACCGAGCGGCTGAAGTTCGACCTCGATAAGACCAAGGCCTGGATGGCCAAGGGCGCTCAGCCGTCCGATCGCATCATGCGTTTTCTCGACGCCGCTGGCGTGATGAAGCGGCCGAAGCGCAACAATCCGGAAAAGGCCGTTCCCCGCAAGGAACGCAAGGCCAAGGAAGAAGCCGCCAAGGCCGCCGCTGGCGGCGGGCCCGCGGCGGCAGGCGCCGCGCCGGCCGCGAGCTAGCGGGAATGCCGGGGGCGCGCATCTGTCTCGGACAAATCGGCGCCCCCCACGGCGTCCGCGGCGAGGTCCGGCTGCGCTCCTTCACCGCCGAGCCCACGGCAATCGCCGCCTATGGCCCGCTCGAAAGCGAGGACGGCCGCGTTTTCACGATCGAGACGCTGCGGCCGGCCAAGGATTTTTTCGTCGTCAAACTGGCGGGCGTCACCGACCGCGATGCTGCGGAGCGGCTGACCAACACGAAGCTCTATGTGCCGCGCGACCGGCTGCCGGAGCCGCAGGCGCCCGACGAATATTACCATGCCGACTTGATCGGATTGCGCGTGGTCGACCGCGCCGGCCGACCATGCGGCACTGTCGTTGCGATCCATAATTTCGGCGCCGGCGATCTGATCGAGATCCGACCGGAGACCGGCGACAAAACCGAGATGCTGCCGTTCGACGCGGCGACGGTGCCCGAGATCGACATTCCGCGCAGGCGTTTGGTCATCGAACCGCCCGCGCCCGATACCGACATGCCTAACGAGCGCTGAGATGTGGTGCGCGAGCGTGCTTTCGATTTTTCCGGAAATCTTTCCGGGTCCGCTCGCCGCGAGCCTTGCCGGCAAGGCGCTTGCCGCGGGCGTATGGTCGCTCGAAATTGTCGACATTCGCAATTTTACAGCCGATCGGCACCGCAGCGTCGACGACACTCCGGCTGGCGGCGGCCCGGGCATGGTGATGAAGCCCGACGTGCTCGCGCGCGCGATCGATGCGACCGCAACGGACGGCCGCCCGCTCCTGTTGCTGTCGGCGCGCGGCGCGCCGCTCAGGCAGGCCCGGTTCGACGCACTCGCCCGCGGCACTGGCGTGATCCTCGTCTGCGGCCGCTTCGAGGG